>DZBG01000012.1 GCA_022729855.1 Bdellovibrio sp.
TTTATTGACTTAAATTAAGACCGATTTTGTGTCATAGGTGCTCGGACAGGACATAATAATCGTCAGTACTGGGGACGTCAGGTTCCAGTGTTTACCGCTAAAGTTAAAGGCATGCTAAACAAAGAGGAGCTGATTGATGTGGCCTATTCAGTAGGTACACAATTAGGTAAAGGACATCGTAAGTCTATTACTGATGTTTCACTCGCAAATGCCATAGAGAAAGATTTTAATCAGCATTTTGATACTTATTATAAAGTCAGTAAGCTTTTTACTTATGAGCTTAGTCTGGCGTTTACAACTTTACTTAAGAAAAATCGCTTATATCAGGATTTCAAAAAGTGGTAGAGAGTAGTCAGCTCATTCTTTTTGCTGTTGCTACTATTGGAGCAACAGTTTCGGCCCTCACTGGTCTCGGTGGGGGATCAGTTGTCTTGGCCTTGCTTCTTATTTTTTATCCACCGATTGAAGCTCTCGCTCTTCATAGTTTTACACTACTGACATCAAACTTTTTACGAAGCTCTCTTGCCTGGAGAGAGGTGGCGTGGCCCATTGTGGGAAGATATGCACTTCTCTTACTTCCGGGTGCTTATCTTGCCAGTAAGATGTTGGGACTGATTGATCCGGCTTATCTTCAAATTTTAATTGGTGTGATGATAATTGTTTCAATCTATGTTCCACTGCCTGCTAAATTTCAAATCATTCCGCCAAACTTTTTTATTCCTCTTGGTTTTGTATCGGGAGTCTTAGGAATGTTAGTTGGATCTGTTGGGCCGTTTGTGGCACCCTTTTTTCAGAAAGCAGGTCTGCCACGTCAGTCACAAATAGTGACTAAAAGTGCGGCACAGATGATTCTGCAACTTTCAAAAATTATTGCTTTTGGAAGTATGGCCTCATTTGATATGTCGGCCATCGGAGATAAAATTTTTATTTTAATCGGTGGAGTGATTGTCGGAGTGATGGTGGCCATTCCCATTTCAAAAAAAATCTCTGATCGCTTATTTGATAAAATTGTAAATATTCTCTTAACTATTATTGCGATGAAGACAATTTATACAGGTGTGGCCAATTTACTAAATTTTTAAGGCTGACTTGATTTCATCATTTGGTTTTATTAATCCAGCTCTTACATCCATCATTTCTCTTCTCAGTGGATTAGTGAAATAAGTTAAGTTCACAAGAAGTCCAAATCCATCATCCATCTCAAATCCTGAAATAATAAAACCAGCTTTCAGTTTTGGAATAAGAACAGCATTGTTTGTGACATGATGGCTGCTGGTGATTTTCTGGAAGCCCTTCTCTTTGATAAGCTCAAGATGAGTCGTCAGAAGAGCAGAGTAGAGTCCTTGGCGACGGTGCTTCGGAAGAATGGCAGAATTCCTCATATAATAATCATTATCGACGTTTTTCTGATCCCCAAAACTCCAACCAACAAACTCATCCTCTTTAAAGAGAGCAAGAAGGAGGCGGTAAGGTGTGCCTTTATTCTTCGATAATAAGGCCATCTCAGCATTTTCTTTCTCTGTGAGATGTTGGCGCCAGGGAAAAGAGAAAAGCACGTCACGAAAGATGGCAGGAGAGTGGGCGTCCCAAAGAGGCCAGAAATCGTCTGGTTTCATCTCTTTAATTACGTAACCGTGGTCTAAATTTTTTGTGAACATGAATTAGTGCATGAAAAGTTTGTTCTCAGGGTATTCCCAAAGAAACTGGCCTTCCTCGGCAGGAATGCGAACTTTGGCCATAGAAACAGGATAACAACCAAGACGGCGTACCTTTTCAGACCAAGTTTGAAGAACGAGACCAATACGATTTTGAATATCATTGGCCTTATCAGAATTATTTTTAAAAAAACCTAATTGAGAATTAAGAACGCTAAGTTCTTTTTTTGCTTTTGAAGTCACAATCATAAGAAGGGGAATAAGCTCCAAAGCTTCTTGGTGCCCATAGACTTTCTGCGCGTTAAGCGGAGTGATTGTGCGAATATTATCGGATGAAGTTTCTAAACTCATTCGTCGTATTTCCCTTGGCGAAGTTTACGCTCTACGTCCTTTTTAGCAGTTGTTTCACGCTTATCAAAGGCTTTTTTGCCCTTCGCAAGAGCAATTTCACATTTGACCAGTGAGTCCTTGAAATATAAAGATAACGGGATGATAGAGTAGCCTTTTGTACTCATCTTCTTCGCAATCTGTGAAATTTCTTCACGGTGTAGCAACAGTTTTCGTTTACGAGTTTCTGGATGATTATTGATATTTCCGAAATCATAATGAGGAATTGTGGCATTTTGAAGCCAGGCCTCACCCTTAGAATCAAGAGTCACAAATGCTTCTGTGATAATAGCTTTTCCAGCACGAAGACTTTTAACTTCAGTACCTTTTAGCTCGAGCCCTGCCTCATACTTATCTTCGATAAAGTAATCGTATCCAGCACGGCTATTTTTAGAAATTATTTTAATGCCCATATATATTAAATCGCCCAGTTGATCCCAAGTGACAAGACATGAATATTACCACCGATGCGGTAACCTGGCGACCCAATCTTCTGTCCGGCGGCTCCGTCTTCTAGGCCATCAGTTTTATTGATCTTTTGGGATTTTAGATGGTGCAGTTGATAGGCCAGAGTGGTTTCAAACTTTTTTCCAAAGACTGTGAAGTAACGGCCAAACCCAACAGAACCGACGTGTTTGTCCTGATCAATACTGTTTCCGTTATTTTTTAGATTAGATGTTTTAAGGGGTGTTGGGCGATAAAAATAACCCGCTCTCACAACCCAAAGCTCACTTAAGGTAGATTCAAATCCAATATGGGGAATCAAGATATTTCGTGGGCGAAGACTTTCATAATCACGACTTGAAGCAAGTGTACCGCCCACTTGATCAAGAACAAGTTTTGATGTCTTGTAGTTTGCCCACTCTTGGTATTCAAGCATCGCCATCACTTTAAAACTCTCATTCACTTTCTGAATATGCCCAAGTCGCCATGTTTGAGGATCGTAGTAAAGAAGAGAGCTGATATTAAACTCAAAAGGAAAAGCGTTTCCGCCACCAATTGAAGTGGCCCCAATGGCCTTATTTGTAAATTTTGATTTCATCTCTTGAGTAAATGATAAATAAGTTTCACCACTATTCCATTTCTTACTCACACTACTGGTAAGTCCAAGAGAAGGTTTAGCATTAAAAGTGGCCTTACCCACCGTTGGATAAGGTTCATTATCGGCACGTGTATAAAAATAACTTTCACCATTTGATTGGAAACCTGTGTGAGCACCGAGCGCAACTCCCCATGAACCAAATTGTTGAGCAAGATTAAACACGATAGTCGGTCGCAAGTAACGATTGCGGTACATAGTGTATTCAGGTTTATAAGGATCACCTGTATCAGCCTCAATCGTGCGATCAATAGGAGCGATCACTGAGAGTCCAAAGACAGGACCTTGTTCACCAAAGAGTGGAGTCGCCAAATGTCCTGCAAACATCGTGGTGGCCGGAGTATTGGGATCAATATTTCCAGAAGTGGTTGTGTTCCCGTTTTGATTCACTGGATTTTTTATAACCACATTATTGATATCAGTGAGCTGAGGAATAATTTCAATCAAGTTAAAACTAAAACTTGTCGTCTTCGTATTGGCGATCAAAGCACCGGCATACATTTGCCTGTCGGCAGATTGAGTGGCACCGGCCTGATGACCTTGAGAAATAGCAATGGCCGAGGGGCCAAAAAGTTCAAAAGGAGAAGCATAGGCATTAAGATTAAGGAGACTAAGAGCGAGTAGAAAAAGCTTCATACATGATCATCACTTGTGAGTAAGTTAGTGTCTCTGCGCGAATTGTAATATCAACACCACCAGCAGCGAGAACTTTTTCAGTTAACTCAGGGCCAATTGATTTTTTTAGAATCCCACCTAATTGTTTTCGTCTTTGTCCAAAGACTAAACGGAGAAATCCCTCTAGCTTTTTGACTTCAGGAAGAAGGTCTTGGTTTTCTTTTCTTTTGAAATGTAAAACTTGTGAATCAACTTTCGGAGGTGGAATGAATGCTCCAGGGGGAACAAAACAAACACTTGAAAGTTCAAAAAAACTGGCACAGAGGCAGTGAAGTGAATTCATCTCATTTTTATCACGAGGAAGAATTTTATCTGCCACTTCTTTTTGATACATCAAACTCATCTCAGTAATTTCTGGCCATTCAAGAAACTGAGTCGTGAGTGGAACGCTGACGTTATAAGGAAGATTAGAAACTAACCATACTTTTTTAAATCCATGCTGTTTAAAAAAAGCTGGGCCATCAAATTTTAAAGCATCTTGAATGAAAATATTTTCTGCTGGAACAATGGTCGCTAATTTTTCGACAAATCTCTCATCCATCTCAACCACAAAAACAGGTTTTCCATGACGAGTAAGATGAGGAGTAAGAACAGCGGGGCCAGGTCCAATTTCTAAGATGGCATCACAATCAACTGGACAGCGTTTCACAATAGATTCAATCACTGTTTTAGAATGGAGAAAATGTTGACCGAATTGTTTATTGGCCCAAGGAAATTTACGATCGCTCATTTTTTCTCCACAAAACGACTTTGAGCATCGATCTCAAGGCACTCTGGAAACGGTTTAGATAAATTTGGAACTCTTGCAGCCCAATTGGCAATCATAGCAGCATTATCAGTACAGTATTTAGGGTTCACGACATGAACATTTTTGAATTGCTCATTCATGACTGATTTTAATCGAGAGTTAGCCGCCACTCCACCACCGATGACGATGGGAGTGTTAAAGGTTTTAGGATTTATGTTTAAAACTTTTTCAATCACTTCTAAAACTTTAATTCGAAGAGTCTGAACAATGGCTTCTTGGTATGATGCACAGACATCATTAATAAAAGTCTCGTCAGTCAATCTATCAGGATGTTTATCCATGAAAACTTTGAGAGCAGTTTTAAGACCTGAGTAGCTCATCTTTCCGGGACGCTCACGCATATAACTGATAGGGAAGTCATAAGCTTTTTTATTTCCAAGCTTCGCCCTCTCATCAATCACTCTTCCCGCAGGATAACCAAGTCCCAAGACTTTTCCACCTTTATCAAAGGCTTCACCAGCGGCATCATCAAGTGTTTGTCCTAGGACAGTCATTTGATTTGGTCCATCCACCCAAACAATGAGTGAGTGTCCACCACTTACTAAAAGTCCAAGATAGGGATAAGAAATTTTTTCTGTTAAATGAATGGCCTCAAGGTGAGCAAATAAATGATTCACTGATGTCAGTGGCAATTCATGAATGAGAGAAATTGTTTTGGCAAAATTGATACCGGTAAGAAGTGAGCCCATGAGGCCAGGGTGAGTTGTCACCGCGAGCTCTGTGATGTCTTCAAACTTTATTCCGGCTTCCTTAAGAGTTACTTCCGCAACTAATGGAAGAGCTTTTACATGCTCTCTGGCCGCAATCTCTGGAACAACTCCTCCCCATTTCTGGAGAACAAAGTCTTGAGAAAAACTATTCAGCGCCAGTAGTTCAACAACTGATCCGTCATCATTACTTTTTAAAATGGCAAGAGAGGTGTCATCACAACTTGTTTCAACACCTAAAATTATTCTAGTCATTAAAGTTTACTGATCTCCGAAGTCGCAAGTTTTGCATCTGAAGTATTTGGATAGTCTTCTGTTACTTTTTCAAAAGCTTCTTTGGCTTCAGGTTTTTTTCCCATGGCCTTAAGAGATCTTCCAATAAAAAGAAGACAATTAGGGGCGATAGATGATCTCGGATATTTTGTGAAAACTTTTGAGAAATAAACAAGAGATTGGTCATAGTGTTTTGTGTAGTACTCAACTTTTCCAAGACCATGTAAAACTTTATTATTCTCACCTGGACTTAAGTTCGCATTGTCTATGATTGGCTCAAGGAGTGCGCGAGCTTCTTTGTACTTATCGTTTTTAATATGAACTAACGCTTCCGCGAGATCAGTTTTTGCGCTTTTTTTTTGAGCACTAGGTGCAGCCTTCATTGATCCAAGGCTTTTAGTGACCTTCTCAAGAAATTCGCGCTGACCTTTCATCTCTTCTTGGAGAGTCGCCATCTGAATTTTCATTTGTTTATTTTCTTCAGCAAGTGTCTCATTTTGAGTTTTTACTAAAGTGAGTGTTTCATTCATTTGAGTGAAGTTAGTATTTCCAACTTTATGTTCAAGCTCTTCCATCTTACCGTGTTGCTTATCAAGCTGACCTTGAATATCACGAAGCATATTCGCCATATCTGAGACCAGGCCTCTTGAATCTTTTACTTGTTCAGAAATATTATCGAGTTTCTTTTCACGATTTACTTGATCAGCAGTTTTAATACAACCAGTGGCAATAATAAGAAGGGAAAAAATAATAGCAGTCTTCATAAAGATCTAGTCTCCGTTTTAATTCTTTGATCTATCTTAACGAATGGAAATCAGATTGACAGCAAAAAGCTATTCACCGGCTTGGCCGTCTAAGGCCTTTTTGCGGGTAGAAGCGTATTCAGCTTTTTCAGAGTACTGTTTTGAGAGGATCGCGTATTCCTTGGCCTTGTTAAAATACTTACGTCTGTAAGACGATTTGGCCTTGAGGTAAAAATCTTCTGCTTTTCGGTAGAGTGTAGAGGCGTGGACGTCTGCTCCGGATTCTTTGGCGGCCATGAAAGCTGCTTGGGCAAGACTCATTTCGACCTTGGGGCGGGTGGTAGCTAAACCACAGGCCCCAAGGATAAAAATCATAGTAACAGAGAGAAAAAATCTCATTATTTCGCAGTAATTACGAAATTCGCGCGACGGTTTTTAGACCATGCTGACTCATCATGACCTTCGGCCATCGGTTTTTCTTTCCCGTAAGAGATGATTGAGATGCGTTTAGAGGCAACACCATTTGCTACTAGATAATCACGTACAGCTTTTGCACGACGCTCACCTAAAGCAAGGTTATATTGACGTCCACCGCGCTCATCAGCGTGACCTTCAACTTGAACATCAACTGCTGCATTAGCAGTTAAAAATTCAGCGTTAGCCGCTAGAGCAGACTTAGTTGATTCTCCAAGAGTTGAAGAGTCAAAAGCGAAGTAAACTGTTTGTAGTCCACCAGCTGTGTTTGAGTCTGAATCACCGTTTAGCTCAAGAGCTAGACCGTTGTTTGTTCCATCTGCACCGTTGGCAAGAGCATCAGCATCGTTTTTAGGTTTGTTAGAAGCACATCCTACGGCAAGGATAGCGACAAAAAGAGTAGAAAAGAAAGCACGTGCGAACATGAACTTCTCCTTAGAAGTGGGTTGCTTTTCAGTTAGGCGAAAATTGTCCTCATTATGTCCCTTATGCTTCGCTTTTGAAAGGGCCGGTTAAAGATTAATTTAAATCAGTTAAGCTTTAGAGTCTTTTACTCCTGTTTATTCTTGCTGCGTTGTGCGAGTCAAGGCCATGACTCATGTTTAAGAAAAAAGTCAAACTCATGACATTTAAAAAATATAGCCATGCGTCTTCTGTTGGATTTTATTAGGGAAAAGAAGTTTGTTAGGTAGGCAAAAATTGGCACAGCACTTGCTAATAAAAAGGAGTGTGTGTTGGAGTTAAAGAAAGGATTTTTTTAACTTCTCCTTTTGTCTCTCGAAAAAAAAAGCCTGTGGTTCTCACAGGCTTTTTTTTTATCTAATTTCCAGATTTATTGAGCATTTCAAAAATGATTGAGGCCATGGACTTTATTGATTTACCAGAAATAGAGTCATACATCGGGTTCATTTCATAAATTCCAACGATTGGTCTTAGGTTTCTCGTCTTCGTCATCGCCTGATAAAAATTCCAGAGATTTGAGAATTCCTCACGTGTCACTCCGTGGGGATTGACGGCGCTGACAGCTTCAATAAGATTTGATTCCAGAGCGTCGGCATCAAGACTAAAAACAAAAGCGCACTCTTCAGTAATTTCTAATGATATTTTTTCAAGAAAACCATCAACATTCACACGATTTTTTGTTTCATGATAAAAAAGTCGATATTGAGTGCCATGTGAGAGGGGGGAGAGTGTTGAAGCTCCATTGGCAAACTCATGAAGCCCATACTGAAAAAGATGAAACTCACCTTTAAATGATTCAGCAAATTGTCTAAAGGGCGTCCCAGAATGCGGATCAAGATCCGCACGTGTATCGGCGTGAGCATCTATATTAAGAACAATAATCTTCTTAAATTTTTGTCCTAAAGAAACGAGAAGAGGGTAGATATGATCATGTCCTCCACCTAAATGAAAAACTTGTTGTGAATGAGACTTTGAGAGAACTTCACTTATTTTATGGGATTCAGTTTTCTGAGCTTCTTGGAAATCTTGTTTTTCATTATCTTGGCTTGAAACTTCTACTTGTGCCCAATTAAGTTCATTTAACTTAGGTGTGAGGGTCCATTTTTTAAATGTATTGAGTATGGCCTTCGGAGCGAATCTCGCTCCATTACGCCCACCATTTCTCATCACTCCTATATCAGAGGAAGAAGTGAGAAAAACCACAGATTGTCCCTGGTCTGGTAATTGAGAGAAATTTCTTTCTTTTGGGGCCAAAGACTCGTCAAAACGTTTTTGCCATTGAGTGTTGGTGTGCTTCATCATAATATAGTTCCATTAGAAACAAAAAAAGTTAATAGGTTCACGTTGTCAAATTTTAGTCAGACTGACAAGCAAGCGCAACAATGGTTTCTTCTTTTGCCTGATGGGCATGAAGGGCCATATTCAATCATTCAGCTCGAGCAACGAGTGAGTGAAGGCTTGTCTCTTGAATGCTCAGTGTGGAAGCAAGGTGAAGAGGAAACTCACCAATTAAAAGATCTTTTACTGCCTGATATGCCAGTAGATGACGGTCCGCCGGCCTTGCCACCCATTCCCGATGTCGAACTTAATGATCTTCCCCCTGATTTACCGCTGGAAGATTTGACTTATGAACCCGTAGTTGAAGTGAGTATTAAGTCATCTTCGCAAAATATGATTCGCCTTGTTGTTGGGGTGAGCTTTATTCTTTGCCTTCTCTTTGGCGCAAAATATCTCTTAGATAAACCAGGACAAGTTTCTTGGTCTCGTCCTCAAAAGATGACATTAGATAGTTATCAAGTGTTAAGTGATAAATTGGTTTTGAATGATTGGGATCAGCCGTTATTTTTTAACGAAGCCACCTCTCCGGATTACTCTCGCTTCTGGCTTGTGACTCCTCAGTTTTATAATTGTGATATTGCAGGGGACTTTACTGCGGTTGAAGGTGATATTCTCACTATAGATGATATCAAAACCATAAAATTTAACTCCAAGTCAAAATTAATTGATCATGTGGCCGAATTTAATAAAATCGAATTCGAAGAAGGGGTAAAACTGCTTCCTGGATTTTATAAAATGAATCTCAAACTCACAAATTGTGAAGCCTCAACACTTAAAAGCAAACTTGCGGGATTATTCCATACTATTCCTTCTGAGATCGATCTTTCATACAGAATTGCGATCAGTGCTCAAAAAGCAGAATATCTCTCGATTGCTCTCAAAAAATTAGCGGAAGAAAAAATAAAAATTGAGGAACGCAAACGCCTGAACTCTGATCAGTTTTGGCAAGATGTTCAGCAAAAATATCAAACACTCCTGGCCGTTTGTTTACAGATTGAGCAAGGATTTTTGGATATCTTAAACACTAAGAAGGACTGGCGCACAAGCTTGCGAACCGGCATTGATAAATACACCAAAAGTTTTGGGGCGCTCTTAACTAATTTTGTTATTAGCAATGAGGCGGACTTTAAAAAGCTTCGTGATGATAAAGTGAATAATCTTTCTATTAAGACTGGTTATGAAAGTAAAATTAAATCTCTGACTACTAATATGGGTCAAAAGAGTATGACGTTCATTGAAAACTGGCAAAAGCTCTCAGTGAAATCAGCTAATAGTCAGAGAGAAAAACTTAAAAAAGAAGTCAGGACAACTTTCTCTGCTATTAAAAAAGATATTGAGAAGAAAATTATTGATGTGACTGAAGAGCAGGCCAAGCTTGCAGAATAGCTTGGAACTCTTGATTGTTGGCCTTCTCAAGCTCAATGCTTTTTACATCATTCCCATCAAATTGAATCCTAGCTCCCCAGTACTTCATATCGTGCTCAAAGATCATAGTTAGTTTTTGATTGGCAATAAACTCATAGAACGCCATTTTATCTTTGGTTGTCTGGCCAGGGGAGATATCATAGCCCATGACCCACGGGATACTTAAGTGAGATGAAGTCGGGACAAGATCGGCCATATAAATAAATTTATCATCATAAGGATGCAATAGATAAGGAGTATGCCCAAAGCTTACTCTGTAAGAAATTTTCTCACCTTCATCTTCAAGAACAACTCCTTGGTCTTCATGATGCCAGATCACTCTTCCTTCGCTGTCGGCTTTCTCTATTAATGGTTTAAAAAATTGTGAATGAAATGATCCTGAGTCTCTGACTGTTGGATTCAGCGAGTATTCATAATGTTTTTTATGAATATGGAGTTTTGCCTTAGGGAAAATCTCCTGATGATTATTTTCATCTTCACCAAGGCCACCAACGTGGTCAAAATGCAGATGAGTGATAATAATATCGCTAATATCTTCTGCTAATAGATTAAAGTTTTTTTTCAGCACCAAAAGAAGAGGATGTTTCTCACCTTTTACCGCAAAACGATCATCAAATTTATCTCCGTGATAATCTCCAATACCAGTATCGACTAAAATATTTTTGTTTTTTGTCTGAATTAACATAACGCGAAGGCTCAGATGAATTCGGTTTAATTCATCCGAGGGGATCTTTTTTTCCCATAAAGGCTTCGGAATAATTCCAAACATTGCCCCGCCGTCAAGTTTAAATGTGGCCGGATGGAGGACAAAATATTTTTTCATGGGCATTTCCTTGTTATGACTTTATGCGTATTCATCATGCCCTTGGAAATATGCGTTTTTCAAGAGCTTTTAGTTGATAGGACCTTCAAAATATCTATAATGTCCTTCATATCCTATCATTCGCATTTTTCTCATTTGTAAGGAGAGATTATGAATATTCATGAGTATCAAGCAAAAGCATTGATGCGCCCCTTTAACATTGCCCTTTTAGATGGTGGTGTAGCAGACACTGTTGAAGGTGCTGTAGAAGTAGCAAAAAAATTAGGTGGAAGTGTTTGGGTTGTTAAAGCTCAAATTCACGCCGGTGGCCGTGGTAAAGGTGGAGGCGTGAAAGTCGCTAAATCTTTAGTCGAAGTAAAAACTTATGCTGAACAAATTCTTGGCATGCAGTTAATTACTCACCAAACAGGACCTGAAGGTAAAAAAGTTTTAAAACTTTTTATCGAGCAAGGCTGCGCTATTGAGCACGAGTACTATGTTGGTATCGTTCTTGATCGTACAACTGGAAAACCTGCTTTCATGGTATCGACTGAAGGTGGAATGGACATTGAGACAGTGGCCCACAATACTCCAGAAAAAATTATCAAAGCACAAATCGACCCTGCGACAGGATTTACTTCTGCTCACGGAAGAAAACTTGGATACGCTCTTGGCTTTAAAGGTGAAACTTTAAAGAAAGCGATGAAGTTCTTCGACGGTCTTTATAAACTTTATATTGAAAAAGATTGCTCTATCGTAGAAATCAACCCACTGGTGACAACTAAAACTGGTGACGTTATTGCTCTCGATGCAAAACTTAACTTCGATGATAATGCTCTTTTCCGTCATCCAGATATTGAAGCTCTTCGTGATGTGACTGAAGAGTCAGCTCAGGAACTTGAAGCTGGAAAATTTGGACTTTCATATGTTTCTCTTGATGGGAATATCGGATGCCTTGTAAACGGTGCCGGTCTTGCGATGGGAACTCTTGATATTTTAAAAATTTACGGTGGTGAGCCAGCTAACTTCCTAGATGTAGGGGGTGGTGCTACTAAAGAAACTGTACAAAAAGCATTCTCAATTATTCTTGAAGATCAAAACGTAAAAGCAATTTTAGTGAATATCTTCGGTGGAATTATGAAGTGTGACATTATCGCTAACGGTGTTGTTGATGCCGCTCGTGAAATGGGACTGAAAGTACCTCTCGTTGTTCGTCTTGAAGGAACTAACGTGGCACTTGGTAAAAAAATTCTTGCAGAGTCGGGACTTAAAATCACTGCTGCAAATGATCTCGCTGACGCTGCTCAAAAAGCAGTTGCAGCCGCGAAGGGAGCTTAATTTTATGGCCATTCTAATTAATCGTAATACAAAACTTATTACTATCGGTCTTACTGGTAAGCAGGGATCATTCCACACACTTCAATCTCGTGATTACGGGACAAATGTTGTTGGTGGTGTAACACCTGGTAAAGGTGGGATGGTTCACGAAGGTATTCCTGTTTTTGATACAACTTACGAAGCAGTGAAAGCCACTGGTGCAAACGCAGCCATGGTATTCGTACCACCTCCATTTGCAGCTGATTCAATCATTGAGTGTATCGATTCAGAAATTCCGCTCATTATTGCTATTACAGAGGGAATCCCTGTAAATGATATGATTAAAGTGAAAGCTGCTCTTAAAGGATCTAAGTCACGTCTAATTGGACCAAACTGTCCAGGTGTGATCACTCCGGGTGAATGTAAAATCGGAATCATGCCAGGTCATATTCATATGCCAGGAAACGTAGGAGTTATCTCTCGTTCTGGAACTCTTACTTACGAAGCAGTTTTCCAATTAACTCAACGTGAAATTGGTCAATCTACTTGTGTTGGTATTGGTGGAGATCCAGTAAATGGAACTAACTTTATCGATATTCTTGAAATGTTTGAGAATGATCCTGAAACTAAAGCTGTGATCATGATTGGTGAGATCGGTGGGACAGCTGAAACAGATGCTGCTCGTTGGATTAAAGCAAATATGACGAAGCCTGTAGTAAGCTTTATCGCTGGTGCTGCTGCCCCTAAAGGGAAGCGTATGGGCCATGCTGGAGCGATTATTTCAGGTGAAGACGATTCAGCTGACGCTAAGTTCAAGGTTCTTCAAGAATGTGGCGTCACAATCGCACGTTCTCCAGCTGAGCTTGGACAAAAAGTTGCCGAAGTGCTTAAGAAAGCGTAAATAGTACTAATTAATTTTATAAGGAGCCCAATATGTCTAAAGAAAAAACACTTTCGATCATTAAACCGAACTCTACACTTGATAATAACATCGGAAACATCATTTCTGTTTTCGAAAAAAATGATCTTCGTATTGCTGCTGCAAAACTTACGAAACTTTCAAAAGAAAAAGCAGAAGGTTTCTATATTGAGCACAAAGAAAGACCTTTCTTTGGTGAGCTAGTTAACTTCATGACTTCTGGACCAGTACTTATTATGGTTCTTGAAGGTGACAACGCTGTTGTAAAAAACCGCGATATCATGGGAGCAACTAATCCTGCTAACGCTGCTGAAGGAACAATCCGTAAACTATTCGCTAAGTCAGTTGGCGAAAACTCTGTTCACGGTTCTGATTCTCTTGCTGCTGCAGACAGAGAAATTGCTTACTTCTTCGATAAGAACGAAGTTCTTAACCGTTTTTAATATTTAATTATTTTAAATATAAGAAAAGCCTCGCGTTATGCGGGGCTTTTTTGTTTCTAGTATTGATTTTCTCTTGGTAAAACTAAGAGGTCATTAATCTAAGGAGTTTTTATGAAAGCTGTATTTTCGGTACTTGTGACAATCTTTTCTCTGAATGCATTCGCTGCAGGTAATTGTGGTCTTTCATTTTGGAATGAAAAAATTGATGGTCTTAATGAATCATACGCTAATGGCCAAATTGAGCACCAAGCTTACTTTACTCAAATGAGAAATTTTCAAAAGATGATTGCGATCAATACTTACGAATGTATTTTTTCAGGTAAGACTGATGATTTATCAAAAGAAGCCATCCAGGCTTCAAAAAAACAATTCGAACTTGATAGAGCTGCAAAAATCGAATTAGCTCAAAAACGATTAGATTTTGAGCTAAAACATGGTTCAACTTACGGTGCTGTTGAATCTAAAATGATGCTTGAAGAAGTGACGGCTAAATTTAATAAAATTCAAATGACAATGGATTCTCTTTAATTCATAAAAAAAAAAGGCTCCCAAAAGGGAGCCTTTTTTTATCTAGTTCAGTTGATTTAATTCTCGATTAATTTTTGCCAGTCTGTTCTGAGTATTTAAAACTTCCATATCTCGCTCCATTAAAAGCTCTGTGGCAGCAGTTATCTGCTCTCTTTCAATCGAGACCGTAATCCACTTATTAAGTGTCTTAACCTTTGACTCCGAATCTTTTTGCATCAGTTGTCTAAGATCTTGAAGCTCTGACTTGGCCACACCTTTAGTTTCCCAGTTGTTTACATTAACTGAGGCAAAAGCCGTTAGTGAAAGTGTCATGAGTGTCATAGCGATTAAAGTTTTCATTTCTTAACTCCTTAGGAAGTAATTAACCAAAGTCTAAGGGGAAAAGGCACCAAGGGGTGGCTTTTTAAGCTCTTGTGAACTTTTTACAGGGTAGGAGTAGAGAGGGAAAGTCATGAAAATACTCCCAGACATGTAAAAGTTTCAAAAGCCTATCGAAGGATGTCTTTATGCGTTATAAAGGTAGGGATATTTGCAATTTTAGGAGGAATCCATGTTTAATTTAGGCGACCATGTAGTTTGTCCAGGCCATGGGGTAGGGCAAGTCTGCAGTGTAGAGACTAAAGATTTAGGTGGTGAACAGCGCTCATTCTATATAGTTAAAATCATATCGAATGGCATGAAAGTTATGGTTCCAACTGAGAGCAAGGAAGGCATCCGTGCCCTTGTCGGCGAAAACGAGATTGAAGGGGTTTTTGGCCTTCTTTCTAACCACGATGTGAAGGTTGATAACTCAACTTGGAATCGTCGCCACCGTGAATATACACTTAAAGTTAAAACAGGATCGCTTCTTGAGATCGCTGATGTTCTTCGTCAGCTCTTACTTCTTAAGATGAATAAAAAACTCTCATTTGGAGAGCGTCAGATGCTTGATCAGTGTCGTGAACTTTTAGTGAAAGAGATTTCTCTTTCTGCAGGTAAACCTGAACTAGAAGTGACAGACAAAATTGAGTCACTTTATCATAGCTAGAAATTCCCAAAATTAACCTTCTCATGTAAGATGAAATCCATCTTATGATGAGGAGTTTCTTTTATGACAGTCAGAGTTAGATTTGCGCCATCGCCTACTGGTTATCTCCATATTGGAGGAGCACGTACGGCCCTTTATAATTACCTATTCGCTAAGGCCACAGGTGGAACTTTTGTTCTTCGTGTGGAGGATACAGATATTGAGCGCTCATCAAGTGAATATGAAAAACTTCAAATTGAAGATCTTCAATGGTTAAACCTTCTTCACGATGAAGGTCCTGATAAACCAAATCCAAAATATGCTCCTTATCGTCAATCAGAACGCTCACATATTTATATGGAACATGCTCTCAAGCTAGTTGAGCAAGGTCTCGCTTTCTACGACTTCTGTACTGATGAAGAACTAGAAGCGGCCAAAGAGAAGGCCATGGCCGAAAACCGTGATCCACATTACGAAGGGAAGTGGAGAGAGCCAGCCTTTGCAGCAGAAGCCAAAGCAAGAGTGGCAGCAGGCGAGAAAGCGGCTATTCGTTTTCGTTCACCAAAAAAACCATACACGCTTCACGATAAAGTAAAAGGCACAGTTGTCTTCCCTGAGAATATGGTGGGAGACTTTGTGATCGTGAGATCAAACGGTCTTCCCGTTTATAACTTCTGTTGTGTGGTAGATGATTATTTAATGGATATCACTCACGTGATTCGTGGAGAAGATCATTTAAATAATACAGTCAGACAGCTTATGATTTACGAGGCCCTGGGAGCAAAGCTTCCTGAGTTTGCTCACGTTTCACTTCTGATTGGGGCTGACAGACAAAAACTTTCAAAACGTCATGGTGCCACTTCTGTAAACTTGTATCGCAATGATCATTATCTTCCTGAGGCGATGTTGAATTACCTCTGTCTTCTTGGATGGTCTCATCCTGAGGAGAAAGATGTCTTTACTCCAGAAGAGATTATTCCTTTATTTACGCTGGATCGTTTCTCAGCTCACTCAGCAATTTATGATCTTGTGAAATTTAAATATATCAATGGTCAGCATTTAAAAATGAAAGACAATGCTGAACTGATTAAAATGGTGGAAGAGTTCTGTGAAGGAGCAAGTGTAGATTTCTTTAAAGCTCAGAGTACTGAGTGGAAAAATAAAGCAATTGATATCACTAAACCATACAGTGATTTCATTACTGATATTCCTAAGAATATTCAAGACATGATTTTAGACACTGGCCTTGAGTCAGGTGAGCAAGCTGATGAAATCAAAACTTGGGAATCAAGTGTGAAGGTTTATCAGTTCATTAAAGAGAAAGTAGATAATTATTCAGCTGATTATATTTCTGAGGCTGATCTTAATGCGTGGACTGATTCTCTGAAAAAAGATTTAGGGATTAAAGGGAAACCATTATTCATGGGATCACGTTTTGCTTTAACAGGTAAAGCTCATGGGCCAGATCTTAAGATCCTTATCCCACTTACTCCTGTGACAATTATTAAAAATCGCCAAGCCGAAGTTGGAAAATTTTTAGGATAAACTATGACATTAAAGGTCTTCAACAATCTTACTCGTAGCAAAGAAACTTTTACTCCCATCGAAGCAGGGAAAGTAAAATTCTATTCATGTGGACCTACCACATATGATTTCCTTCATATCGGAAATGCTCGTGCTTTAGTTGTGGGAGATTTGTTTCACCGAATTTTTAAGTCACTTGGTTATAATGTGAACTTCGTTCGTAATTATACTGATGTGGATGATAAAATTATTGAGCGTGCTAATTCTTTAGGCCGTGATGCTATTGAACATGCGGCGATCTTTGTGGAAGAGTGTAAGACAGATATGGATTCTTTAGGAATGCTTCCTGCCACTCATACACCTAAAGTGTCTGAGACTATGCCTGAGATTATTAAGATGATTGAAGATATCATCGCTAATGGTTACGGCTATATTGTGGACGGCGAAGTTCTTTATAATGTTCCTATGTTTAAAACATATGGAAATCTTTCTAAGAAAGATCTTGATGGTTTAGTGGCAGGACAGAGAGTGGAAGTTGATCAAAAGAAAAAACATCCCTCAGACTTTGTTCTTTGGAAGCCAGCTAAAGCTGGTGAGCCTTCATGGGAGTCACCATGGGGGAAAGGTCGTCCAGGATGGCATATCGAATGTTCGGCCATGGCCAAAAAGTTTTTAGGGAAAACTCTTGATCTTCACCACGGTGGAGTGGATTTAATGTTTCCTCATCATGAGAATGAAATCGCACAATCTGAAGCGGCCAATGGTTGTACCTTCTGTAATAACTGGGCCCATAATGAATTTTTAAATTTCGGTTCAGAGAAGATGAGTAAGTCTCTTGGAAACGTTGTTCGTATTCGTGATTTTAATGAGAAGTACGGCGGACAAGTTCTTCGTCATATTTTAATTTCTGTTCACTACCGTGCTCGTCTTGAGTGGAGTGAAGAAGTTTTAAATCGTGGAGTGGATGAAGTAAGACGTATTCATGATTTTGTCCTTGAAACAAATTCATATAAAGCGAATGCATCACTTAGTGGAATCGATCCTATTATCGCAGGAACAATCTCAGCGATGAAAGAAGAGCTCTCAAACGATTTTAATGCTGCAGGAGCGGCTGGGCATTTCTTTGTTTTCATTCGTCATGTGAAATCAATAAAAGATCAATTATCAGCTGAATCACTTAAACTAGTTCATGAAGTTATTTCTTTTGCTAATGCCTCTACAGGTATTGTGAGTTCAAGTCCTGAAGATGTTCTTGCTCATCTTAAAAAGCTCGATAAAGACACATCAGGTGTGGATGTTGACGCTAAAGAAATTGAGTCTCTGATCGAGGAAAGAAAGACGGCCAAAACGACAAAGAATTGGGCCCGTGCTGATGAAATTAGAGATATTCTCAAGGCCAAAAAAATTGAGATTAAAGATAATCCAGATGGCACTGTCAGCTGGAAAGTGAACTCTTAATTTTCAAAGACTTATAGCATTGAAAAAATTACATTAAAAAAGACTTAAGAAATTGAGCTTTGGCCAATTGATTACAGTCTTGATAAAAGCCTATCATTCACATTCTTGTTAAGGAGAATTTCTATGAAAAAGCTTATCGTGGCCAGCTTAGGTCTTGCCCTTTCTTTTGCTTCATTTGCAACGTCTTCAACAACATTTAATTATGACGGATCAAATTCGACATTTGATGACGTATTAAATGGAGAAGAAGTTCACACTGAATATCGTACTGAATCTCAACAATCTACTTGTTACCAAAATGAAATCGCTGGTTACCGCACTGTTTGTACAGGAGGCGGGTATTATGGTGGTGGATACTACGGTGGCGGATATAACGGACCTCGTGGACCTCGTGGCGGTTATTATGGGCCAGGGCCTGGTTATGCAAGAAACTGTTTCAGCGAACCTTTCTACAGAACAGTCGCTTACTCTTGTGTAAAAAATGTTGAAGTTCCTTATACAGTAAAAGATTTTGATGTTGTTGCTAATATCAATGTAAATATCGTAAGCACTTCTAAGAAAGCAGCTGCTGAAGCGATTACTGCTACTTTAGGAAATAACGGACAAGTTTCTCTTAAAGCAACTGGTTCTAAAAACTTCCTTATTGTTTTAAAAGATAAAAAAGAAGAAGCCACTGTAAGTGGATCAGTAAAAACTGTTACTGGAACTTATAATGTTGAGCTAGTAGATGCTTCAGCTCTTAACGCTCTTGCGATCAAAGATCTTAATGCTTCATTTACTGGTGTAACTTTTAAGTATGGTTCATCAAATATCAGCTCTCTTGTTTCTACTTCTCTTAAAATTGAAAAGAGACGTTTTCTTGCTAAGAAGAAAAATTTATTCGAAAGAACTCTTCAGAAAGCAGAGTATTCTGTGAATGGAACAAACGCTGATGTGAAATATGCTAATATCGGTCTTGATCTTAAGAAGGGTAGATATGTATTTACTGTAACTTCAGAAATTAAAGCTGAAGGTAAACTTCTTAACGCTTCTCAGTTTGCTGGGCAATTACTTAAGACAGTTTCTTTAAAAAAGAAAATTAAATAGTTTTTTTGAGAAAGGGCCCTCTTCGGAGGGCTTTTTTTTTTAGTCGAAATAGTATTTCAGACCTAATGATATTGAACTTTGGTTGGCCTTAATCTTGTTATAGTAGAAGTAATCATACTGAACGACAAAATCTGTACTTCTTAGTGAGAAGAAAACATAGCCGGCTCCGATATTGACTCCATCAACAAATTCATTTTTAAGTAACCCATATTCTTTTTGGGCCCCAGCTGTACTGGCCTCAGACATTGGCTTGTCTAATTTTTGAGTAATCTTGGCAAAATTATATCCAAGTCTCGCAAAAAATTTTTTGGTTAAAAAGAAATTGAGTGCCACTCCAAATTGAAATTGATCATGGTTAATCGTGTTCTTATTATTGTCATGGGTGATATCTGCGGCGAGGGAAGACTTTTTCACATAAACTTCAAACTCATAAAATTCTTTACGTTGAAGGAGCCCTGCGCCATATGTCATCCCACTGGGATAAGTATGACTTTTATTCATCTCTTCTTGGCGATGCTGAGCATACCCACCATAAAGAGCTATTCCAGAGTTAGCGAAAGCGGTGTTATTCCAAAATATTAGAGATGTTGCCACTACAAAGAGGAAAAATTTTAGTGATGAATAGAGACGCTTAAATAGTACGATCACAAACTAATGCTAACAGAAATTATTAAGAAACCTTATCTGGAAAATATTTCCTAAATCTTAATATCTCTGATTAATGCTATTCTTTACCCATGAGACTACTAACACTAATCGTTCTCACATTCTTAACCTCTTGTCTGCCAATCCCGGAGAAATCAGAGGCCACATTCAGTTCTGTCTATATAGGTACTGATGATATTCTCATTGCCTCGGCAATAACTGACAGTATTTATCAGTTTAATGCAAATGGTGATTTTGTACGAGTACTCTATCGTTTAGATCTTGTGGCAGAAACACTTGGGGCCCTAAGTTGGTCTCCCGTGACTAACGAAGTTTTAGTGGCGATTGATGGGACACCAGACCGCGTGATTGCTATTTCTACTATTGATGGAAGAACAAGAGATCTTGCAAAAGATGCAGGGCTTACTGGAACTATACGAGCTGTTACACAATTAACAACTTCTAGAGATATTTTAGTATCAGAGGGTGCAACCATTGAGCGATTTAATGAGTATGGACAGAGATTAACTTACGCAGGGGCTTGGCCATCAAGTGCAATTGCGAACTCTCAAACATTGGTGGCCCTTGATGATGGAAGTTGGCTGTCGTGTTCAAGTTCTGTGGGAGCAAAAATTTTTCCAGATGTGATTACTGTTCCGGCGGCTTCAGCCACTGTTTCTGCTCCAGCAAGTACCACAGGCTCATATGGATGTGCCGTGACCCCTAGTGGAGAGATTATTATTAGTTGGTTTGGAACTACGACAGATTACCTTTCAAAATATTCATCAACACTTACGAATCAAACTCATTTGATAAATAATAATCAGGGGATTCTGTTGGATCCGCGTGGAGTAGGTGTTCAGCAAAACGGTGATATCATTGTGGCCGATTATACAAAAGACTACGCTCTGAAAGTAGATTCAGCAGGAAATCTTAAAAAGATTATTGGCCAAGGAATAATGGATGCACCTTATGCTGTCCTTGTTGTTCCACCATTTACTCCTTAAGTTAGATCCTCGTAGCTCGTGGCTTTATTAATGATAAGAGTTTTACCGTTATCCTTAAACAATACTTCGGCCGGTCTTCCTCTCAAATTATAACTAGATCCCATTGAATATCCATAGGCCCCAGTATCAGCAAGAATGATTAAATCATCTTGCTTTAAGGCAGGAAGTTTTCTTCCTGAACCAAAACAATCTGAAGTTTCGCAAATCGGTCCTACCACATGATAAAGTTTTTTGGCGGGAGCTTTTTTGACAGGAAACAGTTCATGGTAGGCACCATAAAGTGAAGGGCGCATAAAATCATTCATCCCACCATCTACAATGAGAAAATTATTATCTTCAGAAACTTTATTACGTAGAACAGACATCACTAAAATTCCGGCCTTGGCACTTATTTTTCTTCCCGGTTCAAAAACCACACGCACAGGTTTTGAGCGGTAAGCATAATAATGTTTTTCAAGACTACGGTGAATGAGCTCCATATATGTTTTAAGCTCTGGCATCTTTTTAGAATCATCTGGATGATAGTCAACACCAAGGCCACCACCTACATCTAAAAACTCTAAGTTATTTGGCATGAGAAGTGCCGCTTCACAAAGTTTTCCAATGGCCTTCTCAGTTGCCTTCAGATCTAGGAGCTGGCTTCCAATATGAATTGAAAGACCTACAAGGGTACAATGCTTCCATAATTTTTTATTCTCAATGGCCGTAAAGACGTCATCAAGAAGCATTCCAAATTTATGAGTCTTGTTTCCTGTAGAAATATACTTATGGGTAATAGGTTGAACCACTGGATTCAGTCTGAAACAGATGCGGGCCTTCTTATCTAGTTTTTTGGCCACTTCAGAGATGAGCTCAAGCTCTTCGATTGATTCAACATTAAATGAATAGGGCCCGTGCTTTGAAGCTTTGAGAACATACTTTATTTCTTCTTTCGTTTTTCCCACACCTGAGAAAACGATTTTTTCAGCAGGAATACCGGCTTCAATGGCGCGTTTAAATTCTCCTACTGAAACGATATCGGCCCCAGAACCAAGCTTTGCTAAAATTTTGAGTAGAGATTTATTTGAATTCGATTTTAAGGCAAAACAAATAAGAGGCTCATGAAGTTTTGCTTTTTTTGCCGCTTCATAAAAAGCGGAATAATTATTTTTTAAAATAGTTTCACTATAAAGAAAAAATGGAGTGGGAAATTTTTTAGCGATTTGAGAGATATTGGCGCGCTCAAAATGAAGCGCACCGTTTTTATAGCTTAATTGATTTTTCATAGTTCCTGATTAGTTTAGAGAAACAGCTTTTCTCCATTCTAATACTTTTTGAAGGGCTCCTGCATCAAGAAATTTTTGTTCAAAGGCCACTTGGGCCAAAGTATCAAAATTTGAAAGTGAGATAAAAGGAACCTTCGCTTTATCAAAGAACTCCTGAGCATCACTAAAGCCATAAGTAAAAATACTAAGGACTCCCAAAACATTTAAGTCAGCTTCTTGAAGTTTTTGGGCAGCAGCAATAGAACTCTTTCCAGTAGAAACAAGGTCCTCTAAAAGAACCACCGATTGTCGGGGCGAGGCAGTTCCTTCAATGGCATTTTGACGTCCGTGTTCTTTGACTGAGCTTCTCACATAGATAAGGGGAAGATTCATTTCATGGGCCACCCAAGCTGCCCAAGGGATACCAGCAGTGGCGGTTCCAGCAATGACTTGTGCCTTCATAGGCTTAATCACATCTACCATGGCCTTAATAATTAAGTTTCTGGCCTCTACTGATGAGATCAAAAGACGATTATCACAATAGACTGGTGACTTAATCCCAGAGGTCCAAGTAAACGGTTCCTCGGGTCTTAGGAAAACAGCTTTTTCTTTTAGTAAAAGTGAGGCGATATTTTGAGCAATCATGGATTTTCTCCTAGAAGGATTTTAGTAAGTGCAAGCCGAGGAGAGCTGGCCTTTGTAATAGGGCGGCCGATAACCATAAAGTCTGTGCCTTGGCGGTGGGCCTCAAGAGCATTTAAGGTTCTTTTCTGGTCATCAGTTGAACTCGTTTCAAATCTTATTCCCGGTGTAACCGTTAAAAAGTTTATCCCACAAGCCTCTTTGATTTTTTGAATTTCATGAGGAGAGCAAACCACACCATCAAGACCGGCCGTTTTAGCGAGCTTGGCCAGCTCAAGAATAAAAGGATTCATCTCATTTTTGGGGAAGGTCTGTTTAAAAGTCTCTTCAGAGAATGAAGTCAGAATCGTCACACCAATTAAGAGTGGGGGGGGGGTAAAAAACTGAGTGGCCTCTTTGGCCTTTTTCATCATCTCCAGACCACCAGTACAATGAACATTGATCATTTTAACTGGAAGATGTGAGAGTGAGCGAATGGCCTCGTACACAGTATTTGGAATATCATGGAGCTTTAAATCCAAGAAAATTGATTGCCCATTTTTTGCAATATCATTCACTTTTTCTGCTCCAAAAGCATAGAAGAATTCCATTCCTACTTTTAGCCAAATATCCTGCCCTTGAATTTCTTTCAATAGGGCATTCAACTCAGTTTCATCTTTTGTGTCTAAAGCAAGAATGATTTTCTGCGATGGAATCATACGAGAGGCTCCATCACAAATGAGTTCATCTCAAGAGTTTTAAGGAGCGCCTCGGCGGTATCAAGAGAAGTCATACAAATAATTCCTCTCTCAACTGCAGCTCTTCTCATCTTGAATCCATCACTTTCAACATTTTTACTTTTTGAAATTGTATTGATGAGAAGATCGATATGCCCTGATCTGATTTCGCTCATAATATCATGCTCACCCTGATCAATACGATTGATCACTTTGGCGGGAATCTTAATTTCATGAAGAAGTCTTGCTGTTCCTTCTGTGGCGGCAAATGAAAATCCAATTCGGTAAAATCTCTTAAAAAGAGCAAGGGCCTCTTCTTTATCCTTATCGGCGATAGTCACAAGAATTGTTCCTGATTGAGGAATCGAAACTCCAGCGGCGATAAAAGCTTTTTGTAAGGCCTTCTCATAGATAAAATCTTTACCCATGACTTCACCTGTTGATTTCATCTCAGGTCCCAAGGCAATATCCACTTCAGAGAGTTTTGCAAAAGAGAACACCGGAGCTTTCACTGCAATTTCTCTTCCTACTGGATGAAGACCCGCTTTATGGCCTTGCTTCAGAAGACTTTCCCCAAGGATGGCCTTCGTTGCCATTTTGGCCATAGGAAGATTTGTCACTTTTGATAAGAAAGGAACAGTTCGTGATGATCTTGGATTCACTTCTAAAACAAAGACTTCATCATTATTAATCACAAACTGAATATTAATCAGACCAATAATTTTAAGGGCCTTGGCAATATCGTTTGTGTATTTAACTAGATCCATTTGGATTTTTTCAGAAACGCTTTGAGGTGGATACACAGCAATTGAGTCACCCGAATGAACTCCGGCTTTTTCAATATGCTCCATTATTCCAGGGATCACGACAGTTTCACCGTCACAGATGGCATCTACTTCCATTTCACGTCCGATCATATAGCGATCGATAAGAACGGGATGTTCAGGATTCACCTGAACAGTATTAGTCATATAGCTTGTGAGTTCAGCTTCGTTATAAACAATTTCCATGGCCCTTCCACCAATAACATATGAAGGTCTAATCATGACTGGAAATCCAAGTGCGGCAGCTGCATTTTGAGCTTCACTCATTGAGTTCACTGCTGTCCCAAGAGGTTGGGCAATCTTTAAGTCTTTAAGAAGTTTTTCGAATTGTTTTCTATCTTCAGCACGATCAATATTTTCAAGAGATGTCCCAAGAATTTTTACTCCGAGCTTTTGAAGAGGTGCCGCGAGATTAATCGCCGTTTGCCCACCAAATTGAACAATAACACCCTCTGGTTTTTCTCTGAGAATCACATGATAAACGTCCTCAGGAGTGAGTGGTTCAAAATAGAGTCTGTCAGAAATATTAAAGTCAGTAGACACTGTTTCTGGATTGTTATTTATGACAATGGCCTCCATCCCCATAGAGCGAATGGCATCAATGGCGTGAACTGTGGCGTAGTCAAATTCAATTCCCTGACCGATTCTGATGGGGCCAGATCCCAAAACAACAATTTTCTTTTTCGTTGTCTCAGTCACTTCATCCTCATCTTCATAAGTTGAATAATAATAAGGAGTACTCGATTCAAATTCGGCGGCACAAGTGTCTACCATTTTATAAACAGGTGTGATTTTGTGCTGAAGTCTGAAATCCATGACCTCTTGAGAAGTAATGCCCAAAAGACTAGCAATGGTTTGATCTGCAAAACCAATTCTTTTAACTTTTAAAATCAAATCTTTCTCTAGCTTTCCAGTTTTTTTGAGAAGAACTTCATGATTGATAATGTTTTTAATTTTATTTAGGAAGAAATAATTAAATTCAGTGAGCTTGTAGATTTTTTCTAAACTCCAATCACGTCTGATCCCTTCAGCAATGGCCCAAATCCTTTCATCATCTTGAGCAAGAATCTTTTTTTCAAGTTCCTCTTCGGATAACTTTTTGATAGCTGGAGAATCAAGGTGATAGAGACCTGTCTCAAGTGAGCGCACAGCTTTTAGAATGGCCTCTTCAAAATTTCTTCCAAGAGACATCACTTCTCCTGTGGCCTTCATCTGTGTTCCAAGACGGCGGTTGGCCGTAGGGAATTTATCAAAAGCAAATCTTGGAATCTTTGCCACAATATAATCAAGAGCTGGCTCAAAACAAGCGTAAGTATTTTTAGTGATGGGATTGATGATTTCATCTAGTGTCATTCCCAAGGCAATCTTCGCTGCAATCTTTGCAATAGGGTAGCCGGTTGCTTTTGAAGCAAGAGCTGATGAGCGTGAAACCCTTGGGTTTACTTCGATCACATAGTATTGGAATGAATGTTGATCAAGAGCATATTGCACATTACATCCACCCTCAATTTTAAGGGAACGGATAATTTTTAGAGCACTTGACCTGAGCATCTGGTGATCGCGGTCAGATAAAGTTTGCGAAGGAGCAACAACAATACTGTCACCTGTGTGAACTCCCACAGGATCGATATTTTCCATATTGCAAACAATGATACAGTTATCGTTCTTATCTCTAATTACTTCGTATTCAATCTCTTTAAAGCCCGCAATTGATTTTTCAATAAGACATTGATGAATAGGTGAAGCATTGAGACCTGAAGTGGTAATAGTGAGGAGTTCATCTTTATTTTTTGCAATTCCTCCACCTGTTCCACCAAGAGTAAAGGCAGGACGGACGATGACTGGATAACCAATCGTTTCTGCAAATTTTATGGCTGTATCAAGATCTTCCACGATGGCACTGGCCGGAACTGGCTCACCAATTTCTTGCATGAGTTCTTTAAAGAGTTTTCTGTCTTCTGCTTTTTTAATGGTATCAAGGTTACATCCAAGTAGCTCAATCCCTAATTTTTTAAGAACTCCAGAATCAGCAAGCTTCATCGCCATGTTAAGGGCAGTTTGTCCTCCAAGAGTGGCAAGGATTCCATCTGGTCTTTCTTTATTTAAAATTTTGGTAATGAACTCAGGAGTAATAGGTTCAATATAAACTTTATGGGCAGTTTCTTTATCAGTCATGATAGTGGCAGGATTTGAATTAATTAAAACAACTTCAACTCCTTCTTCAATGAGAGATTTTACAGCTTGGGTTCCTGAATAATCAAATTCTGCGGCTTGGCCAATAACAATGGGACCTGAACCTATCACAAGAACTTTTTTAATATGTGCTAGCTTTGCCATCTTATACTCCTACCGTATTTAAAAAATCATCAAAGAGATAAGCAGTATCCTCAGGTCCTGGACAAGCTTCAGGGTGATACTGCACAGAAAATGATTTAAGAGTCTTATGTCTAAGACCCTCGACTGAGTTATCATTTATATTAATTTGAGAAATTTCTAAATCTGTTTTACCTACTGACTCAGTCACCACTGCATATCCGTGATTCTGAGAGGTCATATGCACTCTATTAGTTTTTAAATCTTTCACAGGATGATTTCCACCACGGTGACCAAATTTAAGTTTTACAGTCTGTGCACCATTGGCCAGAGCGAGTAATTGATGGCCCATACAGATGGCAAAAAGTGGGAATTTATCCTGAAGCTGTCTAATGACGGGGAGAGTTTCAGGGACATCTGTTGGATCTCCTGGGCCATTTGAGAGCATGATTCCATCTGGATTATAAGAGCAGATTGTTTCAAAGCTCGCATTAAAAGGAACAACGATGACATCACAATTTCTTTTTAAAAGTGATTTAAGGATATTTTTTTTATAACCGTAATCCACAAGAACAATTCTTTTTCCTTCACCAGGAAAATGAATAGGTGAAGTGGTTGAGACTCGTTTGATTTGATCTTTTGGCATTTCCGATTTTAAAATAATATCGAGATTATGTTTTGGATAATCAAGGGGAGCGAAGATAGCTTTCATAGAACCTGAGTTACGAATGGTTTTTGTCAGTTTTCTTGTATCAATTCCCGAGATTCCAGGAACTTTAAATTTTTTAAGAAGAGAGCCTAGAGATTCAGTTGAGCGAAAGTTCGCTGGCTCACCGCAAGCCTCTCTCACAATCACGGCCTTGAGGGCCGGAGAGACTGATTCGAAATCATCTTTATTCACACCATAATTTCCAATCAATGGATAAGTCAGGACAACCATCTGATCACAATAAGAAGGATCAGATAATATTTCCTGATAACCTGTCATACTGGTATTGAAAACAATTTCACCGAATGAGTAAATATTTGTGAGATCAGCTCCAAAGCTATCTCCAATATAAACATCACCATTTTCTAAAATCAGTTGAATCTTTTTCATTACTTTTCCTCTTCCCCTAATAACCAATCAAGAATACTCATACGCATAAAAACACCATTTGTGACTTGAGCAAAAATTCTACTTTGCTTTGATTCTATGACTGCATCTGCGATTTCAATATTTCTATTAAATGGCCCTGGGTGCATGATGATGGCTTCTGGACGCATTTTTGAGGCGCGCTCTTCTGTAAGACCAAAGGTTTTAAAATAAGATTCAGGTGTAATCCCTAAACTTTCATGGCGCTCATTCTGAATTCTCAGCATCATGACTGCATCAACTTCAGAGATGACTTCATCCAAGTTCGCTAGCTTTGCATTCTCGGTGATTTTGTTTTTTTCAGGCATCAAGTCTTCTGGGCCACAAAGATAAATTTTCATCCCAAACTTTTCAGCAGCTATAAGCATTGAGCCTGCCACTCTTGAATGTTTGATATCACCGCAGATGGCGATTTTAAGATTATTTAATTTTTTAAATTCTTGGAAAAGAGTGAATAAGTCCAAAAGCCCTTGTGTCGGATGTTCGTTTTTCCCAGCACCGGCATTGATCATTGAGCAGTTAACTTTAGAAACCAGTTGCTCGAAAATTTGATCGTCTGAATGGCGCAGAATAATAGTATCAACACCCAGCGCCTCAATGGTTTTTACTGTGTCATAAATGCTTTCACCCTTTTTGAGACTAGAATTTTCTGCGGCAAAATTAATGACGTCCATCCCAAGTAGTTTTGAGGCCATCTCAAATGAGCAAGTTGTGCGAGTACTAGGCTCAAGAAATAAACTCATGGCCACTTTGTTTTTTAAGCGGTCTTGGTAGTCAGGTCTGTTATGTCTATGGGAAAAAAAATAGTGGGCCCTATGAATAAGGGAGAGAATTGTTTGGTCAGATAAATTAGAGAGCGATACCAGATGCTTGATATAAACCTCCAGATACAGTTACTGAATGATTGTGAATATTAGAGAAAAAAATGGGATAACTTTTTAGGAAAGTGTTAAAATGAAGAGGTGCTGTCGAGTTGATGCGTTGAGGCAATCGCCGCATATAAAATATCCTCTGGTGTGTGTTACCTTACTCTCTAAAATTCAGTGGAAAATGGCAAGGACAAAAATGAAGAGCTTGTTTCAAATGGTATCTCCCTTCGAACCGACTGGTGATCAGCCTCAGGCGATCAAGCAGTTAACGGCAGGTTTTAAGTCTGATAAGCAGTTTCAAACACTCTTAGGTGTTACCGGATCTGGTAAAACCTTTACCATGGCCAATATTATCCAAAATCTAGGTAAGAAAACTTTAATCCTTGCCCCTAATAAAACTCTGGCCGCTCAGCTTTTTTCAGAATTCAGAGAATTTTTTCCCAATAATGCCGTTGAATATTTTGTGTCTTATTATGACTATTACCAGCCTGAGGCCTATGTCCCTGGAACCGATACTTATATTGAAAAAGACTCAGCGATTAACGATGAAATTGATAAACTCCGTCACTCGGCAACTCGTTCGATCTTGGAGCGCGACGATGTCATAGTTGTGGCATCCGTTAGCTGTATCTATGGTATTGGTGCACCTGAGGAGTATTTTAACCAACGTCTTAATTTATTCGTTGGTGAGAAATATGACCGCGATAAATTTTTACGCGAGCTTGTTGCGATTCAGTATCAGCGTAATGATATTGATTTTCATCGTGGTACATTCAGAGTCAGGGGAGATGTGGTTGAAGTATTTCCAGCTTACGAGGAGAGCCAAGTTGTTCGTCTCGAATTCTTTGATGATGAAGTAGACGCCATCTCTATTGTCGATCCTCTCCGCGGTAAGGTTCTTCAGACTATACCTAGGGTTACTATTTTTCCTAAGTCTCACTATGTTGTAGGTCAAGAAAAAATGAAAGACGCTCTCGTGACAATTAAAGATGAGCTTCGTTTTCGTATTAATGAACTTAAAGATGAAAATAAATTAGTTGAGAAACAAAGAATCGAGCAACGAACTCTTCTTGATTTAGAGATGATGGAGGAGATGGGATTTTGTCCAGGGATTGAGAACTACTCTCGCCACTTAACAGGGGCCAATGCAGGAGATCCCCCTCCAACACTGATTGATTATTTTAAAAAAGACTTCCTTCTCATTGTTGATGAGTCCCATATTACGATTTCTCAAGTAGGAGGAATGTATAAAGGGGATAGAGCAAGAAAACAGAATCTCGTGGATTATGGTTTTAGACTTCCAAGTGCTTTAGATAACCGCCCCCTTAATTTTCAAGAATTTGAATCCAAGATGGATGAGGTTTTATTTGTTTCGGCCACTCCGGCAAATTATGAGCTAGAAAAATGTAATGGAGAATATATAGAGCAGATTATTCGTCCTACAGGACTCCTTGATCCAGTGATTGATTTTAAAGATGCGACTAATCAAGTGGATGATATGTTAGTTGAGGCCAAAAAAGTGATTGCAGCAGGCTTTAGAGTCTTAGTTACGACTCTTACCAAAAAGCTCGCAGAGGAGCTCACTAGCTTTTACAGAAGTGTAGGAATGAGAATTCGTTATCTTCATTCAGATATTGATACATTAGAGAGAATGGAGATCTTACGAGATTTGCGCCTTGGAGAATTTGATATTTTAGTTGGGATTAACCTTTTAAGAGAGGGACTCGATATTCCAGAAGTTGCCCTTGTGGGAATACTCGATGCTGATAAGGAAGGGTTTTTAAGATCAACTCGATCACTTATTCAAACAATTGGAAGGGCCGCTCGAAATTCCAATGGGAGAGTGATTCTTTATGGGCATAAGAAGACAAAAAGTATTCTTGAGTCGATGGATCTCACCGCCCAAAGAAGATTGAAACAGTCCAAATATAATGAAGATCATGGAATAACCGCCACTACAGTTAACAAAAAGGTGAGCGGAGGGGTTATCGAGGTCCTGCGAGGTAATAAAACCGACAAAAAAGGTCAAAAGAAGAAAGAAAAAATTGATCAACATCTCACACCGGCAGCGGTTGATGCTAAAATTAGTGAACTAAAGAAAATGATGAAGCAAGCAGCATCAGAGCTAGATTTTGAAGAAGCAGCAAAACTTCGTGATGAGATTAAACAACTGACTGAAATGAGAATGATGATATGATGAAATTAATTGGACTCTTATTACTGATCCCGATATTTTGTTTGGCAGAGTCTCGTCCTGATACTTTTATTGTTTCGATGATGGATAGGAAAGTGCAAGTCATTTCCCCTGAAAAAATAAGAGATATCTTTTCTGTGGTCGTTGAGAATAAGAGCCTTTCAAAATTAGTGGCAAAGTTCTCGACTGAAGAGGGAACGATAAAGTTTATTTCAATTGAAAGTGGAAAAACAGAAACAGTTGAAATTAAGCATAATAACGGAGCAAAAGTTTTTTTTGTTCCTTTAAGTCCAGCATTTCAGGAAATAGAGCTCATTGTAGGAAAGAAAGAGTATGAAATCCCATCTCAAAAATAATGTAAAAAAAGTCATTCTCGTTATTTCAGATCTCCATCTCTCTGCAGGAAAGATGATTAAAGGTCGTCGTAATCTTCTTGAAGATTTTCATTTTGATAATGAGCTTATTGATTTTCTTAATTATTATTGCTCGGGTGATTATGCAGATAGAGCTGTGGAGCTTGTTATTGATGGTGACTTCTTTGACTTTCTTGCTGTGCCATACGTTGAATTCTTTGATGATGAGTTTTGGAGTGAAAAAGCGGCTTTAGCCAAATTGAAAATGATCATGGATGCCCACAAGGGTGTTCTTCATGCTCTAAAAAACTTTGTCGCTCAACCAAATAAGAATGTCGTTTATATTATTGGGAACCATGATGCTGAGTTTGTTTTTGATTCTTTAAAAGAAGTCTTCTTAGATTTTTTTGGCAATTTTAAAGAGCGAGTCACACTTAAAAATGATCTGGTGACTTATTCTCCTGCTAAAGGAATATCAATTCAGCATGGCCATCAGTACGAGAGGGCCCATCAGTTTGATCAAAATAATAGTATTGTAGAGACAGTTAATGGTGAGAAGTACTTTGTCCCACCTTGGGGCTCATACTATGTAACCAATGTTATTAATAAGTATAAGCAAGAGCGAAGTTTTATTAATGAGGTTCGTCCCATTAAGCATTTTCTTATTCATGGAATTCTTTTTGATACGTTCTTCACAATTCGTTTCATGCTCTCAAATGTTTATTATTTTATCATGGTACGCTTTTGGCACTATTACATCTTAAAGAAAAACCTTCGCCAGGTAATCCAAGACCTTGTTAGAGAACTAGAGCTTTTTCAAGACTACGAGACTTTAACGAGACAATTTTTTGAAAAGAATCCTGAATCAAAAGTTTTAATTGTAGGCCACACTCACAATCCCACTCTGCGCCTTTATACTGATGGAACTATTTTTATTAACACTGGATCTTGGACGAAGATGGTGAATCTTGATCTGGGCCAGTGGAATAATGGTAGTGCTCTTACTTATGCAAAGATTTATATCAAAGCTGATGACTATACTCTCGAGCAGTTTGATGAGGTCGTTGAAGTTGATTTAAAGCACTGGCAGGGTATAAAGAGTTTACCTTATGGTGAGTATCACTAAGAGAATAAGGTATTGAGCTTAGAGTGAAGTCTTTCATTAGTGAAAGGGAGTTCAATAAGATGATTAAGTCCTGTGCTATTCACTAACTCAGCAGTCATGAGATTCTTTTCTGTATAACCAAGAAATTTAATTTTCTTCTTTTGAAGCACTTCTAAGAGCGAAGAATTGGATTGGGTACAGTTAAAAAGAACAATATCAAAGTGTGCATTTCCACTCTCAATTTGCTCGATAAGCTTCTCTCTATTCACAAAATGGAAGAGCGAGAGGACGCCAATTTTAAAAAGCATTGCTTTAAGTAGTCCTGAGAAGGCCTGATTGGGCTCAATAATCGCAATTTTGGTCTTTGTATTTATCATGATAGTTAATCATAGCAGTCAGGCGTTGTTGTTGCAAAGAGTCTAAGTGATGGAAAAGTCAAAAAAGATAACAAGTACAAGGACGGTTTTAGTCGGACATAAAGTTTAAAAAATATGTAAACAGGCCCTTAAGTTTGTTTTGCGAATTCCGAAATGTTGTTTGTCACTCACTAATGAGAGACACAATATTTGAAATTTAACAAATATCTATAGCACGGAAGCTTATCGATTTCTCAAGGTTGGGAATAGATCATCAAGGATTTTGATGAGGAAAAAAACCAAGGAGGATTTTCATGGGTTTCCGTATTAACACAAACATCTCGTCGATTGCAGCTCAGCGCTCACTTTCAGTGAACAATCGCGAATCAGAAAGCAACTTAGCTAAGTTGTCATCTGGATCACGAATCACTAAAGCAGCAGACGATGCAGCCGGACTAGCGATCTCAGAAAAATTAAAAGCAAACATTCGTTCTTTAAAACAAGCTGACAGAAATGCCAACGATGGTATTTCGATGATTCAAACTGCCGAGGGTGGTCTGAATGAGTCTTCAGCAATTCTTACTCGTATGCGTGAACTTGCAATCCAAACTTCATCAGATACTGTTGGTGATGTTGAGCGCGGGATGACAAATATGGAGTACCAAAACCTTAAACAAGAGCTTGAGCGTGTTTCGCAAGTGACTGAGTTTAACGGTAAAAAACTTCTTAACGGAGAAGGCGGAAAGTTTGAATTCCAAATTGGTGCAAACAACGACGCTTTCCAAGATAGAATTGGTTACGATGCTGGTCAGGCCAACTCTGGAATGAGTGCTCTTGGAGTAGATGAACTAGATGTTTCTTCAAAAGAAGGATCACAATCATCACTTTCAGCAGTAGATGCAGCGATTGAGAAAGTATCTGGACAAAGAGCGTACCTAGGTGCGATTCAAAACAGACTAGTTTCGACATCGAATAACTTACAAGTTAACGTAGAAAACATCTCACAAGCTAACTCTCGTATCCGTGATGTTGACTACGCTGATGCAACTGCAACTAAAGCTAAAAATGATATCTTGAGTTCAGCTGGTACATCTGTTCTTGCTCAAGCTAACATGAGTGGTCAAAACGCACTTAAACTTATTGGTTAATAAAAAAACGATTAATTTGAACGGTTAATCATCCTGTAATAGGCCCCATCGTATGATGGGGCTTTTTTTTGCTCAGTTTTAATTGCAGGCATAGGTTCAGAAAGGTACCCTTAAATAAATTAGGAGCCTTTATGAAGATTATGCTTTTCTCTTTGTTCTTCTCTTCTTTTGCCATGGGAGCCACAATTGTTCCTTTTGCGCGTGACCTTCCTAGAGTTGAAAGATACTCGTACCTTGGTTCCGAATCATCTCCTTCTGGAAATTATCTTTTAGATTATGCTGGAGACGCCAATGATGTGGAGTATCCGTTAGGATTCTCACTGATGAATCATGGGCCGAATAATATTGTTCCAGAACAGCCAAATTCAATGACAATGATTGAAAGAAACTTCTCTTTTGTCAGCGATGATGGATCACAGAGAGAAAATTACCTATGGATCACTGATAGTAATGGATCGGGGAGAGTTTCAGATTATTTCGAAACAATGATCGCTTTTCTTCCAAGAATCGGACAAATGCATATTGAAGAAAGTGGGGATGAGCTCATTGTCACTCTTCCGACTGGGGAAGAGGTTATTTTTAATAAAACTCATAAGGCCATTCAAAGTGGAGTCCTTTCAGAGGCTCCGGTTGACTTAAATCCTGATCGCTCTCAGAGACAATTTGCGGGTATCAAGTACTCTGGTAAAGGAATCATGATTCGCTCTGATTCAAGGGCGGCAGATCCAAGACTTGGTAAAAGTCTTCAGGTCATTAAGGCCGGTCTGACCCCTTGTACAATTTCAAAAGACTCATTTTGGACTCAAGATGGTTATCCGCAATTTAAATTTCTACGTGATGAGGATGCTTTTCAAGTCATCAAAGAAAAGTGCGGAGAGGCTTATCTTCCGTAAGATTGAATTTAAGATTTCTTAACTCAAACTCTGATTCAAAAATTGCGATAATAGATGATACGAATTTTTGGATTGAGAGTGTATGATGAAACCAAAAGATTTTCTCTATGGTAGAAAAGGCCCTTGGCCTCAACCTTGTCCTGATCATCCCTATGGAGAATCACCGGGAGTTGTTCATTTACCAATAGGCGAATGGATCGATTGGTGGGCGAATATTGGGTTCCGTTATATGACCCAATGGCCAGTTTTCACTCCTATTTATTTTATCAACGGTCTTCTTAATCCTGGTTGTAAAGAAGTAAGCGATCAAGAATTTCACAATTACCTTACTAATTCCATGATGGCGCGATTTATTACACCTCAACTTGATGAGATCGATCGTGACATTTTCAAAGAATATATTGATCCCACGCTCGATTATTTTATTACTGATCTTGAAGCGGTGAGAACGGTAAAGACTTTTAAGGGACAATTTGTTTCTCCCACAAAAACACTCCTAAAGAAAACAGGGACCAATCAGTTTGAAATTATTTGTATCTATGTAGATGAAACAAAAACGATCCTCACTCATAATGATGGTGATGCATGGGATCTCGCTAAATATTTTGTCCTTCAAGGGGGAGCAATTTGCGCCACACTTGTTGTTCATCCCTTGCTTCATTTTCCTCTGGATAGTATTAATGCCATCACAAAAACGGCCTTACCTAAAAAGCATATTCTTTTTAAACTACTTTACGCTCATTTGCGCTTCACTCTTCCTCTTGAAAATGCCGTCTTAAATTTTAAGATGTCTCTTCTGCACCCTGATGGTTGGTGGAAAACATACGCGCCTTATCCTGGCCCCTATGATGGAATTAGAGAGTTGCTAGTGGAAGGATATAAAGGAATTAAGAATAATGATTCTTACCCTCCTTATGAGTATCCGAGACGTCCACCTAAGGTCTACTCAAATTATGGAGTCTTTTTAGATAAGTACTATGAAACAATTTATCAGTTTGTAGATGACGTTCTCAAGGAGATACCTAAGAACGATAAACATGTTAAAAATTGGGCCAATTATATTCATCAATGGATTCCGGGATTCCCTGATGGAGAAGAGATTTTTGAAGGGAAAACATTTACCGAGGTTGTGGCATATTTTATTTGGGATGTGACCGTGGGTCATACTCTGGATCATTATAATTTTGCAGAAATGGACGTGAGAAAAGTTCCTTTAAGACTTAGACAGGCCCCACCAGAGAAGGGAACCAAGATCAAGTCACGGAAGAAGCTTCAAACGGCCAACGATATTATGAGATACAAATTGGCGATGAGGTTATTCTTTGGTCCAACTGTGGTGACAAAATTTGTAGATATAAAATATGATTTTAGTTCGGCACATTTATTAAATAGGGCCGATCAATTTATTGAAGAGTTAAAACAGACAGAAAAAGAGTTAAATGAAGAGGGACTTGATTATATCCCTTTGGATAAAATTGCCCGTACGATTCAGTTTTAATCGTACGGACATGAAATGAATTTACTTAAAAGATAGCGTCAAACCATGGCTTTTTAGCTCTCTCGTCACAGTCAGAAATCCAAAGGTGTTTTACTTCTAAGTAAGACTTAAGTCCTTCTTCGCCCATCTCGCGTCCAAGACCTGATTGCTTATAGCCACCAAATGGCATCCCAGGATTTAATAAGTGATACTCATTAATCCAAACAGTTCCTGTTTCAAGTTGTTTTGCCACATTTTTTGCTCTCTCTGCATTCTTAGACCAAACGGCCCCAGCTAATCCGTAGTCGGATTTATTTGCAAGTGCAATCGCCTCTGCTTCATTTGCTACAGGAGTAATAGCAAGAACTGGCCCAAAAATTTCTTCATTGAAAATAGTATTGTCAGGAGTTACTTCAAAAAGTGTAGGTGCAATATAATAACCTTTATCAAAATCACCACCAACAACTCTTTCTCCACCAAAAAGAAGTTTTGCTCCTTCATTCTTAGTTGTCTGAATATAATTCATGATCGTATCAAATTGTTTTTTGTTAATGACTGGGCCAAAACCTGTGCTGATTTCTGTTGGAAGTCCGACTTTAACTTCTGCTATTCTTTTAACCAGAGCTTCTTTAAAAGTAGGGTAGATACTATTTTCAACAAACAGACGGGTTCCTGAATCACAGGCCTGTCCTGAGTGATAGAGAAATGCGTAAAGGGCACCATCAACGGCAAGAGATAGATCAGCATCATCTAAAACGATATTTGCAGATTTTCCACCAAGCTCAAGTGAGAGTTTTTGAAGATTCTTTCCGGCCGACTCCATAATCTTTTTTCCAACTGCTGTTGAACCAGTGAAGGCTACTTTTTTTACTTTTGGATTTTTAAGAAGGTATGCGCCTTCATTTGCTCCACCAGTAATAATATTTACGACACCTTTAGGTAAACCAACTTCATTCAAAATCTCAGCTAGAATTCCTGCAGTCACAGGTGTCTCTTGAGCAGACTTAAGAACAGTCGTACATCCTGAGGCAATTACTGGACCGATTTTCCAAGCGGCCATAACAAGAGGGAAGTTCCAAGGAATGATTTGAGCACAAACTCCCACTGGTTCATAAAGACGAAAATTATTTGAAAAACCAGCGCGAGACGCCGCTTCATCTTTTACTTCAAATTGAAACTTACGAAGTTGCCCTGCTAAAACTTTAAAGTATGAAGCAGCATTGGCCACATCTGCTTTTGCTTTACGTAATGTCGATCCCGAATCAGCAACTTCAAGAGTTGTTAATTCATCTTTTCTCTCTTTAAGTTTTACTGAGATGGCCTCAAGAATATCAGCTCTTTTATTTTGATCCATTCCGCGCCACTCAGCTGAGTAGAAAGCGGCTTCGGCAGCATCTACTGCAGCATCAATATCTTTTTCTGTTGGAAGATGAACAGTGGCTACTTTTTCGCCATTGGCAGAATTCGTTGAAACAAAGTGTTTCGTTGATTCCTTAAATTCTCCATTAATAAACATTTTGATGTCTTTCATTTAAGACTCCTTATTTGTTAAGTATTTTAAGTGTAATAATTGAATTCGGTTGACCCTGCTCACCTTTGGCATAAATATATTTCCCTTCTCCGGTAATAAATTCTTCACCTTTTGTCACAAGTTTATCTTTCTCAAAAAGATTGAACTTTGCCTGATACTTTTTATTTTCTAATCTGATGACTGTGACTTTGTAGAGGAAACTGTTCATTGGGAATACTGATTCTTTTCCAAGTGAGATTTTTTTCTTAAATTCAAAATCTTCACCATCTATACTCACTTGGCCCGCAAGGGTGAGTGCCATGGCGTAAAAAGGAAAGAGTGTAAAAAGGAATACAATTGTTTTCATAGATGCCTAAGTTTAATGGTTATTTTTGTAAAATCTTTTGTCTCTTGATCTTCCTTAATCATGGTTGCTTCATTTTCACCTAAGACTAGGAGCTGAGACTTGGCCAGTGTCTTAAGTGTTATTCCTGATTTTTGTACAACTTCAATTTGGATGAGCTGGACATCCTTTTTATTTTTTGCCGCCTCAGGAATATCGAACTTAGAGGGAAGTTTAACATGAACTATTAATTCGCCATTCTGAAATGAATAACTTTTATCATGGTTAACTTTTTGAACAATTTCTAAGGTCTTCCCATTTAGATTAAAACTGCCTGTGAGGTTCCAGCAGGCCCAAGTCGGAAGAGAGAGGAGAAGAGTCGTCATTAAAATAAATAGTTTCATTTACAATTCTCAATCGAGAGCGCAATTCCCTGACCTACACCTATACACATGGCCGCTAAGCCTTTTTTATATTCAGGATGTTTCTGCATTTGATGAATCATAGTAGTCAGAATTCTTGTCCCTGAACAGCCTAGTGGATGTCCAATGGCAATTGAGCCACCATTCTTATTTACTTTGCTTGGATCAATCTCAAGCTCTTTCATGCAAGAGAGGGCCTGAACAGCAAAAGCTTCATTGAGTTCAAAAATATCAAAATCATTTATTTTATAACCAAATTTATTCATGAGCTTTTGAGTGGCCCCCACTGGGCCTAGACCCATAATATTGGGATGAAGTCCGTGAACGGCTCCACCTGTGACCATTGCGAGTGGTTTTAAATTATGTTTTTTTACAAATTCCTCAGAACAGATCACAACCATGCTGGCCCCATCATTAATTGATGAAGCGTTTCCTGCTGTCACTGTCCCGTCTTTTTTAAAAGCAGGTTTTAGTTTGGCAAGTTTCTCAAGTGAAGTATCGGCCCTTGGCCCTTCATCATTTTCAACAATCGTTGATCCTTTTTTTGTTACAATAGTAAGAGGAAGAATCTCATCTTTAAAAAGTCCTGCTGTTGTTGCGGCCACAGCTTTTTGGTGTGAACCAAGGGCAAACAGATCTTGCTCCTCTCGACTGATATGATGAAGCTTTTGAACTTCTTCCGCAGTTTCACCCATTCCAAGTAGAGGAATCATTTCGGCCATTTTAGGATTTTCAAATCTCCAACCAATAGAGGTGTCCCACATTTTTTGATTGCGATCAAAACCAGATCCCGCTTTGCTCATGACGTAAGGAGCGCGAGACATGCTTTCTGCACCACCGGCAATAAAACAATCTCCAATACCAGCTTGAATACGCGCGTGAGCATCAATAACTGCATCAAGAGATGAACCACAAAGTCTGTTTATTGTTGTTCCTGCTACTTCGTAAGGATATCCAGCAAGAATTAAACTCATGCGTGCAATATTTCTATTGTCTTCACCGGCCTGATTCGCACACCCAATAATTGTGTCATCAATTTCTTTAAGATCATGTTTCGCGTGAATAGCGTAATCTTTGAAAAGGAAGGCCAGCATATCATCGATGCGCATTGATGAGAGAGCACCACCAAATGAGCCAACGGGAGTGCGTTTAGCATGAATAATATATGAAACTTTTTTCATCTTAACCTCTAGGTGCAAATTGATACCAGAATCCTAGCATCGACCGAGTAAAAATGACAATCTAAGAGCTTTTTAATAAGCCAAGAAAAGTCTTTAATTTCAGATAATTAGAAGTGTTACAAAAAAGAATCTCAGGGCCTACGCATCTAAATTCTTTCGCCCAATAAGGATTTCCAATAGATA
>DZBG01000082.1 GCA_022729855.1 Bdellovibrio sp.
TTGGAGCGGCTTATCAGATTCGAACTGACGACCTTCTGCATGGCAAGCAGACGCTCTACCAACTGAGCTAAAACCGCATTTAAAAGTGACCTAATATTATGAGGCAAACTAACCTTTGTCAACGGTCAACTTATGATAATTTCAGCCGATAAGCCTAAGGATGAGGACTTTTATTCATCCCCTGATTTGGGGACTCTTTATTCATTTTATCCTTATGGGGACTGCGATTTCGCAGGATAAAGAGGCATGTCTGAAGGCCCTCTCTGAGACTTTTCATCAATTACCACGTGAACAGGTTAATGAGTTTCTGAAAATCCAAGGTGAGATTACTCTCAACCGTTTAAGTTGGGCCTATTTAAAAAAGGCCGGCGAGACGGGAAAGTTAGAAAAATTTGAAACAGCCATTCTTCAACTCTTAGATGAAAAATACACACGCACTGATGATGAGTTTATCGCGGCGAGAACTGCTTTTGAATCTCGTCCACTTAGTCGTGAGGGACTTGCTCGAATTTCTCCTTATCTGTCTGAAGTAATGAAAGCTCAGAATGCTGATCAGAAAAATTCTGAAAACGATGCTTTTTTGATTAATATCTCAGATATGAAGATGCTTGATATCTTGGCCCAGTTTGAGACAAGTGACATCCTGAGTGCCAATCATTCTTCAGCTAATAGCATTCTTAATTTTTCAAAAATCGTGAATTCATCTTATGCCGGTTTAACAACGGATGAAATTCCGGCCAATATTAGTTTTATTGAAGATCATCTCCAAGATCTAAATACTGATCTTATTCATATTTTAAATGAAATGCCGGCACCAAGCGCTTGTGTTGAATTTAAAAAGGATGGAGAAGGTGAGTATGAGTGCTCTGATGAGCCTATGCAATTAGGGGATCTCTTCAAACAAAATAAAGAAATTCAAGATTTACTCATGCAGATGCTTGAGTCTGATTATCTCTCTGATCAAAAACTCTATTATGGACTCAAGTACGGAGAGATTTGGCAGAAAGTGAAAAAGAAAAATCGTCCTAAAGAAACGACTTCGTCTTCATCTTCAACTCCTCATCCAGTAAAGAAGAAAACTTCTGGCACGACAAAAAAGAAAACAACTAAAACTGCAGTTAAAAATGATCCCTCTCAAGACTGGTTTCAAGATCCACTTCACCTGATCGTGAATGATAAGAAGGGTAGGAAGGCCGAGAGCTGGAAAACCTTTGATAAGGATTATTTAGAAGCCTTCGCTAAAGCTATTTATAATGATGAGAAAGTTTTTATTATTAAAGATAAAGTCTATGACCGTGCTACGGGAAAAATGGTGAATTTAGAAGCGGCGAAGAAGAAGTTCCCCGCCCTTGGAAGTCTTCTCAAAGGTAAAAGTTCTCAGGATCAGGCAGTGATTGTTGAAGCTATTATGAATAATAAAAAAGGCTTTCAACTTGGAGGCTCACTTTATAACAATAAAGGGCAGAAGGTTGATCCACTGGCCATTATTATTGAGAATAGAAAAACTGAACTTAAAGTGAATCGTACTCCTGCAGACTATAAAGGAATGAGCCGTCCTTATCTCTTGGCGCAAGCTGAGGCCATGATGAATAAGGAATCCACTTTCTGGGTAGGTAAAAAACAGTACGATACATCAACGGGAAGGGATAAATTATCACCTTTCTTAAGTACTAAAAAATATGAAAATTATGATCAGTATGAAAAAGAGAAAAGAAAGTCTTTTAAACTTTCTCAAGTTGACCTTATTCGTAAATACCATCTTGATCATGCTGCAAAAATGAGTTGTGATAAATATGCTATCATTGATAAAAACTCTTCTCGTATCCAGATTTATCAGAGCAATGGAAATAAAATCTACGATGTCGAAGTATTGCTCGGAGCGGTTAAATCTGATGAACGTACTAAATTTTTAAATTACGATCTTAAGCAATCAAATCGTACAACCGGAGCGGGTATTTTCACTCTGGGTGAAATCAGAAGCCAAGATCCGTACTATTCAGAAACCTACGGAGGAAATCTTTATACTCTAAATAATGAGAGTGGTGCTGAAGAAAAAGTACTCGCGATTCACCAGGTTCCTACTAATTTGAAATCAAGAAACCGTCTTTTCAACGATGGTGACCCAAGTAATAATCGCACCACTGGTGGTTGTATCAATCTTAAAAAATCTGATTTTGAACATCTTCGTAATGTTATGGGACCAGGTTGCAAGATTTATGTTCTTCCTGAGGAAGCCGGAAATCAGATTATCCTTAAAAACGATAAACTTAATTTTACAACGGATAATAAAGTGAATGGAGAGAAGCTTAATAACTATAGTTTCTCAGCTAAAGATAAAAACTATCGCCCAATTAAAGTCGATATCAACCCGCAGGTTTATAAAGATTTTGAAAAAGATATTTTAGAGAAAAGACTGACTGATCCTAAGCCTTTTGTCACTAACTTCACTCGTGCCTTAGAAGATGAGAAGAAGACTATTATGTCTCTCTATAATCTTGATAATGATGATTATAATGAACTCTCTAAATTGGCCTTCGGGATTATGGGACAAGAGTCGGCTTTTGGAACCCATGCAAAGCTTTGGACTAAAGAGACTAATCAAGGTGTGATCTCGACTCTGAAGTGTGCAAAAGAAGCCCTTAGGTCCCTTAAAAAATTAAGTGTTCATGTTGAGTGTGATGAGAAAAATTCACGAGGACTGACTCAAATTAAACAGATTCCAGATAAAATTAAGGCGAAATATCCAGAGGTCACTGAGGCCCGTTTAATACGTCCACGCGAGTCTGCCATTGCGACAGTGGGATTTCTTGCTGAGATCATGGTGGAGCTTAAGGCCATCGTGGCAAAGAATAAGCAAGACGGCTCTGGCGTACAGGTCAGTCGTGCAGAGATGATGGACTATATGATTTATCTCTATAATGGTTCACGCTATAAACTTAAAACTGATGATAAGTCTAAACAGGCGACACCTCAGGATAATATCTACTTTAAGAATACAAAGAAGTACTCAGCCTATATTACTCTGCGAGAGTACCGTTAAGCATCAAATCTTTGCTCTAAGGCCTTGATGATTTTTTGATAAGAGGGATTAGTAAATCTCTTATACATAATCGGAAGAATTTCTTTTTTGGATTTTGGCTTTTCTGGATGCAAAAGAATTTTTACAAAATTATCTGCAATAATAAAAACTTTCGCTAGTGGATGAATGTCTTCATCTGGATTCTCAGGGAACCCAATTCCGTCTACAGCTCCATGATGCTGAAGAAGAACATGCTTCATGGTATCTGTAACTTCTGGATGATTCTGAATAAGCTCAACAGCATCTTTAGCGTGGCTCATGACATGGGCGCGTTCTTCATCAGTCAGGGGAGTATCATTTAAATCAGTAGTGTCACAAATTTGCATCTGAGACATTGATTTTAATGTGACATCACTAAAAAAACTCACAAAGCTGAGCGTCTCAAGATGATCTGGTTTATACCATGACTGCTTTGAGAGAATATAGTGGCACATGACCGTCATCAAGTGACAGTGCTGATAGGCGTAGCTTACTTTGTTCGTAAAAAGGAATTTTAAAAGATTTGTGACCTCTGGAGAGTTCTTCACTGAGCGAATCATAGATTCAATCCCTGCATCGGCCAGATCCACAGTCGATTCTTCAAGACCTAAGTCACGAACTTGATCTCTTACGATTTCGTGAGTATTAGCAGTAGTAAGAATACGATCCTCTAGTGTGAGGTCATCTCTTTCAAGTTTTTTCACTAAATGATTTGTAAGGAAGTTGATGAAGTATTGTTGATAGTCTCTCGGAATATAAAATTCTTTAAGACCTTGTTCTTCATATTTCTTGATCACTTCTTTATCAAATGTATCTTTTGAATGAATTCTTTTTACGTACTGATAATCGCCTGTCCCTTTTTTTATTCTGATATAGACATCACAGGGTGTGTTCACAATATCGTAGAAATAATAAACTCCAATAGGAAGATAATCGGGCTTAATTTTTTTAGCGACATCATTAAGAGTCACACCTAAAAACTTCGCAGCATGAGCAATAAGAATTTCCCAGTTAATAGGGTCGGGCATGACAAGAGATGATTTATCAACATTCTCAGTATTGCCCATCACAATCATTGGGATATCTAGATTATGTTCTTTAAGATATTTCGAAATCTTTTCGGCAGTACTATCTTTATCAACTTGGGCGCGAGTAATAATTAATGCAATTTGAGGTAAGATTGCCAAAAGATTAACTGTGTCCTCAGAATTATGTCTGTGGATAACATCTGTCCCTACAAACGTATGAAGGTTGAGTGAGAAGATTTTTTTTAGATCATCGTTTGGTTCGATTAGAATCGTTTGGCTCATGCTAAAATTTTAACATAAATATGTATAATTATGGATATAGTTTTTAGATAAGCATTATAGTCGGAATAATTTTCCGCTTCTTTGGTTTAACCGCAATTATAACTTTAGAATTGAACCATCAAGAGTGATCAGTTCTCGACTAAAACGATAAGACTCAGGATTAAAAGCGCTGACTTTCCCGTGCCCACCAGGGATATCAATAATGTATTGAGGGATGGCCCAGCCAGGAAGTTTGTTTCTGAGTTTAGCATAAATTTTTCTACCATCTTCAAGTGGGAGATAAAAATGCATTCCACCCTTCACTTCATCTGGATGATGAAGATAGTAGGGGCGACAACCAAGAGAGATAAGTTTTTTAAATAAATCGATTAAGACAGTTTCAGAATCATTAACACCTTTTAATAAAACTGTCTGAGACATGAGCTGAATAGGAAGTGCTTTAAGTTTTAAAAAGGCGGCATCTACTTCTGAATCAAATTCTTCAAGATGGTTTGTATGAACGGCCACGATGACTGATTCAAATTTTTTTGAAGCTTCTGTTAAAAGGCTCACAAAACCTTGATCGATACGGCTTGGGATGGTCGTGACAAAACGAGTGTGAAAACGAATATATTTTATTGTTTTAATTTCACTAAATGCATTTAAGTAGAATATAATTTTTTGATTACTTAACACCAGTGGGTCCCCACCTGTGAAAATAATTTCTTCAATCTCTGGATTCTCTTTTAAATATTGAAGTGTTTTTTCAAAATCAGCATTAAAGAGGTCATCTTTTTCATTTAATTCATTTTTTCTAAAACAATATCTACACATGACTGGGCAGACAGTTGTGGGAGCAAAAAGAATCCGATTTTCATAACGATGAATGATCTGTCCACCTTTGGAGTGGGTCTTATCACCAATAGGGTCGTACATGCCTGCAGAATTAGTTTTCTCATCTAAATGAGGAAGAAATTGTTTTGCTAAGGCCGAGTCTCTGCCTAGAAGTTTTATTCTTTCGGCAATTTTTTTTGGAAGAAGAAAAGAGTATGTATCAATGACTGATGAGCGATCAGCCATTTCATTTTCATCAAATCCCTCATTGAAGAATTCTCTAAAGGCCCCCGAAGATTTAAGGGCCCCTTGATAATCTTGCATCCAATCAGTTGCCATGAATCTTTCCACCCTCTTTTAGATAAAGGCGGTGGTAGAACCATGCGCAGAATCTAATAAGAAGTGCTCCAGTGACTGAGATACCAAGAAAATGAAACAAGAGAGTATTAAAAGGGAGGACTCCACCTTCAGAAAGCGTGTAGAGAATCCATCTTAGAAGTGCTAAATGAGAGACCAAAATAAATAATTGCATGAAGCGGTATTTGTAATTTTCTTTATTAATAAAATTCATGATTTTTCTCCGTCTAAACGTGGATAAACACAAGCATCCAAAGTGTCATAATCTTTAATCTTAGTAAGCAGAAATGATTTATGCATATGAGTGGCAAGACATTCACCAAATAAGACACTCCCTTGAGGAAGTGGCATAAGCCCAATTGGGCGCACAGGTCTGATACCTTTATTATTTCCACCGCGGTAATCGATGGAGATGAGTTTTTTATTTCTAATATGTATTTTTAAATCTTCAAATTTTTTAGGAAATTGAAAAGCACCGAGATTGGCAAAAGATGAAAGCCTGAAAACAAAGCTTCTCTCAAGAAGATTAGGAATCTTTTCAAAATCAGTCAGAGCAAACGCCGTAATCTTCAAACAGGCCATCGTATCTTCAATCGCCACATGATGTTGAAGAGGAAACTGAGCGTATTCGGCTAAAGTCGAAAGTTTGAAATTCGCGGGAGCTTCTGGTTTTCCCTTATAGCGAGCACGGGCCATACGGCATGAATCGTAAATATCAAGGGGAGGAAAATCTACTTGAAAGTCGTGAGACCCTTTTACTAGATAACCTAAATCAAAAGTTGAATTATGCGCCACCATGGGAAGCCTTTCAGCAAAATCCCAAAGAGTTTTTAATGGTTTTTTTATTGTAGGAGCTTGCGCCACCATCTCATTAGTTAAACCATGGAACTGAATGGTGAACTCAGGGATATCGATGAGTGGATTAATTAATTGATGATATTGAGTGACTTCGCCGTTTGGCATTAACTTGATGGCAGCGATCTCAATAATTTTATCAACCAGCGGCGAGAGACCAGTGGTTTCTAAATCAACGGCCACGATTCCGTTGGGGAAAACATTGAGCAGCACCGCTTTCTCAGCGTCACTTAAAGTTAGGGCAGTAGAGGATCTTGACATGGTCAGTCTTATACCTTTTGAATCCTTATTTTCAAAGGGAAATATGACCCCCTAAACATTGACAAACACAGTGCATTAAACCCATGATGACAAGGATTTATTCTGCTATACATTAACAAAAGGTATTTCCATGGCCAAATCGTATGATGTTGTTGTGATTGGTGCTGGGCCTGGCGGTTATATTGCTGCCATTCGTGCGTCTCAGTTAGGTAAAAAAGTTGCTATCGTTGAAGCTGATAAACTAGGTGGAGTCTGTCTCAACCGTGGTTGTATTCCTACAAAAGCTCTCCTTAAGTCTGCTCACTCAGTTCATGAAGTTCATGACTTAAAGTCACTTGGGATCAATGTTGATTTAAAATCTCTTGATGCAGGAGTTGCTGTAAAGCGCGCTAATGATATTGCTGCAAAAATGGCAAACGGTATTGCATTTCTGATGAAGAAAAACAAAATTGATGTTTTCGCTGGAAAGGCAACTTTCAAAACAAAAACATCTCTTGATGTGGCCCTGACTGATGGAAAAAAAGAAGAACTTGAAGCTAAAAATATTATTATTGCAACCGGGGCGAAGTATCGTTCTTTCCCAGGGCTTGAGCATGATGGAAAACGTCTGATCGGTGCATGGGAAGCTTTAAAGATTGATAAACTTCCAAAATCTATCGGTATCGTTGGTGCTGGTGCCATTGGAATGGAGTTTGCTTATTTCTGGAATGCCTTCGGTGTTGAAGTTCACATTTTTGAAATGCAAAAAAATCTTCTTCCTATCGAAGATACAGAAGTATCAGTTGAAGTAGAAAAAGCTTATAAAAAATACGGAATCAAAATTAGTACAGGTGTTGAGAAAGTAAGTGCAAAAAATAATGGCAAAGATGTAACAATCACTGCTACTGAAAACGGTAAAGTTGTTGAGCACAAGTTTGAAATGGGACTTATTGCTGTTGGGATGACTGGAGTTGTGGATGGATTTGGACTCGATAAAATCGGAGTTCAAGTTGATCGCGGATTTATTAAAGTCGATCAGAATATGCAAACAAACGTTGCTGGCATTTACGCTATTGGTGATGTTTCAGGTGCTCCACTTCTCGCTCACGCAGCTTCACATGAAGGTGTGGTAGCAGCTGAGCATATTGCAGGTCTTCACCCACATCCAATCGATAAAATGAATATTCCTGGTTGTACTTATTGTCAGCCTCAGGTGGCTTCAGTGGGATACACTGAACGTGCGCTCAAAGAAAAAGGAATTGAGTATAAAGTAGGAAAGGTTCCATTTATGGCCAATGGTAAAGCGATTGCTTCAAACGAAGCCATTGGATTTATCAAGGTTCTTCAAGGTAAACATGGAGAGATGCTTGGGGCCCATATTGTGGGAACGAATGCCACTGAACTTATTCATGAATACACTCTCTTCCGTGCAATGGAAGGAATTGATGAAGAAATTTTTGCCACAGTACACCCGCATCCAACATTGGGTGAGTTTTTAGCTGAAGCAGTTCTTGCGGCCAAAGGTCGCGCTCTAAACGTTTAATTAGGTATAAGGAGTTTTATATGGCGAAGATTGAAGTTGTAATGCCTCAGATGGGTGAATCGATCACAACAGGGACGATCACAAAATGGCATAAAAATGTGGGAGATATTATCGAGCTAGATGAAATTCTTCTTGAGATCTCAACTGATAAAGTTGAATCAGAAATTCCATCTCCAGTTAAAGGTAAAATTGTAGAAATTCTTTATCCTGAAGGGGATACAATTGATGTTGGTCGTCCAATCGCTATGATTGAAGATGATCTAAATGCAGCAGTTTCAGCTCCTGCAGCGAAAGCGGCACCAGCTGCAGCTCCAGCGGCAAAAACTGAAAGTGCTCCAGCTGCGGCTGCAGCACCAGTGGCGGCTCCAGTTGTCGAAGAAGAAGAAGGTTTCCGTTTCTATACTCCGCTTGTTAAGGCCATGGCCAAAGATGCTGGAATTTCTCTTTCTGAGCTTTCTTCTATCAAAGGAAGTGGAGCTGCAGGACGTGTTAATAAAGCTGATCTTGAGGCCTATATCGCTTCTGGGAAGAAAGGTTCTGCTCCTGCTGCGAAATCTGCATCAGCCCCTGCTGCTTACTCAGGGCCTGTGACTCAGCCAAGTGGTCGTGTTGAAATTATCCCTATGGATAATATGAGAAAGGCCATTGCTAAGAATATGGTTCTTTCAAAACAAACTTCACCACACGTGAACTCAATCGATGAAATCGATATGACAGGTCTAGTGAAGTCTCGTGAGAAAATTAAAAATGAATTCAAAAAGCGTGAAGGAATTAATCTTACTTATACGCATTTTACAATCTACGCTATCGTTCAAGCTCTTAAAGAATTCCCACTAGTGAATGCTTCAATTGAAGGCGATAATATCGTTGTGAAAAAAGACATTAATATCGGATGTGCTGTTGCTGTTCCTGGGAATGGTTTAGTTGTTCCTGTGATTAAGAATGCAGGGGACTTAAATCTTACGGGAATTGCAAAACAACTTGATATGCTTGCTGCTAAAGCTCGTAATAAAAAATTAACGATGGATGACCTGACTGGTGGAACTTATACTTTCACAAATAATGGATCATTCGGAACTCTTATCGCTACTCCTGTTATTCTTCAGCCTCAACTTGGTATCTTCTGTACTGGTGTGATTAAGAAACGCGTAATGGTAATGGAAGATGATGCAATTGCTATTCGTCAGATGATGTATGGTACTCATACTTACGATCACCGTCTTATCGATGGCGAGCTTGGAAGTAAATTCCTTGCAAGTGTGAAGCAACACCTAGAGACAATGAAAATTGAAGATTTGATTTAATAGAGAGGGGCCCTAAAAAGGGCCCTTTTTTTTTGGGAAAAATGAGATCGCCGATAGGGCATAAGTGTATGAAATGAATACGAAAAAAATAATTTTAAATATGCTATAATAGAGGTCTAACTAGGAGGGGATTATGATGCCAGTAACTAGTCTAGATGTCTTTATTACAGTGGGACTTCTCTCGTTATGGGTTCTGTTTCCAATCGGTTTATTTCTATCTGTGAGCAGGCTCGATAACGATACTGATCAAGTGGATCATATCGAACATGGTGACCCTGTAGAAGAGAAAGTGGAAGAGAAGAAAGCGGCTTAGTTTTTTATTTCGCCAATTCCTCTAAATCCATCTTACGTAGAGTCGGACAGATCAGTGCCGCCACTCCAACTGTGAGCACACAAACAATCCCACCAAAGATGGCGGCGGGCATGGTTCCCATGAGCTTTGCGGCCACGCCTGATTCAAATTCACCGAGCTCATTTGATGAACCAATAAAGATTGAATTCACGGCCGAAATACGTCCACGCATATGATCTGGTGAGATGAGTTGAACTGCTGAGGTTCTAATCACCATACTCACAGAATCAAACATCCCACTTAAGATAAGAGCACAAAGTGAGAGAATATAATTGTGGCTGATAGCAAAGACTAAAATACATAATCCAAAACCACCTACCGCCCAGAATAATTTATGACCTGCTCTTGATTTAATATCACGAGTGATAAGCCATGAGCTCATGACCACAGCACCGATGGCCGGAGCGGCACGAAGAATTCCCAGACCTGTGGGGCCCACAAATAAAATTTCTGCGGCATAGATAGGAAGAAGAGCTGTTACTCCACCAAAAAGAACTGACACCATATCAAGAGTTAAGGCCGGAAAAAGAATGGGATGACTGAAAACAAATTTTGCTCCAGAGAATAAATCTTCTTTGATCGAAGCGCCACGAGTGGGGTTATTTGCCGGAGCATTAAACTTAATCGTACTCAAGGCCACACTTGTCACTAGAAGAAAAATGGCAACTAATGTTGCTGTTCCCGAGACTCCAATAAAACCGTAAAGAATTCCGCCCACTGCTGGTCCTGAGATTCGTGCCGTTTGCATCGCTGATGACATCCAAGCAGATGATTTTGGAAGAAGTGCTTTCGGAATAAGTTTGGGAACAAGTGAGTACATTGAAGGTTGTGAGAATGAACGCGCACAACCTGTTAAGAATGATGAAACAAATAATAAAGGAACTTGAAGAGTGAGAGAAATATTAAAATAAGGATGTTGAGAAATAAGAAGAATTATCCCTGAAGTAAAACTCACAAAAACTAACCGGCGATAAATCACAAGTGGTCTGCTTCGATCAACAATATAACCAGCAAAGAGGGCAAGTCCCAAAGCAGGGATAGCTTCGGCTAAACCAATAAGACCTAAATAGAGTGCATCTTTAGTGATCTCATACATTCGCCAAGCTAGGACAATGGCCTGCATTTGAACGGCAAAAGTAAAAAAGAAGCGAGCGAACATGAGTTTCTTAAAATCTTGAGGCATGAGATCTTCTTAGTTGCGGCGATTTTTTAACTGAGTGATGAATTCTTCCATCATCTCTAAGTCAACTTGTGGATGATTATGATAAAGCTCTTGCTCCACAAGATTGATTTGTTCAGAGCTGAGAACTGAGTAATGATCTTTTTTAGTTCCCCAAGAAAAACCCCATCCTTTCCCTTTGAGTTTAATGGGAGAAAGACTTCAGGCTCGAATACCAAAATACATTAAATTTCCCATGGCCCTTGAATGAATACGAGTCACACATTCGCGGAGATTATTATCGACGATTTTGCGATCATTCCTTGAACCACCGGCCCAATAATTAAGGTCGTGCATTACACAGCACTCGGCCCATTTTTGTGGCTCACGATGAGGGCCCTCGGGCCAAAAAGTGCAGAGGTCAGTTTCAAAGGGCTGAAGTGACATTAATAGGTAAAGGGCAATTGGACTCATAATTAATTAAACGCGGATTTAGTAAAGTTTGTCCACTGGGATTCAGAATTGAAAAAATGAACAAGGTGAAATTGTTTTAACAATTTTTTTGAAAAAAACTGAGATAGATAAAGAGCAGTTCGATCAACCATCAAACAAACAAGACACTATCGGGATGGGACAGTTTTGTCTTTTAATGGCTCCTAAGTGACTGTATTTTACATGGATTTTTAAGTTTGTGGACAACATTGTTTAGTTTTCCCAACTACCATTTCCTAGTGCAACTTTTCTTCATCATAACTTCATAAGGTG
>DZBG01000013.1 GCA_022729855.1 Bdellovibrio sp.
TTGGATTTACTACCGGTCAAGATCTAGATCTATGGTTTGATGGATCGCTTACCCTAATTTTGAGATAAGGGTTACTTTATAGATAAGATTTTATTGATGGGTAGGGGTGATTAGGAGAAAAAAATCTCCCCTCGTTTTTTTAGTTATAGATAAGGGAAGTTGTTGAAGTTCCATCAGACTTCTTAGTCAGCCTGAGATTGATTGAGAGCCTAGAGGTAAGGGCCTGGATGTGTGAAATCAGTCCGATCTGAAGACCACGCGCTTGTATATGCTGGAGCATATCCAGCACTTCATCAAGTGAGTCCTGATCAAGAGTCCCGAATCCTTCATCAATAAAGAGTGAATCAATCTCGGCCGTTCCACGAGTCATCTCACCTAAAGCGAGGGCCATACAAAGGCTGACCATGAAGGTTTCTCCACCTGAGAGTGTTGAAACCTTGCGGACTAAACCTTCGCGGTATTTATCAAGAATATAAAACTCTGGGGCGAGCTTCATTTTACGAGTTTGGTGAAGGATCTGGTATCTGCCATTACAAAGTTTTTCAAGCTCAAGATTAGTCTGCTTAATGAGGTTCTCTTCAACCATAGATAGGGCAAAATTTCTGAGATCATCTTTGCCTAAAACATCAAAGAGTCTTTCTGCGCGATTATATTTAAGGTTAATTTCATCAAGCTGCTTAAGGATAAGCTGGACTCGATCTGTTCGGCGTTCTGTCTCAGTGAGAAGTTGTTGAAGCTCGCCAAGTTTACCCAGAAGAACTTTGTTCTCCTCACGCAGATTGGCCACATTTTGATTCAGCATCTCTTCCAGTGGAATAAGCAGTTCAATAGGAGCCGTGAGAGTGATCTCAAGCTTCTCCAGTCTCTCCCAGATGAGTTCATAATTTGATTTTCTGAGTTTAGATTCTGAAGCAATCGCCGACACTTCATGAGTATGTTGAATATAGGCCGTCTCTAGATCTCTGATTTGATCGTCAAAGGTATAAAGTCTTGATTGAATCTCTTTTTGACTCAGTTGAATGACTTTTATTTCTGCTTCAAGACTCCTATGCTTTTCATCGGCAAGTTTAAAATTTTCTTCAAGTTTGGTCCATTGGGTGCGGGCCGATTCACCATTTAAAGAAGCACTAAGCTCCTCTTGTATATCTTTAGAGTCAGTTGTTTTTTGATTAACCTCAGATGTGATACTCGCCAAATCGATTTTATTCTTTTCAATCATCTGAGAAATAAATTCAATCTCTTGTTTGAGGTGAGTTTCTTTTTGCTCATGAATGAGAACTTCGTCACGTTTAGTCGCTTCATCTTTGACGATTTGAAGATCAGGAAAACTGATGGGTCCCAAAAGAGTTAAGATATCAGCTTTAAGCTTATTAAGTTCAGTTTCTCTTGCGGCCTGTTTTGTGTCTTCTGATTTCAGTTTTTGGTACTGAGCACGCCTTTCTTCAATCTCTTTTTCTTTGAGAGTGATCTCTTTGCCAAGAGATTTAATCTCGTCAAAAATTTGTTGGGCCTGAAGACTGAGGGTCTTTAAGGCTTCAATTGATCCCGTCGTTGATGCTGATTTATCAAGTTTTGCGATGATTGATTCAGCTTTTTGCAGCTTTTCAGCCTCAGCATTTTTTTGCGATTTAATTAAATGGAGTTCAGTGCTTGTTTTCTCTTTTCTTGTTCGGAGATCTTTTAATTTTACGGCATCAAAGAATTTAAGTTTTTCATTAATTTCTGATTTTAGTTTTTCAATCTTTTGGGCCCCTAAAGTCGTGTGACAGACAGGACAGGCATCAGTCTCATGTGTGAAGCAAGTGCTCACTGCACGGGCCAGATCAATGGTCTCAGATAATAACTCTAAAGGATTGAGGTCTCCCTCAATTTTTAAAATAAGATCTTGGTGTTGATTTTCTTTTAGCTTTAAGTCTTGAATATTTTTAGTGGACTGATCAATTTCATTTTTAAGAAGGCCCGTTTCAATAACTGCTTTTTGTGTCTGCTCAATTTGAGTTGCAAGCTGACCTTTCCATTCATCAAATTGCTCAATATTCTCATTGGCCGTTTTTTCTTTCAGATTCTTTTTCAAAACTTCATGTTTAGACTCAAGTCCCTTTTTTTCTTCTGCTTTCTTCTTACCAGTCTCTTCGATCTCTTTTAGCTGAGTTTGAAGGGCGAGTTTTTCTGAACTCAAGATTTGAAGAGAAGTATAGTAGTCTTGAATCTTAGGGGCGCAGTTTTTAAAATCTTGATTTGAAAGATCTGGAAAATTTAAAGCGGCTTTGAGAGTCTGAAGTGATTCACCATTCTTAGTGATCTGGCCTGCGGCAGCCGTTTTTTTATCGAGTAATTGCTTTTGTTCAAACTGAAGTGAGTTTTGCTTTTTTGTCAGCTCAACAAGATTGAGCTTAATCGCCTCAAGTCTTTCTTCTTTTTGTAGAAGAAGTTGCAATTTAGGCGCCTTCACGATTCGTTCGGCCTTAATCACTTCAAAGGCTTCAAGACTTTTTTCAATCTTAAAGCTTTGCTCATTAATTTGGTGAGTGATCCCTTTGAGTTCATCAAAGAGTTTTTCTTTTTTTAATTTTGTTTCTTGAAATTTAAGAAGATAAGTTTTGAGAGAAACAATTTCTCTGGAAGCTTTCTCCTGGGCAATTTGTTCTTGATCAACAGTTTTCTGCTTAGATTTTATCTTGGCAAGCTCAAGCTTTAAATCTTCAAGGGAGTAGTGATGATTCGCACTAATGGCCTCTCTCTCTATCTCAAGACGTTGTTTCTGAGATTGATACTCGCTTAATTCTTCTCTGATGAGTTTTGAAAGATTCTCTAGCATTTCACCAGGGTAGAGTCGCTCTAAAATTTCTTTTCTCTCAGTGAATGAACTCATAAGAAAACGGGCAAACTCACCTTGGTTGAGAATGATACATTTACAAAACTGATCAAAATTCAGACCTAGAAGATTCTCTGCCTTATCCTCGATAAGTATTTTTTCAGAATCAAAATTGCCTTTTTCAAGCTTATAGAGATAACGAACAATTTGTGCTTGTTTTAAAGGTTCACCATTTTGTTTGCGTACTCGGGCCCGCCAGTCTGCTAGATAGTATTGATTCTTTAAGGCAATAATCAGTTGAACACTGGCCTCTTTCTCACCGAGGGTCACAACATCAGTTTGAGTGACCTGTGGGCGATAGAGATTGCCATAGAGAGCGAGACCTATAGCATTGAGGATGGTGGACTTTCCGGCCCCGGTTTCTCCAGTGATGGCAAATAGAGGAGAGACTTTCTGAATTTCAGAAAAGTCTATCTCATGCTCACCCTTTAGAGAGGCGAGATTATGAATCTTGATTTTTATCAGACGCATGATTTGCCTTCGCTAAAAGTCCTAAGAAATCAGATTTTAATTCATCTGGTACCGATGATTCATCTGGATATTTACTCTTATAGAATTCTTCAAATAATTGAAAGGGAGAAAGATCAACTAAGCTTCTCACTTCTTTTTGTTCGTATTCTTTTTCCTCATAGACAGGGATGAGTGAGAGGAGTTCAACTCCTTGCTTGAGGCATTGCTCTTTTATCTCATCAGTCAGCCCCACTTGAGGAGCTGGTAAGTGTAGGATGACTTCCACTTGAGGAGTGAGAGGGGATGATGACTTAAGCTCTTTGAGATCTTTTTTATAATCGGCCAGAGTTGTCTCTAGTCTTAAAAGTTCTCTAAAAAAAGGAATCGTTTTTTTTGTGATTTTGAGTTCACCATCAAAACTTAAAATCTGAACGGACTTTTCATGTTGCTCAGAGAAGCGCATCTGTAGTGGAGAACCAGAGTAGTTTATCTCTGGATCGCGACTGATGCGTTGAGGTTTATGAATATGGCCCAAGGCCCCGTAGATAAAATAAGGTGTGAGTGCTTTGGTAGGAATGCTATCAAGGCCCGAGAGACTTACCACCTGCTCAGAACCGGCAGCTTCAAACATTCCAAACAAATGATGGCCCATAAAAATTTTGGGCAATTCTTTATTTGGTGGATTTTCAAAATACTTAATCAACTGTCCCAAGAGTTCTTCGCCACTCTCCATCTCTTGCGAGAGTTCATAATGACGAAAAAAAGGAATGGCACAAAGTTGGAGAACTTCTTTACCCGTTTTATCTTTTAAAATTTTCCAGTGTTTTGGAATCTCTTCAAGTTTTCCCCAGACATTCACTCTATGTTCGTCATAGAGTGCCGCAGGAGCATTAATTAAGGCCCCTGAGTCATGGTTGCCAGCAATGATATAGCATGAGCAGTCGGTCTCTTTTGAGAGACGGCCCAAGAAATCAAAAAACATTTTGAGTGCTGAATGAGGGGGAGTGGGGACATCAAAAATGTCTCCGGCCACAAGAAGATAATCAATGGATTCTTCTTTAATGGTTTGAATTAACCAATCTAAAAATAAAGCGTGCTCCTCACCTCGATCGAGGCGAAACAGGCGTTTGCCTAAATGCCAGTCTGAGGTGTGAAGCAGTTTAATCATTAGTTGCTCGGCTTATTACCACCGCCGCCTTTATTTTGGTTATTATTCGGGCGTCTGTTATTGTTATTTTGTCTTTGCGGTGGACGAGGACCAGGTCCTGGGCCACTTGCATTTTGTGGGCGATTATTATTGTTGTTATTACGATTCTGGTTAGGATTCGGTCTACGGTTGTTGTTATTATTGTTATTCTGGCCTTGATTTCTAGGCTGATGATCATTACGAGTTTCACGAGGAGCACTCGTTCTCACCACAACTTCTTCCTGTCTATAATCGTCTTCATCATCAAGAAGATCATCATCACTGGCTTCTTTGCGGTATTGGATTTCATCTTCTTCATCCGGAGTGACTACTTTATTATTCTTCTTCTCGTTAGGATCAATGATCTCTGGAAGTGAGTACTCAAGTGAAGTTGTTCCGAAGAGAGATTCAAAAACATTTTCAGCAAATTTTTTGCTCTTGTCTTGGTAAGCGATGACTTCTTGTTCAAAACGTTTTGTTTTTTTCGTTTGCGCCTCATCAAGACCCACGATCTTGTGAGTTTCATCTGAGACGTTATCAAAGAATTCTGGAAATTTTGGATTGTCGATAACATGCTTGAACATATCAATAGTGTAGCGTCTTCTGATTCCACGATCAGTCATCCCTACAAATTGTTCACTTAAAATAATGAGGCGATCAACACGAACAACATCACCTGTTGTAGACATGATAATCTCACCTTCGTGAGGAAGACGTTTACGTTTTTCTGCATAAACTTCATCTTCATATTGAAGACAACATTTGAGCTGTCCGCAAGCACCATTTAGTTTTGAATAATTAAGAGTGAGATCTTGGTTCTTGGCCATTTTAATTGAGACGTTTCCGTACTTCGCTAAAAATGATGAACAACATAACTCACGGCCACAAGGACCGAGACCACCAACAGAAGCAGCACGATCTCTTACTGAAATCTGACGAAGCTCAATACGCATCTTCAGTTCAGTGACTAGTTGTTTTACAAGATCACGGAAGTCTACACGAGCTGGAGCGATGAAATAGAACACGGCCTTTTTCCCAAATTGAGTAAACTCAACGTGAGTCAGATACATATCTAATTCATATTTATCGATAAGCGCTTGGCAAAGAGTTTCAACTTCCTTCTCACGAAGATAAGTCTCATGCTCTTTTACGATATCTTCTTCCGAAGCAATTTTGCTGATACTTTTAATAGGAAGCATTGATTTGTCGAAGGCCACTTCATAAGGAAATGAGTTCACATATCCCACGGCCATCCCGCGGTCAGACATGGCCACCACTTTTTGTCCGTATTCAATACGGCGCTTTCCAACAAGGAAAGGAAAAGACTTAGCGTTCCCAGGAAATCTTACGCGAACGAAGCGAAGGATCTGGCCCTCTTTAAAACGAGTGTCTTCGCGAGACGCTGTTCCATCTTCATTCAACTCAATATCTGGAGCATCAATTTCTATATCTGTCGCGGGTGGATTGATTTTGCTATCAATCTCCACGTTTTGCTGATCATTCATTTAAACCACCTTAGAAGCACAAGGTGTTGATCATCAAAGGTTTTACTCATGAAGTCAATGACTCATGCGTGATAGCGGGGGAGAATATGGGATTTCAAAAAGGCGTAGAGAAGAGTTGATTTCGTTGCCGCACTTTGACGAAAAATTTCGCATTCACGCCAAACAATGAGAAATTCGGCGAGGGCCTTTTTATCACTAAACTCATCGTGTTGAGTGGTCTCCCAATCAATCACGGCCTGAATCAGGTCATTCAGATCTCTAGGGCCATCTTTAAATTTTTCGACGAAAGCTGAGAGAGTTAAATCACTTGATTTCCAAGCAGTCATGAGATCTGTGAGTTTAGTCATCTCAAGCGACCATTCGCCAGGGAGAATAAGTGACTGAGCGCGAGATAAGAGAGTTGGTAGCAATTTAATTCGTTTAGAATTGAGCATGAAAATAGTGACGATCTGAGTCGGCTCTTCAAGAATTTTAAGCCATTTATTGGCCACGGTGGTTCCAACTTTATCAGCTTCAGTAATAACCACAAATTTTCTTTTAGACTGAAGGGCCTTGAACTCTAGAAAACGAGCAAGATCTGCAGCTTCGTCAACTTGATAACTTTGACGAGTATCTTCACCAAACTCTGTGGAGCCGATCCAGAGGACGTCTGGATGATCAATAAGTGATTTGGGAGTATGAGATTTTTCAATTTCTGTGTAATAGCGATTAATAAAGGTTTCAGCAAAATAAAGAAGATCTTTAAAGGCCGTCTCAGCACTAGATTTTCCTGACTCAAGAATATAAAAATGGGCGAGTTTATCTTCGGCCCCACTGACAAGAAGTTTATCTAAAAGTTTCATGAGCTCATTCCCAGTCTGCTTTTTAAAATATTCTGTATTTGTTCAGTCACTGAATCAATATCTTTTTTAGCATCAATGAGGGCAATTCTCTGAGGGAAAAGGTGAACAAGATCGTCATGCCCTTGAATCAGTGATTCATAGAATTGACTTGTTTCAGACTCAAAATAGTCTTTTTCCTGACCACGTTTAAGTTGTCTCTCCATTGATGTTTTTAGATCAATTTGTAGATACAAAGTGAGGTTCGGAAGAATATTTAAAGGGGCAAATTGATGAAGTGTCAGAACTTTTTCAAAGCCAAGCTTTCTTGCAATTCCTTGGTAAACCAAAGTGCTATCAATATAGCGGTCCAAAAGAACTACCGTGTTTTTTTTGCTGAGAAGAGGAAGAACTTTTTCTTTTAAAAGTTGCGCCCGCGAGCTTAAAAAAAGGTGACACTCACTCATGGGATCCAAGGGAGATTCAGAATGAAGAATTGCCTCACGAAGCTTTTCTCCAAAGACCGTTCCCCCAGGTTCTCTGAAGCGATGGACTTCAAAACCATTTGCTTTCAAAAAAGTTTCGGCGTTTGTGATCTGAGTTGATTTTCCAGAACCTTCGATCCCTTCAAAAGAGATGAAAAAACTATTTTGTGTCGTGTCGGGAGATTGATATTTTGAGATTAAATGCGTTAGTTCCATGAGTAGTAGTATCACTCCTCATGGAACTTTTTGGCCACTAGAAATCAGAAACTTCTTCAACTACAGGGATCGGTTCTGGAATTCCTTCCTCGATGGGCTGGAAGGCATTATCTAGGGACTCACCAGGCATGCCACCTTGAACAAGAGAGTGCTCTTCGGGCATTGAAGGTGCTTCGACTTCACCATAGGGTTCAGGTACTGGTGGTTCTTGGTAATTACTATGAGATTCGCGGTAAACTTCTGGGGCGTAAGTTGTGTCACGCTCAATCACTTGCTGGCGTGGACGAGGAACTTGGGCCTGAGGTTGAGGAACACTGGCCGGTGCTCTGACCGCCGCCTGAACTGGTCTTTGTCCTGCAATATTTCTTCCTAATTGGATATCATCTTCAATTCCAGCAAGGTCTACATTCCTATTATCATCAGAGAGTAAAAGCCATGAACTAAAAGCTCCAACAAGAACAACTGCAGCAGCTGAAAATCCAATCTTTTTACGTTTTTCCATTTGAAAAACTTCCTCATCTGTTTTGGGTGCATGAAAAGGAATTTCTTCAATATTAAGTTTCACTTTCATGTCACGGTGATGATTAATATAGGCCAGTGAAGCCAGACCATTTGAGAGATTTGGTCTTTCATCTTCAGATTCCCATTTCTCAGTAGTCTCAGCTTCAGAGTGAAGAAACGATGATTCCACCGGCAGAGCAGGAAGACCCATAGTCTCACGATGTCTGCGATCAAATTGTGGATGGAGATATAATTTTGTCCATTGATGGCCATCATCCCAAGTAATCAAATCCGTCAGTGCGAGCTCTTTTGTTGCCCACATCGTCTCAATGTCTTTAATTGAGTGAGGACCATTTTTTACGCCATCAACAAGGGCATAATAACTTGCCTTCTCCCAGTCAGTATTGGGAAGAATTTCGGGAGTACGGCGCTGAAATTGGACTAATGAGAAAAAGGGTTGCCAGCTAGGTGACATCATAGGCGAGGCCATAGCGTCATCGAACTGCTCAGGGAATTTTCCCGAATGAAGTTTAAGAGCACCCGTTTCAAAGGGGCCATAGACTTTTTTATCAATTTTTACCAACCAGAGACTATTGGAATCAAGACCTAAATCGTTAATAGTCTCATCTGTTAGAGCTTGCAGGTCTAACGCCGCCATAAATACCTTCTTTTGAGAGAGGATTCGCTATTCTTTATTCGGCGCTTATATAAGATTCTTTAACCTTGAGTTGAACTTTACTATTGATTATCTGAGGGCCATACTATGAATCAAACAGTTAGGAGACAATACTTGACTATTCAAGAGAGAATTGAGGCCGTTAAGGCCCGCTTACAGCAGTTCACGGACTGGGAAGATCGGTACAAAGAGCTGATCCAACTAGGGAGAGCTTTGCCATCAATCACTGATGAACAGCGAGATGAAAAATATAAAGTGAAGGGATGCCAATCCCAAGTTTGGCTCATTCCAGAATTCAAAGATGGAAAAGTTTTTTTTCATGCTGACTCTGATGCGGTTTTAGTGAAAGGTATTATTGCACTTTTAGTCAATGTTTACTCAGGGGCAACTCCCGATGAAATTTTAACCAACAAGCCAGACTTTTTAAAAGAAGTTGGAATCACAGATCATCTATCCATGAATCGCACGAATGGTCTTGCCTCAATGATGAAGCAAATCCAAATGTATGCGGTAGTGTTTAAATCAATGCAAAAGGTTTAAGTATGCATATTCGTCCACGTCGAAATAGAAAAAATGAAGTTATGAGAAATCTTGTCAAAGAAACTTATTTGGGAGCAGAACATTTGATTGCTCCTTTATTTGTCGTGGCCGGAATAAATCAGAAAATCGCCATTAAATCGATGCCAGATTGTTTCAGACTCTCAATTGATAATTTAATTATTGAGGCCCGCGAACTTTTTAATCTTGGTGTGAAAACAATTGCACTTTTTCCGGCAGTAGACGAATCACTGAAAACTCCCGATGCTCGTGAAGCTTATAATCCAAATAATATTAATCATCAGGCGATGCGTGCTTTGAAAGAGGCCTTACCTGAAATGATGATCATGGGTGATATCGCTCTTGATCCATACTCAAGTGATGGACACGACGGTATTGTTGATCCCAAGACTGGGGAGATCTTAAATGATCCTTCTCTAGAAGTTCTGGCAAAGATGGCCGTGGCCCAAGCTCATGCGGGTGCGGATATTGTTGGGCCATCGGATATGATGGATGGACGTATTGGTTATATTAGAAATGCTCTGGATAAAGAGGGATTCACAAATATTTCAATTATGTCTTACACTGCAAAATATGCTTCGGCTTTTTATGGCCCTTTTAGAGACGCTCTCGATTCTGCTCCTAAGAAAGGTGATAAAAAAACTTATCAAATGGATTTTGCCAATGCCCGTGAGGCCATTCGTGAAGCTGAATTAGATGAAATGGAAGGGGCCGATATTTTAATGGTAAAACCAGGGCTACCGTATCTTGATATTATTCTTCGTCTTAAAGAACATTCAACTCTTCCGATTGCTGCTTATAATATTAGTGGAGAGTACGCCATGGTGAAGGCTGCGGCCCAAAATGGATGGATTGATGAGAACAAGGCCGTGATTGAAGTGCTGACTAGTTTTAGAAGAGCTGGGGCCGATATCATTCTTACTTATCATGCAAAACTAGCGGCCCAGCTGCTGAGCAAGTAGGAGTCCTGTGCATCTATTACTTGTACGATTCTCGAGTATGGGAGATGTAGTCCTTCAGACAGCAACTATTAATTGGTTGAAGTCCCTCTATGGTGCCCATATTAAAATTAGTTTTCTTACCTCTAAGGAATTTTCCTCGCTCATTGAGGATCATCAGTACGTTGATAATTTAATCACCTTTGATCGCAAGAAAGAAAAGTGGCCTGAACTCTCGGCCAAAATTAAAAAACTCCATCAAGAATCTAAGATTGATATGATTATCGATCTTCATGCCACACTTCGTTCTTGGAGACTCAGACAAAGCTTTTGGTTTATTCCATCTTTGACTGTAGATAAAAGGCGAGTAGAGAGATTTCTTCTGACAAAAATTAAAATCGGCTTTGTAAAAAAGTTTCTAGGCCTTCCCATCTTTGCCATGGAACCTCAGGTCGAGAGAATTATTTATGACTGGAAAGATATTTTTGGAGAAGGGAATAATCTCTCTGCTCTTAGGAAATTTATCGGGTCAGATTTTGGGTTAAAGCAACTGACATTTCTGAAAAAAGAAAAACAATCTCCTCATGCTAAACCGTATATCGTGATCGCTCCTGCGGCTTCCTTTGCTCCTAAAAGATGGCCAATTGAGAAATTTGCGGAACTGATTGAAATGGTTTTAGCGGAGAGTAGCTTAAATAAATTTGATCTGGTTATTCTGGCCGGACCGGCCGATGAGTATTGTAAAAATCTGAACTCTATCACTAGTGAGCGACTGGTTAATCTACAAGGAAAAACTTCTCTGCATGAATCAATGAAATATCTTGCTCATGCGAGTCTTTGTGTTGGAAACGATTCGGGGATGAATCATATCTCTGAGGCCTATGGGAATCCTGCCATCACGATCTTTGGGCCCACAGATGAAAAATTTGGGTTTGCTCCTCATGGAGTCAACTCTGAGGCGATCTCCATTCCATTGTGGTGCAGGCCATGTTCGACCACTGGAAAAAAAACTTGTTTTCGAGATCAGCAGTACTGTATGAATGGCATAAGTGCTGAAAGAGTTTTTCTCTCAGTAAAAAAGTGTATCCTTCATGCTTTATGATTTAATCATGCTCCCTCTTCTTTTTGTTCTCAGAGTCTTGGTGATCCCATGGATTCCCAAAGCTCGTGAGAGAGTCTTTTATGAGAAGCGTGCTAGTCACTATAAGGGTGGAGTCAGTTTTCATGAGGATGGGGTTCAAGCTGATATTGCTTTTGAATTTTCATCTGAGGGTGAGCTTCAGCAGTGTCTTCCTTTAATTGAAAGTGCTATCGCAGAAAATCAAAAAATTGAATTGATCTATTTCTCTCCGAGTGTGGAGAAGGGTGTTCATAGTCTTTACGAAAAGTATCCGGCCCAAATCAGGGTGCTGGCCTTTCCACTTCTGACTTACGGAGTGCAGAGAAATCAATCCTTCCGCCGCTGGGTTACCGCCAAAAAATTAATTCTTGTAAGATATGATTTTCTCCCTGAAATTTTTCTGTGGGGCAGATCTGCTGAGCATGAGCTTATTATTATTTGGGCAAGTTTTAAGAGAAAACGGCTTCAAGGGAAAAGGCTCTCAGTTTATCAGATGTTATTTTTAAAACTCGCTAAAACGATTGTGGCCGCAACTGATAAAGACGCTGACTATATCAAAAATCACGGATTGAGTGTTCTTGAGACATTTGATTTTCGAATGATTCAAATTTCAAATCGAGTCAAAAAAATTGATCACACTTTGAAGGAGAAGTTTCCTTCATGGCCTATATTTTCAGAGATTCTTGAATCACTTCCTCTTGAGAATCGATTTTTATTCGGAAACGCCTGGCCAGTTGATCTAGATCTTATTGATGATGGATTTTGCGATCAAGTAGAGAAGGGCGCGAAATTCTTTTGTATCGTTCCCCATCTGGTGGGTGGAGAGCATCTTCAAGTCTGGAGAGAAAAGCTCAAAGAATTAAATTTAACTTATTATGAAATGACTCCTGAAACACCTGTGCAGGAGATGCTTTTGCAATTTAAATCCCAGCCGGGGGTTATTGTCCTTCATTTGAAGGGAGTCCTCTGCGAGCTCTATCATTATTTTGGATACGCTTATGTTGGAGGCGGATTCGGTCAATCTGTGCACTCACTTCTTGAGCCCTATGTTTCAGGATCGCAGTGGATTAGTTGTGGCCCTAAATCCCTTCGCTCAACAGAAATTGACTTATGTAATCAAGAGGGACTGGTTGTCAGTACCTTGCTGAATGCCTCAGAGTTTAATCAGTGGACCAAAACCCCAAGGCCAGATATCCTAGAGAAGAGAGCAGATAACGTTTTATTCTTAGAAACAAAATTTGAAAATTTAAAACAAAGACTTTTGCATGTTAAAAAATCATTATAATTCTCTACTCATTGGAAAAGGATTTTTATCTTTGCTCCAAGGACTCAAGTCAACAGGGGAGAGTAAATCAGTTCTTCTTGTGGATGATCCACGATTTGAGACAGTGGCCCATCAAACGGATTATATTTCAGATTTAGAACTGCGGTTTCTTACAGAGATCGGAATTAAGTTTAATCTTAACGAATTGGTTGATCTGGATGATTGCTTGAGCTTGCGTCCTTATCAATTACATGGGGCCGATAAATCAGTTCTTCTTGGGATGTCGCCTTTTCACAATGCGAAAGAGTTATGGAGAAAGTTTTCTCACTTTATTGGAAAGGAGACTGCTGAGCTTCTCATGACTATTAAGGAAGAAGACTTTAATCATTGGTATGACTCAGAGATCCTGCGTTTTACTGCGGAACTTAAAACAAGTTATCAGAAAGGCCGTCCTTTAAAATTTAACTTTCAAGGACCACACTATATTTTAGAGTGGATTGAAGGGTTTAAAAAATGGTTAGCGCAAAGTTATAATGGGGAGAAGTCTCTCGAGGGCAGACTTTTTGTTCATCTCTCATCAAGTTTATTTGAAGATAAAATAAAAAAATATTTAGATAATGGTGATTTTGCTTATTATTTTTTAAGATGGCTCTCGCCTTTATATCAAGTGGACAATAACCGCTTAGGAATGATGCTTGAGAGAACTCTTACAAGTCGCGGAGGGGATATTAAAAAGACCTCGATCCAAGACTGGCAGATTCATGAAAATAGATTATTTCATATTCTTCTCTCAACTTATGAGGGTGTGATTTCAATGGATGAAACCGATATCTTCGGACATCTTCCAGAGGATGCTCCTTTTGTTTCAATGACTCCTTATCAGCTTTATCAGTTTGCGAGTGTGGGGAATTTAAGTGATGAGGAGATTCACTCTCCTGGTCAGCTTTTAGAGCTACATTTTATTACTGAGACTGAACGTCTAGGTGGAGAGAGGCCACTCAGGCATTTTATTTTTAATCAAAATGGGATTCGCGCTTATTATCCTTATCTTATGATGCCGGGAACCCGTGCGGTCTTTTCTCAGGATCTGATTTACCGTGATGCCGCCACTGATTTTGCGCGTTTTCATCGCCCTCTTCAAAAAATCAATTTCACTGCTTCAAGAAGACAGATGATGGATGCTGAACTCATTCCACTTAAAGAGGCTTTCAGTATAAATAATTGGCCACTGAGGGATGCTCAGGGTGAGCGCCAGATTTTAGGGGTAAACTACCAAGGGCCATTTAAGTTTCAACGATTTGGAATTATTGGCCACTTACTCTCGTTTCTTTGATTTGGGTTATAATGAGATGATGAAATTTTTAAAGTCCCTCAAAGAGAAAGGCCAGACATCCATTGAGTATTTGCTCCTCTTGAGTGTGGCCATTGCTATGGGGCTTACTTTTAGTAAAAAGTTCGAAGAATATCTCCTCACTAATCCAGATAGCTATATCAATAAACATCTTAAAATCTACGATCAATCCTTTAATGACCCTTCTAAGGCCTATAAAACTTTTTCTTTTCCTCGCTAATCATATCGGCATGTTGCGATGCGTACTTCTCTAAGTGTCTAATATTATTATCGCCAAATCTTATCCTTTACCCCTGTAAAATGTACACGAGTCCTCAGATTTATGTGTGACTCAATGCGTAAATTGTTTATCCTCTCATCAAACTTGAATTATGGGTGGATGCCCAAATAAAAGCATTACGAGAGTATGAGGAGGATGTATGAAAAAATCTGTATTGGCCGTATTAATCGGTCTGAGCTTCTCGGCGGCGTACGCCCAGACAGCGACACAAGAGAAGGTTCTGAACTCGGCCCCTATCGATGTTGATGGGTACTTAGCAGAACAAAGAGTAACGGATGGAGAGCTAGAGTCAATTAACTCTACAGTGAGAAAGTATCAAACTGATAACACTCTCTACAAAGAAAAAGCAAAAGCACTGAACAAGCTTACTAATGAAGCTGAAAAAATCGGTGAAAATGCTGAAGAAAAAATCCACGCTAACGTTGAAGCAAAACGTGCTGAGAAAAAAGCGATGGCCAAAATTAAAAAAGCAGAAGAAAAACTCAAATGCTTGATGGATGAGAATCCAGGTGCTGATTGTGATCAGTACGGAATGGGTAATCAAGATGAAGTAAGAGTTCAGCAAGCGGCTCCGCAAACAACTGCGGTAAGTACTGCTGAAGTTGCACCAGCAGCAGCGGGTGGTTTACTTGAGACAATCAAGTTACTTCCTTATGCAGGAGCAACTACATATAGAGGTAAAGTTGAATCACTTGAAACAAGTTTTGCAGGTGGTTTAAAAGTTGAATCTCAAATCAATAACCGTTTCAGTATGGGGATTGGTCTGAATTATAACCAACTTAATACGCAAGATTTTGCTAACAACAGTCTTTATGGACAAACATATACTAACCAGTATTTCGGTCAGTATGGTCAGCAAGGGCGTGAGATTAGCTACAGTAGCATGGGTCTAGATGTTTACGGAAAATTCTTCATTACAAATGGTGAGAGATTCCGTCCATATATCGGAGCTGGGCTTGGTTACAATAGAGCGAACCTTGAATACGCTGGGAATAATCAGCAAAATGTATTTGCAGGAAATCGTTTTGGAAATGAAAAGTATAATACAAGTTTTGCTTCTGGTTTCTTAACTGCTGGTTCTGAAATCATGATCACTAAAATGTTCGGGATTAACTTAGAAGCAGGGTATTCAACAGGTCTTGGAAGTAGTCTTTCAAGTGCAAATAGTCAGAATGCTTTTACTTCGCCAGATCAGCGTCGTCTAAACCAGCTTGGTGACGAAATCATTAATGCTAACGCATTATCGATTAACTTAGGTCTCTTGATTGTATTCTAAGAAAGAATATAAATAACGCATCCTCATTCTCATCCTCGTAAAAACCCCAGACTTAGTTCTGGGGTTTTTTATTGCATAGATAAAAACTCGGGTATTGGGTTTCTTCTCAAAATCTCTTGATATTCACTCGCTAGTTTTTGACCCTTGGGTTAAAATTTTTAAGTAAATTTCTTCTTAAAATTTCATAACAAGGACGTCGTCATGAAACCAGTTTATCTCGTTGATGGGAAACGCACTCCCCAAGTTAAAGCAGGTGCAGATCTTAAAGAAATTGCAGCTCCATATTTAGGCCATTATTTAATACGTCACTTAATGGATAAGTATGCCATCCCAAATGATATGATTGATGAAGTGATTGTGGGAAATACTGGAACTCCTGCGAAATATCCCAACGTTGGCCGCGTGATCGCTCTTGAAGCTGGACTTAATAAAAAAACTTCTGGTTATTCAGTTCATAGAAATTGTGCCTCTGGTATGGAAGCACTTTCTCAGGCCTATGTGAAAATTGCTCTTGGCCGCAGTGATCTTTTATTTGCTGGTGGTGTTGAGAACATGACTCAAATGCCTCTTATGTACAACAAAGAGATGACTGATTTTTTCATGGAATTGATGAAGGCAAAATCTCCTGCTCAAAAATTAAAAATCATGACTTCTTTCCGTCCGCACTTTCTGGCGCCAGTGATTGCTATTGAGCAAGGTTTGACTGATCCTTTCTGTGGAAAAAATATGGGACAGACGGCAGAGACACTTGCTCGCGAGTTAGGAATTTCTCGTCTTCAGCAAGATGAATTTGCCAATCGCTCTCATCAACGTGCCACGGCTGCCACTAAAGATGGAAAATTCAGAGATGAAATTCTTCCTATCACAGCAGGTTACAAAATGGACAAGATGATCGCTGATGATATTGGCCCACGTGGTAATTCAACAGTTGAAGGTCTTGGTAAAATGAAGCCTTATTTTGAAAAAGAAACAGGAACAGTGACTGTTGGAAATGCTTGTCCACTGACTGACGGTGGTTCAATGTGGCTTTTAGCTTCTGAGGAAGCTGTGAAAAAATATAATCTTGATCCGATGGCCCGTATGGTTGATTACCATTTCCATGGACTTGAGCCTGAGAGAATGGGACTCGGTCCAGTTCTTGCGACTCATGGTGTGCTTAAGCGCACAGGGATGAAGCTTTCTCAAATGGATCTTCTTGAAATTAACGAAGCCTTCGCGGCTCAAGTTCTTGCTTGTAAAAAAGTAATGAGTGACCGCAGTCTAGCTAGCCGTTGGGGAATTGATGAAGTGATCGGTGAGATCGATGATTCAAAAATGAATGTAAATGGTGGAGCGATTGCTCTTGGTCACCCAGTAGGATCAACAGGATCACGTTTAGTGGTGACTCTTGCTCATGAGCTTAAGCGCCAGAAGAAGAAGTATGGTCTTGCCTCACTTTGTATTGGTGGCGGCCAAGGTGGTGCTGTGATTATTGAAAATCTTAAACTTTAAGAGAGGCCAGTTGTGACTTATAAACATATTAGTTTTGAAATTAAAAATGATCTTTTGTGGATTGGTTTAGGGCTTAACGAAACTAAATCAATGACGACTTTGACTCGTGATTCACTTGAGGAATTAAAGAGTGCATTTAATGAAGCGGCTGCTTTAGATAAAAAACAAGGGGTCAAAGGTCTCTGTCTCTTCTCTCATAAAAAAGGTGTGTTCTTAGCTGGGATGGATATTTCAGTGATCAATGGTCTAAAGAATGAAGCAGAAGCCTTAAGAAGCCTAGAAGAGGCCCATACAATTTTTAATACTCTTGAAGATTTGAAAATGCCAACAGTGGCCTTGGTCGATGGAGTTTGTTTGGGTGGTGGTCTTGAGATGAGTCTATGTTGCAAAAAGATTTTTGTTTCAGACAATCCTAAAACGGCCTTGGGACTTCCTGAAGTGATGCTTGGAGTTCTTCCTGGTTTTGGAGGAACTTACCGTCTACCTAAAAAAGCAGGTCTTCCGACAGCTCTCGATATGATTTTGACCGGTAAACAAGTGAAAGGTAAAAATGCTTTTAAACTTGGAATTGCGGATGCCATTTTACCAACAGAAAGAATGATTGAGCTCGCACCGACTTATCTTCTTGAGAAAAAAACAGGAAAGAAAAAAACACTTAAAGATAACCTCACTGATGCGGCCATGGATAATTTTGTGACTCGAAAAATTATTTTCCAAAAGGCCCGTGAGAAAGTTTTAGAAACGACAAAAGGTTTTTATCCAGCTCCCCTTAAAATTCTTGAAGTGCTTGAAACTGGTGCAGGTAAAAATAGAACCTCGTATCTTCAAATTGAGGCCCAGGCTTTTGCTGAATTGTCTCAGTCTGAGCAATCAAAAAACCTTCAAAACGTTTTCTTTTTAACAGATGCTTCTAAGAAATTAGATAATAAAGATCAGCTTCCAAGTGTTCACCGTGGTGCTGTTTTAGGTGCTGGTGTAATGGGTGGTGGTATTGCGTGGCTTTTTGCTCACAATAATCAAGCACCACTCATGAAAGATTTAAATCAAGCAGGACTTGAGTTAGGTCTTAAGCAATCTGCACAAAATTTTGCAGGAGCAGTGAAGAGACGTCGTATGTCTCAAGATGATTTTGATCGTAAGCAACGCTCGATCACTCCCACAATGACTTTTGACGGATTCAAGGCCGTGGACTTAGTGATTGAAGCCGTTGTTGAAAATATGGATGTGAAGAAAAAAGTTTTTAGCGAAGTAGAGAACTATGTTCGCCCTGATGCACTTTTAACATCTAATACATCATCACTTTCAGTTGAAGAGATGAGTCAGGCCCTTAAAAATCCTGAACGTTTCTGTGGTCTGCATTTTTTTAATCCAGTTAATAAAATGCCCTTAGTTGAAATCATCACGCATTCAAAAGTAGATCAAAAAACTGTTGATTCACTGGTAAAATGGGTTCTTGATGTAAAGAAAACACCGATCGTTGTCAAAGATGGCCCGGGATTTCTTGTGAATAGAATTCTTGCACCTTATCTGAATGAAGCGGCTTTCCTTCTTGAGGAAGGGGTTTCTGTGGATGCTCTTGATCAAGCAGCTCTCAATTTTGGGATGCCAATGGGGCCATGTCGTTTGATGGATGAAATCGGAATTGATGTGTGTGTGAAAGTAGGAAAAATCATGCATGATGGATTAGGCGAGCGTGCGACTCCTTCATCATTATCAACAAAACTTTATGAAACAGGTCTTCTTGGGAAGAAAAATAATAAAGGTTTTTTCCTCTATGATGAGAAAGGCAAATCACTGGGAAATAATCCTGAGATTGATAAGCTTATCGGAAATAATCAGAAAACGATGGATGAAACAACAATTCAAATGCGTCTCTTTTTACCGATGATTAATGAAGCCTCTTATATCCTGGCAGACAAAATTTGCGATAAGGCCGCAACGGTAGATATCGGGATGATTTACGGAACAGGATTCCCTCCTTTCCGTGGTGGACTTCTTAAATACGCAGATCAAGAAGGATTAGATAGAATTGTGAATGCTATTGAGCGTTTTGCCACTGAGGTAAATGCTCATCGTTATATGCTCTCGCCATTTTTAAAAGATCTGGCAGCAAGTGGCAAAAAATTCTACGATTTATAATTCATGAATTGGACTTTTTTTAAGTATTTTTATTCTTATATCTTTCAGTCTAAAACCCGCCAACGATTGCTCTTTATTGCAGTCGTTGGTTTGTTTCTTTCGACTTTTGCCCTGATGGTTATTCAAGGAATCATGGGTGGACTTCAGCGTGGCCTCATCGCTCGCTCAAAACTCATTCATGGAAATGGAATATTAAGACTTAATGAGTATGATCCAAATGAGCTGAATTCATTTCTTTTAAAACTTAAAGAGTCTAAAACTATTTTTACCGCCGAATATGAATTAGAAGTGATGCTTAAGCACAAACAATTCATGGCCCCGGCCAAGATTCATGGAATTGATTTAGAGTGGGAACTTCCACCTTTTCTTTATGATCGTGATCTCTCTCAACTAGTGGTTGGTTCTGATCTCGCTAATAAACTTAAACTTCAATTCTCAGATGAGCTACAAATCATCTCTCCGGCCCATACTGATTCTTTATTAGGTGATATCCCTCGTTTTACGAGTGTGGATGTCTCAGATTATATGTTTAGTGAACTGGCCGAGGTAGATGGCTTTGAGGCCTGGGTCAGGCTTCCAGTTATTCAAAATCTAGTCAGAGAGAACTTAATTAATCAAGTCAGGTTTTATCGTCCCATCAAATCAAGTGAGCTTGATCAATGGAGAACTGATTATCCGAGCTTTGTCTTCCAATATGAGTCTTGGGAAAAACAGAACTCATCTTTGGTGATGGCCCTTAATCTTGAAACCAGAGTTATGCTTTTTTTATTTATAAGCATGGCCCTTTTAGTGGCAGTGGCGATCACTTCAGGACTTCTGATTTTTTACAGCAAGGTCAAAACAGACTTAATGAGTTTTTGGATTTTAGGATTGTCTGAGTCTAAGCTTTTGAAACTTGTTTATCGGTTTACCCTTTCACTCAGTGCTATGACCTGTTTTGCAGGACTTATAGGGGGAGTGGTCACATTAAAACTCTTAGAAAAGTACGGACACAAGTTAATGCCTGATATTTTTATTGAGAGACATCTTCCAGTTGATTTGCATCTAGCTAATATTGCTCTTAGTTTTTTTATACCCTTCGCAATCTCGTGGATTTTCTCATTTTTCTCGTTTCAACAGTTTAAAAAAGACCATAACAGTTTTATTAGTATTATTCGTGGTGTGAGTTAAAGTTTCCTCTCGAAAATGCCGTTTTAATTCTATACTACCGAGCTCATCTTCAATTGAGATTTTGAATCGTACAGGAGAATTTGTTTATGGCCTACCGCCTGTCTGGTGTGAGTGATTTTTCAGCCGATTCAAATGCATTTAATGAGCAGCCATTGTTTGGGCAGAAACTTGGTGATGCCTTCTCCCTTTCTCATCTTGGACTTGTGGTATTTCATTGGGCCGATTTTTCTGAAACATGTGAGCTATTAGAAAAACAAATGAAGGGAGATGAAACTCTCTCTGGTGATTTTGTCGCTATGAAAGAGCGTGTTCATTCTTTACGCCAAATTCCTATTTGGGTTCAGTGCGGGAGGAAAGTTCGTCAGTTTAATCTGTTTGATTTGTATGCGAGTTATATTTTAAACCAAGGGCAAGAGAGACTTGATCCTCATCTCCCTATGGATATCTCTTTTATTTCTGGCTCTGGGCCATTTAAAAATATGGCCATTTCAGAATGTTTTAATCACCAGCTCTATCACGATATGGTGATGGTTCTTTTACTTGAACAGAAGATTCCTAAACGTGATTTTAGAATTCGTGTGAAGGCGAAACTTTTGGTTGAGTATGGAGAGAATTTTGAGAAAGGTCATTTATTTCAATTAGAGCAAATGACAGGGCATGGTCTTTTATTTTCATGTGATTCTGAGTTCTATTTTAAAGAGTGGGCCGGAATCAAAAATATGAGGGTCTTGATAAATTCAGAGATGATGAATGATGCTTCTAAGATGAGCTTAGATGAGATGAGACATTATTTTGATCAGTTTCCTTTTAATCTGATGTACTCTTCTCGCAAAGAAGATGCAGTAACTTTTAATACTGTAGATGTGCATAGCAATTCTGGCTTTGATTATTTTCTTCACAAAAAAGTTTATCTCTTTCTTCCATTTGAGAAAATTGAGGATTCGCACCAACATGCTGTAGGAAATCTTAAAATGTTTATTAATACGGCAAAGTCATTGGTGAGAAAAATCGCCACTAATCTTTAAATTACGAAGTCTTCTTATAATCCACATGGTAGGCCGCAGAATTTTTTAAATTTTCTCTGCGCTTATCATAGCGCTCAGTAGTGGTGATATTGGCATGCCCTGCAAAGATGGCGACATCACGAATGGGAGCCGACTGTGTGTCAAGCAGATGTGAGATCACAGTGGCGCGACATGAGTGGGGTGAAACTCTCTTATTGATGCCGAGGTTTCTCGCATACTTTTCAATGATTCTGTAAATGGTTGATCCATCAATTGGTTTTTCATTTTTTACTTTGATATCAATTTGCAAAAGATAATCTTCAAAATCTAAAGTCACACCATTCTCTTTTAAATGATCAAGATAAGTTTGAATCTCTTGGTGAACGATATCATTAATGGGAATAAGTCTAACCTTATCACCCTTACCATGAATACGAAGAACCGTGTGGCCTCGCTCTTTGGCAAAATCCATGAGTCTGATATGAGTGAGCTCTGAGCGACGAAGGCCTAAATTAAAAAGAAGCGCCATGCTTATTCTATGAAGAGCACCACGATGAGTTTTTGTATCAGGAGCATTAAGCATCTGAACAACTTCTTCATCATCAAAAGCAAGTGTAGGGGATTCAGTTTGTATTTTAGGCAGCTTCACCACATCCAGAGGATTGTGATCAATGAGTCTTGCGGCCACTGACCATTTCATAAATGAGCGAATACAAACCAGCCTGCGATTCACTGTCGCAGAAGCAAGGCCTCTTTCAATTAAATGATCACGGTATAAACCAAAATGAAAAGACTGAATCTCATTAGGGTGAGTAACGGCGGCATTTCCTGATCTTAAAAAATCAAAAAAGAATTGAAGATCTTTCATATAGGCCGTTTTTGTATCAGGAGACAAAAACTGCATGAGAAATTCGTTCATGAAATCATTGATGGATGTTTTTTTCTGTGAGGCCTCAGCAAATTTTCGGGCAAGGTCTTCATTGATTTGAACCCGGCCGTGCAGGTCTACTGCCTTGGTCTTTTGCTGGATGATGAGGTCTTTAGATGCTTTTTTGCCCATATTAGTATTCTATTCTCTCTTTTGTGGAGCGCAAGCAGGAAGTGATTATCAAAGTTTACAAAGAATTAACATTGAGGGCATTGATTTTACTCAGGTTTTGGCCGATAATTGAGATGTATGAGATTAATCAGTGGTTTAATCCTATTTGTTGTTCTTTTAATAAGCTCTTTTTCAGGGTCTAGAGTTGAGGCGCATACTGCTCACGAAAAAGAAGATCAGTCTCATTCTCAAGATATCACTTATCATTCACACGATCATGTTGATCAGAGATCTTCGTCACAAGAAGATCCAACTGGCACCAAATGTCCTCATTTTCATATTCATGGGTCACCTGTTGTTTTGGCCCCTTTTTTAACTGATCATTTTCTAGATGTTTCACTACATTCATTTTCAAAAAATATTATCTACGATGTGAAAACACTTCGCCCCCAAGACTACTCAATGTCGCTTTATCGTCCACCTATCGCTTAGTATTCTAAATAGCACTTTAGTTTATTAAATTTCTGATAGGACTTATTTTATGTTGAATTCAATTATTCGTTTGGCCTTGCGCCAGCGCTTGTTCGTATTGGGCCTGTCCCTTTTATTAATTGTGGTGGGAACATGGCAAGCACTTCAATTACCCGTGGATGTCTTTCCCGATTTAAATAGGCCGATTGTGACGGTGATGACAGAGGCGAGAGGCCTTGCCCCAGAGGAGACTGAGATTCAGGTTACTATTCCTATTGAAAGTGTTTTGAATGGTTTGCCCGGACTCATCAGACTACGCTCATCAAACAGTGCAGGGATCTCAATTGTCTATGCTGAATTTGATTGGGGAACTGATGTTTATCGTAATAGGCAGATTGTGGCCGAAAGACTGGAGCTGGCCAAAGAAAAATTACCTCCAGGAGTTTCACCTGTAATGACTCCAAGCTCATCTGTCATGGGTGAGATTATGTTTGTAGGACTGACTTCTCCAAGTGGTGAAGTCTCGCCAATGGATCTCAGAACTCTCGCTGAGTGGACAGTAAGACCCAGACTTCTTGCTATCTCAGGAGTGAGTCAGGTTATTACAATTGGGGGAGATCTTAAGCAGTATCAAATTTTGGTTTCTTCAAACAAGATGCAGAAAAAAGGTTTGACTGTAGAGGACTTGAAGCATTCATTGGAAGAAATTGGTTTAAATACTTCAGGTGGGTTTATCAATATTGGTGAGAAAGAATATCTCATTCGCACCTTGGGTCGCGTGGAGAGTGTGGAACATATCCGCGAGGCTTATGTAGGCACTCACTTAGGAAATCCCGTTTCTGTTAAAGATATTGCCGAAGTTAAAATAGGCGCCCATTTTAAACGAGGTAATGGGTCAGTGAATGGAAAACCCGCTGTGGTGATGACTATTCAAAAACAACCAACCAGTGAGACTCTCGGACTGACAAAACGAATTGAGGCCGAGCTCAAACTTATCACTCAGACTCTTCCTAAAGGGGTGGAGATCAAGTCAGATCTTTTTAAGCAGTCTCATTTTATTGAGAACTCAATTGGGAATGTGACGGAAGCACTGAGAGATGGAACCATTATGGTGGTCATTATTTTAATGCTCTTTCTACTTAATTGGAGAACCACATTTATCACTCTTACGGCCATCCCATTATCATTTGTTTTAACGGCACTCATTTTTAAACTTTTTGGCATTGGTGTGAACACCATGACTCTGGGAGGATTGGCGGTTGCTGTAGGAGAGTTAGTGGATGATGCCATTGTGGATGTGGAGAATGTTTTCAGGCGATTAAAAGAGAATAAAGAATTAGGAAGTCCAAAATCAACTTTAAAAGTTATTTATGAAGCTTCAGCCGAAATTAGAAACTCTATTGTTTTTTCAACCATGATTGTGGTTTTAGTTTTTGTTCCACTTTTTGCTCTCGACGGTCTTGAAGGAAAACTTTTTGCTCCCATGGGGCATGCCTATATCATCTCTATTCTTGCCTCATTATTTATCTCTTTAACTGTCACACCAGTTCTTTGCTATTATCTCTTAGGAAAAAAATCTAATTCAAAAGATTCAGTCCATGAAAAAGATGGTTTTTTTGTCAGAGGATTAAAAACAGCCGCCGAGAAAGTCCTTCACTTTACGCTTAGAAGACCCCTCATTATTTTAGGAGGAACTCTCGTTTTGTTCCTCTTTACCATTAGTCTTACTCCATTTATGGGACGAAATTTTCTCCCCTCATTTAATGAAGGTTCGGCCACTCTTGGTCTTCAGGCCACGCCAGGTATCTCTCTTGATGCTTCAAACCAAAAAGGGCTTGAGGTTGAGAGAGCACTTCTTACTATTCCAGAGGTCAAGTCCACAACGAGACGTGTAGGAAGGGCCGAGATGGATGAGCATGCTGAAGGTGTGAACTGGAATGAAATTGATGTGGATTTTCATAAAGAAGGCCGCTCTAAAGATGAGATCTTCTCTGAGATCCGTGAAAAAATTAAAGCAGTTTGGCCTGAGGTTTATGTTAATGCTGGTCAGCCCATTTCACACCGACTTGATCATATGCTCTCTGGTGTACGTGCTCAAATTGCACTTAAAATTTTTGGGCCTGATATTGTGGAACTTCGCCGACTTGGTGGGGAGCTTTATTTAAAGATTAAAGACATTAAAGGCATTCGTGACGTGCAAGTGGAACCACTGGTTCAAATTCCTCAACTTAAAATCTTTATTGATAAAGAAGAAGTTAAGAAAGCGAGAATGAGTGCCGGAACCATGGCCAATGAGCTTGAGGCATTACTTAATGGTTATGATGCTGGCCAGGTGATTGAAGGACAGAAGATTTTCGGGATTCTTTTACGACTAGATGAAGAGTCGAGATCTAACCCTGAGCAAATTGAAAATATAAATCTAAAACTTCTTCCTACTGGAGATCACGTCAAAGTAAAAGACTTGGCCAATGTCTATAAAGGAAATGGGCCTAACATGATTAACCGTGAAGGATTGCAAAGACGACTTGTTGTTTCTGCCAATTCTGAGAATGTTGATTTAAAAGTTTTAGTGGATGCTATTCAGAAAGGATCTGAAGAAATTGATTGGCCAGCGGGGTATCACTTGGAAGTAGGTGGCCAGTTTGAAAGTCAGGTGAAGTCATCACAAAAAATGATATGGCTTGGTATTATCTCTATCATTATTATTTTTCTTGTTCTCTTCCTACACTTTAACTCTAGTGTTCTTTCGTTTCAGATTATGTTGAATATTCCTTTAGCTCTTATAGGAAGTATTCTGGCCATCTATTTTACTGAAAGATCATTCTCACTGGCCTCACTCATTGCTTTTGTGACCCTTTGTGGAATTGCTTCTCGAAATGGAATCATGATGATCTCACACTATCTTCATTTAATGACTGAAGAAGGATATGAATTTGGTGACAAATTAGTTATTCAAGGGACTCTTGATCGTTTGGTTCCTGTTTTAATGACGGCCTTGACTTCAATTTTGGCCCTTCTTCCTTTACTCTTTGCCAGAGGTGAACCAGGCAAAGAAATTCTTCACCCCGTAGCGGTTGTTATTGTGGGTGGTCTTATTACTTCAACCCTTTTGGATCTTTTAGTGACTCCTGCGTGCTTTCGTCTTTTCGGTAAAAAAGCAGCAGAAAAATCAATGCAAAAACATCAACAACAATTAACAGAGGAATTTTAATGAAAACAATTCTAGTAGGCCTTCTTGCTCTTTTTACTCTTAACTCTTTTGCTCACGAAGGTGGTCATGGTGAAGTATCTGAAGGGGGAAAATTTGGAGGAATCACGTCTCCTATCGTTCTTAATTCAGATGCCGGCAAAGGTGATCAAGCCAAAGTTTTATTTAAGGCCGAGCTGGTTCGTGCTGAATCGGGTAAATTAAGTCTTTATATCTTTGATAATGAGATGATGCTTTTACCACTTGATAAATTTGGTAATGAAGTGACTGCAAAACTTGAAGTGAAGAAAAAAGGAAAATTTACTTATTTTGGAGAATTTAAACTTACAAAACATGGAAACCATTTTATGGGCCAACTTCCTAAAGTTGAGTATAAACCCTTTAATATTGATATTTATCTTTCAGAGCAAAAACAAAAACTTTTTGTTGGTTTCTCTAACCTAGACTAGAAGAGGGATTTATGAAGTATCTATTAAGTATTCTTATGACTTTCTCTCTCGCTTATGCGGTAGAGAAGGTTGATGCAAATAATCTTGAACAATTGGTGAATGATAATCCTAATGTTCAGTCTTATCTTGAAAGACTCAAGAGTGCTGAACAATTAAAGGGACGTCTCACAAGATCATTTCTGCCTAAGGTGACTTTGTCTTATGGACATGAAAAATTCACAACTGGACCTTATTATAACACCAATCAACCATATGGTGGAGTTGAGGCCAGTTTGAATGTTTTTCATTCAGGGAAAGACAAAATAGAGAATGATAAACGTGAACGCGAAGCAGAGATTGCAAAGATTGATTCAGAAATGACAAAATCCTTAGTCCTTGCTGAACTTCGCAAATCGCTTTCTCATTATGCTTATCTTGAAGAAATTTGTTTAATAACAAAAGATGCTATTAAGCAAAATAATGTGAATTTAAAACGAGCTCAAAAAAGAATTCAAGCAGGTCTGGCCACAAGAACAGACCTTCTGGATTTTAAGCAACAGGAAGTTCAGTTAAGTCAGGAACTTGCTACTTTAGAATTTGAATTAGGAGTGACACAGAGACTAGTTAATACATTATTGGGATCTGATCCTAAGTCTGATTTAATCATCTCGTTTATGAATGCTCACCCTCAACATTCAGATGAAGAGTCACTCCATCTAAATGGAAAATCTCTTATTACTAAGCGTGCAGAACTTACTCAAGAAGTGGCCAAGCTTGATTTAAAACAAAATGAAAGATGGTGGGCACCAAGTTTAGATGTCTATGCTTATGCACTGAGGTTTACTCAAAAAGAAAGAGAATACACCTCTACAGGCCAAAGAAATGATGTGACCCTGGGTTTTAAGTTTACCTTTCCCATTTTTGATGGAGGAGAAGGGAGAACTGTGGCCAAGTCATCTCTGGCCCTGGCCCGTGCTCAAGAAGGTCTTGTTCGTTCAAAAAATTTGGAGATTCAAAGAAATACTCAGGATGCACTTAAACGACTAGAGCTGGCCCATAATCTTATTCATGGATCTGAGGAGAATGCAAAGCTCATGTCAGAGTATCGTGCTGGGATTCTCACAGAGTACTCAAAAGGTGTTAAAAACTCACCAGATGTTCTTCAGGCCTCTCAGCGTTGGATTCAGGCCCAGACTCGCTATGCAGAGGTTAAGAAGAACTATCAGTTTGCAAAAGTGGATGCAGTCTATCTTTCAAGTCTTCAAGGAAAATAGTTTATTAAAAAGATCAGCTCTCCCTATGGGGGACTGATCTTTTCCATCCTCGTTCCATAATATTTTGGCATTCTTATGAAAGGATTTAGACTTTTTCACGGTTTAGCCGAAAAGTAGACTTATGAACTCGATATTATTAGTGGAAGACGATCCTATTCTTGGTGAGGGCTTGGTTCTTAGCTTACAGCTTGAGGGCCATAATGTGGATTGGGCCAAATCAATTTCATCAGGACATGAGAAATGGAGTTCAAAACAATTTGATCTCGTTCTTTTAGATATGGGTCTACCAGATGGAATAGGTCTTGATCTGTGCCGTCTCATTAGAAAAAAAGATCAGAAGCTTGCTATTATTTTTCTCACTGCTAAAAATGATGAGCAAACTATTGTTGAATCTCTCAATGAAGGGGCCAATGATTTTATTAAAAAACCCTTCTCTCACCGTGAACTTATGGCGCGAATTAGAGCGGCCCTAAGGATTAGTATTGCCACTCCTAAGCTTCTTAAATTTGGTGAGCTCGCGATTAATATTGATAAGCGTGAAGTGACTTTTCAGGAAGATAATATTGGACTCAATCGAAGACAATTTGATCTTCTGGCCTATTTTATGAAAAGACAGGGTGAGATCATTACCCGTGATCAATTGATTGAGCATCTCGGACAAGAGAATGAAATTTATGATCGCACCATTGACTCTCACTTAAGTCAGTTAAGAAAAATTTTTAGAACCCATAAAATAAATAGCATTCAAATTAGTCCCGTTTACGGAGTAGGGTATCGACTTGAAATTGTCTAAGATAATTCCTCTTTATACACGTTGGTTTATGCTTAGTGCGGCCCTCACCTTAGGGACAGTCCTTATCGGGTTTTATGTGACTCATAAGCTGACTGAGGATGATCGAAATAAAGCGATGGGATCTCCTGCAAGAACTTTTCATCAACTCGTCTTGGATTTTTCAGTGAAAGGAAATATGTCCTTAGATGAGGCCTACCAATTAGTGGATAAGGCCTACGGCGAGAAGTTCCCTTTCACACGTATTCTGATTGATCCCAAAATAACTAAAATTAATAAAGATGATCCAGTCTTTGAACGCTATAAACTACCCGATGGGCGAGAGATTGTTTTTTATAAAGATCATATGATGAGACACGAAAATCGTGGACCGCCAGCGGGTGGACATCATCATCGTAAACATGGCTTTGGCCCTCCTCCACCTCCAAGAGGTGAGACAGGGCCATTTAGACGTGGTTCATTTTATATCAGTATTATTACTATGCTTTGCTCTATTGTGGCAGGAGTTGGTTTCTCGGTGATGTTTATTGGTCTCTATTTGAGAAAAAAATCTAAACAAGCAGAGAAAATTATCTCTCGTTTAAAATCAGGAGACTTAAAGGCGAGATTTGATCTCGGTAAAAGTGATGAAGCCAGTCTTCTGATGATTAAGTTTAATGAGATGGCCGACGCCATTGAGGGACTTGTTGAAAATCTTCGTGAAACTGAACTTGCACGAAAAACTCTTCTTCAAGAACTAGCTCATGATCTAAGAACACCTGTTGCCTCTCTTAAAAATTTACAAGAAATGCTCATAGAGAAGGGTGATCTTTTAACCGCAGACAAGAAAAAACATGTTCAAGAAATGGCCTTGGGTGAGGTGATCTATTTTGAACGATTGGTAGAGGACTTATTATTCTTATCTGGCGTGAATGATCCTAAGTATGATCAGTCATTTACTGATGTAGACTTAAAATCTCTTGTTTCACAAGAAATTGAACTTGTGGAATCTGGAGAGATAGATGTTCTCTTTGAAGCGGATGAAAATATGACGATTAAAGGGAATGAACACCTTGTGCGCAGGCTTATTAAAAATGTTTTTTCAAATGCTCACCGCTTCTCTCAAAAGAAAATGACGGTGTCATTAAAATCAGCTGAAAATGCAGTGATTCTCTCCGTTTTGGATGATGGGCCAGGCATGAGTGAGGATTTGATTCGCACGTTTGGGGCCAAAAAATTCTCTCGAAATATTGATCACTCAAATAAGGACTATATATCTATAGGACTTGGCTCAGTGATTATGAAAAAAATCATGACTTTGCATGAAGGAGAAATGGAAGTGATAAGTCACCAAAATCCTTCAGGTTTAGAAGTTCTCTTTAAATTCAAACTTAACTAATTTTCTTTCCATCATTATTTCATCATTTTTTGTCATAATAGTTCTATGGGGAATTCGAGGGGATTCTTTTGTGAAATTCTACAGGGGGAAAGGGATCTCAACCTTTCTTAGGGTTTCGAAACTGAGTGGTGAAGAGGAACTTTACCACTCTAGTTTCTTTTTTAAGTCTTGGTATGAATCTATTGTGAAATCAGCACCTACAGATTTTAATTTATCCGAATCAAATGATGTCGTCAGTCCTACCACAAAAAATCCAGCGGTCTTAGCAGCTTTGATCCCACTGGGTGAGTCTTCAATGACAAAAGTCTCTGTCGTCTTTGCCTGCATGAGTTCTTTCATTTTGAGGTAAGGCATTGGGTCTGGTTTATGTTTTGTCACAGCATCAGCATTTACAAGATGATCAATAAGGCTATTCACTCCTAGAAAATCAAAAGCAATGGATTGATAAAAAGTATCTGAAGAAGTCACCACTCCAGTGACGATTCCTTTATTCTTGGCCTCTGTCACAAACTCCACAGAACCAGTGACAGGTTTAAGCTCACTGGTGAGTGTTTGATAAACTTCTTTTTTGAGATTGTTCAAGGTGAGAATATCTTCTTTGATTTCTGGATGAGAAAGTTTGATCTCTTCCCAAAAAACTTGATCTGTACGTCCAGTATAGGAATCAATAAATTCAAGGGTGAGATTTATCCCAAGAGGAGCCAGAGTTTTTTGCTTAGCCACTGCATGAAGGTGTTCTGAAAAAATCAGAACACCATCAAGATCAAAAATGATATTTTTTGGGATAGGAAACATTATTTAAGTTTTATGTCTTTCAGTCCAGCAAATGGATTATTCTTAAATTGGTTTTGCGGCATTTGTGGCTGTCCACCAGACTGAGGACGTGGACGTCCTGGGCCTTGAGTTTTTACACCTGTGATACCTTCGCCTTTAGAATCTGACTTACAAGAAAGAGACATCCTCTTGCGGTCCATATCAATCCCTAAAACTTTTACTTTAAGCTCTTGGCCTACTTTAAGAACATCCATAGCATTTTCAACAAATGAATCACTCATCTCTGAAATATGTAAAAGACCATTCTCTTTAATCCCGATATCAACGAAGGCCCCAAACATCGTAATATTTGTCACGACTCCGTTATACCACTGATCAATTTTAATATCTTTAAGATCTGTGATGCCCTTAGTGAACTCAACTGACTTAAAGGCAGTACGTGGATCTTGAGTAGGTGCTTTAAGACATTTAATAATATCTGTGAGTGTCATCTCTCCAATTTCTGCTTTGAGAGCTTTATCGTTTGCAAGTTCATTTTGTAGATCTGCATCTGATAAGAGATTGGCCACATCACGATTCTTTGCCTTCGCCCATGTTTCTAGAGTCGCATAGCGCTCAGGGTGAATGAATGTTCCATCAAGTGGATGAGCAGCATTATAGATTCTTAAAAATCCTGCGGATTGCTCAAAAATTTTCTGAGAAAAACGAGGAACTTTTAAAAGCTCAGCGCGGTTTTTAAAGCCGCCAGTTGTCTCACGAAACTTTACTACGTTTTGGGCCACAGTTGGGCCAATGCCTGATACATATGAAAGGAGAGGTGCAGAAGCAGTATTTAAATCAACTCCTACAAAGTTCACACACGATTCAACCACTGCTTCAAGATTATGCTTAAGTTGGATTTGATTCACATCATGCTGATATTGACCTACTCCAATTGATTTTGGATCGATTTTTACCAGTTCTGCGAGAGGATCTTGGAAACGTCTGGCAATTGAGATTGCCCCACGAACAGTCACATCTTTTTCTGGAAATTCTTGGCGAGCAATATCTGAAGCTGAGTAAATAGAAGCTCCGGCCTCAGAGATCATTGTGGCCTTAACTTTTCCATCTTTTACTTGCTGTATATAAGTTTCAACAAATTCTAAAGTCTCACGTCCATAAGTTCCGTTTCCGATGGCCACATATTCAATATTGAACATATCAATCATCTTAGTCAGAATTTGGGCTGAACCAACAAGATCATTTTTTGGAGGGAATGGGTAGACCACATGATCACCCATGAATTTTCCAGTGTGATCGACGATCACAACCTTACATCCTGTTCTTACTCCTGGGTCAATACCAAGGACGGCCTTCGATCCGAGATAAGGTTGAAGAAGAAGATTTTTTAGATTGATTCCAAAAACTGAAATTGCGGCAGTGTCTGCAATCTTTTTGAGATCATTTTTCACTTCAAGATCAAGTGAGGGCTGAATATGATTATTATAAGCTTTCTCAGCACATTTTTTAAGAACGTCATAATTGGCAAGGGATCCTTTCTTAGGAAAGAAATCTTCCTCAATCATTGTTGTTCCAATCTCTGGAGCAATCTCAGAATCTACTTTAAGGACTTTCTCATTCATTCCACGTCTCATGGCCATATAGCGGTGAGAAGATTTTGGATCTTTAATTTTTGAAAGTGGTTCAGAGAATTCAAAGAAGTCTTTATATTTAAGATAATCAGTAATTTTATCTGCATCTTTGCGGATACCAGATTTGATTACACCTGAAGACCAAAACGTTTGACGGATTTTTTCTTTAAGCTCGAGGTTATGAGAAAAAGTTTCGATAAGGATATCACAAGCTCCGGCCACGGCTTCGTTAATATCTTTAACTTTACCTTCGCTTCCGTTGACAAATTTTTCAACGATTTCAGCTTGAATATCTTTAAGGGCCTTGGTGCCTTTGAGGATCATATCAGAAAGTGGCTCAAGTCCATTTTCCTTAGCAATCATCGCTTTAGTTTTCTTTTTAGATTTATAAGGAGCGTAGATATCTTCAAGTTGATTGAGTGTCGTCGCCGCTTTAATTTGGCGCTCAAGCTCAGGTGTAAGAGCTTCCATCTTTTTGATGGCCTCAAGAACATAAGCACGTCTTTTTTCAGTTTCTACATAATCATTATATGAATCTTGGATATCACGAATCTGAACTTCATCTAGTCCACCTGTGGCTTCTTTACGGTATCTTGAAATGAAGGGGATAGTTGATTCATCTTCAAAAAGAAGTTTGCAAACACTCATGACTGAGGCGGCTGCAATACCAAGTTTTTTAGTGACAAAAATCAAAGCTTTTGGGTCTAAAGTAATAGCTGCCATAGGCAATCATGCTCCTGATAAGATAGAGAAAAAGGAATAAAAAGCATAGGCCGTGGCCCTTGGAAATGGCAAGCCAATGTGAGAAAATGAGAGTGATTTAAACATAAAGGGTTGAGTTTTGAGCTCATATTTAGTGATTGGTGCGGGTCTGGCCGCAGAAAATTTTATTTTTGCACTTGCAGGTGCAAAATCAGGTAGACACTCTGTTATTCAGTTAGCCGATGATGTGTTTTATCCTGCATGCTCCCTTCGCTCCACTGCTGTAGTCGCTGCGCGTGGAGTGAGTCTAGGCCATTCGGAATTAGGGGATACTCTTTTTCAGGGGTACCAGCGGTTTCAAAAACATGTTCTTGAAGACAATCCTCAAGGTGTTTTTGTTGGTGAGCAGTGGAGTGGAGTGAGTCGTAAAATTCCTGAATTTAAAAAAAGATATCCTCAGAATCTCACTCAAAATGAAATCCCTTCTCTTGGAATTGAACTTGCCACTGAGCTTTGTCTCTCCTCTGAGCCTTGTTATATCATTGATCCTGCTCTTTATCTTGGATGGTTAAAAGATCAATCGGTGAGTCTGCCCATCGAGCGTTATAAGGACATTGTGATCAATATCCAGAGGGAAAACGAGCTTTGGGTAGCGACATCTCTATCTGGAAAAATATTTAAAGCTGAAAATTTATTTTTAGGCCTTGGAAGTTACCAGCGTTTCTGGAAAGAATTCTTACCAGTCGTCTCCAAACCTGTTCATGGAAGTTATCTTGTTTACGAGAATATTTCTTGGGGAGTGAAATCATTTTCACTTACTTTAAATGGTCATAATTTAATTTATCGTTCTTACTCAAATGAATTGGTGATCGGGTCAACAAGTGAAGAGGGAGGCCATTTTATGGCATCTGAATCAGAGCTTAGAGAAATTGATCAAGATCTTCGCACAATGCTTGTGAATAAAAGCTGGCCCAGTTTTGAGAAGGCCAAAATCCTCACTGGAATCAGGGAGAAAGGTAAGGGGCGAAGACCTTATCTAGAATCAAAAGATAGGTTTGTGGCCGTTGGGGGGCTTTATAAAAATGGCTTCTCATTAGCGCTTTATCTAGCAGAAATTGCAAGGGCTCACCTAAAAGAAGACTGAACTAGTCCAGAAAAAACTCATGTGATCTTTATCTGAATCCGATAGGATTTTTGATGAGATTTTTAATACTATTGCTAATCAGTTTACTCACTCAACAGACATGGGCCGTGACTCAGGTTGAGATGGTTATTGAACTCAAGCATTTCATCAGTGAAGTTGAAGAAAAATCCACTTTTCATGATCTGGTGACCTTTGAATCTAAATTCCAATTTTTTAATGAAGCCTATGCCGCTGACCTTAATTGTTTTTATGGTGGATGGCCCAGTACTTTGGTGAAACAAGGAAGTCGAAAATATTGTACCAATCCTAAAAAAGCATCCCCTTTATATTCTCAAACTTCTTGTGCAAATAATGAAATTGCCTGTCAGCCTCTTCTTTTTGGCGATGGAATTTGTGCTCCTTCAAACTCTGCTCAGCAGAGGCAGTCATCATTTAAGTATTGTGAGAATGCCTTTAAGAAAAAAGGTGAAGACTATAGCTTTGTGAACAAATGGGATGATGAAAAGAAAAATGATTTTAATCAAATGTTAAATCTTGCACATCAGGTTTGTGTGAGTGGGGATATTGGAACTCAAAGTAAGACAGGAATGTGTAAAAATCTTTGGAAGAAGATGGGGGAATTTCAGTTAGAAAAAACAAAAGTCGAAAAAGCTGAAGTCTGTGTTGATGAAACTCCCGTGACAAAGATTGAAAAAAATATTGAGAATGTCCTTGAAGTCACTCGTAAAATTGCTTCAGAAGAGAAAATGCAAGCCGCTGATCCTCATAGTGTTTATCAAAAATTAAAAGAGGATTTTGAGACGTCACCTTATTGTGATCCCATCAATAATTATGATGAAAAAGGGAAAAATCTGATGTTTTTCTCGGGTGTGGCCAGTCGCCTAAGAGTCCTTCAGCCAACAAACTCAGCAGAACATAAATCTGATATCTATAATGCGCTTTTAGATGAGCTCTATACTCATTTTGATTTTAGTGATGGGGATAAAATTGAGCCTTATCGTTTGGCCGCGCAGTTAAAGATGACCACTCAAGGAACTCAGGATTTTTTAAGGACTTCTCAAAAACTTCAGGCCAGTGTTCTTGATGTTATTTATAAGAAAGTAAAAGAGAAGCCTATTCTCAAAGATCGCTATGTCGAAGTGGCCTTAGAGAATGCAGGTGTGGTCCATGTCGATGATCAGGATCGTGTGGTCTGTCCTTTTGTAGATGAAGAGACGTTTGTGAAGGCCTATCAGGGCTATGAAAAATTAGAGTCAAAACTAAAAAAACCGTATCTCACTATTGTTGATTATACTAAGCCCTCTAATGAGCGTCGTTTGTTTGTTTTTGATATGAAAAAGGGCGAAGTTCTAGGGAATACTTGGGTTTCACAGGGAATGGGAGATGGAAGCCAGACTCAAGGGAGTGATGGTTTCGGTTCAAATCCCACAGTTTCAAATACGAGTAATAGTCAGCTTTCATCAGCTGGGTTTATTATGACTGAACAGGCCTCTGTCGGAAAAGAATGGGGCGAGAATATTATTTTAAAAGGTTTAGAGAAACAAAATTCTAATATTAAATCTCGAGCAATTATTATTCACGGCTTTGATAGTCAGCCACTTCCTCCATCGGGACTTGAAGAGGATTTTGATTTATTTGATCGTTGGGAGCAGGCCTCAACTCTGGAAGAGAAGGCCGGTCTAGTCTGGGAATTTAAATCCCTTAAGCCTCGTCCATTTATCAATGCGACTTACGGATGTTTGGGAGTTGCACGTCACCCAACAATTGACCGTGAAACAGGAAAAAAAGTAGATCAACTAGATTACTTGCGATCTAAAATCAGCAACGGCTCACTTATCTATTCTCACGCTTCAGAAGATCAGCAGTCTGATTTTTATTAAGCTTGATCGAGTTTGAGATAGCTCATTGAAAAAATAATTGAAAATTCACTTCCGGGATGTAAATGGCGATAGCTAATTTTGGCCTTGTGATGTCTGGCGATTTTGGCGGCGATAGAAAGGCCAATTCCTGTCCCAGGGATTCCGACATGGCCTGAGCCTCGCTGGAACCGCGTGAAAAGAGTGGCTGCTTGACTGTCATCAATTCCGCTTCCTTGGTCACTAATTGTGACCACAAGCTGATGATCCGACGAGGAGATATTAATCTTAATCACACTGTCTTCAGGAGAGTATTTGATGGCATTTTCTAGAATGTTTTCAAAAAGGCATTCGAGAAGCTGCTTTTCTCCTAAGACAACTAAAGCATCGGGAACTTCGTCTAGGTTTGGATCAATATTAAATCTAATATTGATCTTTTTGTCTCGGGCCTTTAAATGAAGTCTCTCAGTGGTTGAGAGAAGTACCTCATCAACTCGTTGAGGGGAGTAAATAAAATCTTCCTGACCGGCTTCTACTCGAGAAATCATCAAGAGATTCTTCACGAGATCAATCAGGCGATTTAATTCTTCTTTTAAAGATTTATGAAATTTTTCGATTTCCTCATCCGAGCGCTTCTTTGATTCTAAAACTTCAAGCTCGCCTTTAATAATTGAAAGGGGGGTATTGAGTTGGTGAGAAGCATTGGCGACAAAATTTTCCTGGGCCTTAAATGAGTGCTCAAGACGTGCCAGAAGCATATTAAAGGTATGGGCCAAGTTTGAGATCTCATCTTGGGTCTCAGGGTCTTTAATACGGAGAGAGAGATTGGTGGCGGCAATCTTATTAACCATATCGGCCACAGCATTGACTGGTGAGAGTGCATTCCCTGCAACTACAAATCCCGCAATAGAGCTGATGAGAATGAGAAAGGGAATCATGAGAACATTGATCAGGATTAAATTGTTTTCTTGTTCCTCAAGATCTTTGACTGAAGTGGCCACTTGTATAATATGAGGAGTGACTTGAGGATCACGGATTTTCATATTTACCCCTCGCATTTTTTGACCGTGGTAATTAAAGAAAAGAAAACGATTGGTATAATCTTTTCTTAATGCGAGTTCAGAATTATAGGGGATTTTTAATCCTGCATCATCTGTATTTGTGATGAGAATTTTACCCTCTAAATTTCTCACGAGAAATAAAGTTTGGGTAATAGAGAAGGGAAGTTTCTTTCGATATTCATAGGCCGGGATATCTACATCGAGACCTTGATGATTATGTTTAATATCCGAGGCCAGATCGATGGCATAGTTTAGCAGGGCAGAATCAAAACGATCCCGGCCTGCTTGAATATATTGTGAAGTTAAGACATAGGCAAAAATACAAATGAAAAGACCAAAGAGTGCGGAATAGACAAATGCTAGTCTAAAACGAATCCCTTTTAAAAGCTTACTCAGCTTTGGAAAGAACATAACCTTGGCCTACCACTGTTTTAAGAAGCTTACGCGCAAATGGCGAATCTATCTTTTTTCTTAAATGGTTGATGTAAACATCAATGACGTTTGAATCAGGATCAAAATCTGTTCCCCAAACTTGACGTGCAATTGAATTACGATCAACAACTTTATCCAAGTGTCTCATAAGAAATTCTAAGAGGGCAAATTCTTTTGTTGTGAGCTCAATTTTTGAACCTTCACGACTGACCATACGGCTAATAAGATCCATTGAAAGATCTCCGTTAGAAAGAACCGCAGTGTCTTCACCTTTGCGTCTTGAAAGTGCGCGAATACGAGCAAGAAGTTCTTCAAACTCAAAAGGTTTTGCAAGATAGTCATCTGCACCAGCATCTAGACCGATAATTTTATCTTTTGTCGTCGAAAGGGCAGTAAGCATAAGAATACTTCCTTTGAAGTTATTCCCGCGTAGCTCTTTCGCAAAATCAATCCCCGAAATTTCCGGAAGCATGACATCTAAAATAAGAATGTCATAAGTATTTTTCTTTAAAAATTCACGAGCGTCTCTTGGCATATCTGCCACATCTACAGTGTGACCTACTTCAGTAAGCCCTTGCTGAATAAAGCCTGACATTTTTTTTTCATCTTCGATTACCAGAATTCTCATAGCTACCTCTCAGGATTAGTTGGCATAGGTCATGCAATCCATATCAAGATTAGTCCTCTTTTAGGCTTTTGACCTCTTAATTTTGTTTAATGTCTAGACAGGTGTAAATTTATGAAGAAATCCATTTATTTAGCAATTTCTCTCCTTCTCTCGGTGCCGGCCATGGCCAGCTGTAATTATGGAGAAACTGTTGATTTGAGAAAAATTCATGCCAGTGTGATGGACAATATTGGAGTTAAGGACCAAGGGGATTATGGACTCTGCTATGCTTATGCAGGAGCGGCCATCGTGGATTTTCACCGTATGAAAGGCGGCGGTAAAAAGGGAAGTGAGATCTCGCCTATTGAGTCTGGTCTTCTCAGTGCCATTTATGCAGAAAATGATTCTGAAGAGGGTGGAGATGTTTGTGATGTGGTGAATTCTCTTTCAAAACGTGGAAGCGCTTGCCCTAATTCGGCCATCCGTCGGGAGAGCCTTTATAAAGACAGTGTAAGAAAGCAGCATCGCCTCAGAGCATAGTCCACATGGGCC
>DZBG01000083.1 GCA_022729855.1 Bdellovibrio sp.
TTATGAAGTTATGATGAAGAAAAGTTGCACTAGGAAATGGTAGTTGGGAATAATTGATTTTTGTAAGATTGAATAAAAAACTTCTAAACGATTCTACTGTTCAGTGTGACCACTGTATACACGAACAAAAATATAGTGTAAACCTTTGGGCGGCAGTTCCTGCTTGGCTTGGACTTCTAATCATAAGCTGCGCGATCGATAGCTATCTCACTATTAACACGAACACGAATTATTTTACGCCTGTGATTTATTTAATGACTATGCTGGTTGGAACTTGGACTACTTTAAAAGTACTTGAAGTAAAATAATTTGCCCCCCCCCAAGAAGAGGGGGCCAAACAACTTAAATAAGTTTTGAACACTTTGGTTCTAATTTTGATTTCATCTTTCGTAAACATTTCAGAACTTTTCCACCTTCAAATGGCTCTTTCTCACAAAACTTTAGACGGTCGGCTTCACAATCAGTCACCATCTTTTGCACTTTTTCACTTTGAACATTAATGAACTGAGCACACTTGTTAGAGATATGTTCTTTATTGAGCTGAAGACAGTGTTGTTGTTGATCTGGTTTTAGACCAGAAACACAATGTTGCTTTAGATCCATATAACATGGAGCTGCTGCAATTTTTTTCTCTTCCTTGGCCACCCGTATTGCACACTGGGGCGAGAGGTTTGTTTTGTTCTTTGCAAGGCAAGGGTGGATATCAACAAATTTAGTCATCCCTTGGCAGAGTTTTTCAGTGTCATCAAAACAAGGATTTGAATCTTTCATCTTTTTTACTTGTTTGTGAATTTTGTCCTGACAAAACTTTGAGAGGTTCGTTTGATTTTTTATCAAACATCTTGTGACCATTCCATTCTCTTCTTTAAGTTCAGAATAACAGTTGTTCACAATATCTTGTGCACAAATATTACCGGTGAGGATTTTGGCTTTTTTTGTCTTGAAGTTTGCGGCACAAGTTGTACTGAGTCTGCTTTCATTTTTAAGAAGACAAACCTCTAGCTTGCTTTGGTCACTAGGAATGTCCCCACAAAATTCAACAAGATCTTCAAAACACGGATTCCTTTTTTTAGATTTTGTTTTAAACTCTTTGAGTTCAGCTTTGCAACTTGCCGCTAACTGCGATTCATAGTCTGACAGACATTTTGCAAGCTGGCCTTTACCAGGTTCAACTGCCGCACAAAATTTCTTTTGATCTTGGTAACAAGGATTTGCCAAGGCCCCCATCGAAATGAGGGCGGTAGCAATAATAGTATAAAATTTCATTGGTTAAGATTTTTTTTCTTCAGTCTTCTTGTGACAAGAGTCACCACCACAATCTTTTTTATCTTTGTTGCATGATTCTTTTGAATAAGATTCTTTATTACGACAACCTTTCTTCCCCATATGTCCACATGATGTAAGGAAGAGTGAACAAGCGAGAGTAACAAGTGCGATTTTTTTCATAAGAGCTCCTTTGCTGTTGGTATCATAACTTAAAACGAGTATTTCGCTTTGATATTTTAGCCTGATCTTAATAGTTTAGCATTAATGCCTTTTCAAATGCTTCAAAAAAAAGTGACAATTTATTTTGCCATTTAAAACTTGAACAATGAGGTTCACTTGAGAAAAACAGTATGTTTATTCTGCCTTCTTATATTTTCTTTTTCAGCATTAGCTGCAGACCAAGTCTCACTTATCATCATTAATTCTCCAAAAGGTATTAACTGGAAGTCTCCTTGGGGTCTCACTGTTTCTACTATTAACAATAGTTTGCTTAAGTTTAAGAACAAAAGAGTCTTCGGTATTTCTCACGTTTTTATCAATGTAAAATGTGATTCACTTGGAAAAGATATCTACCGTGGAATGACTTCTGCTACTGATACAGAAGAGCGTGAATTACTTTTAAAGAAAAAGTATGGCCTTGGGCTTATGTTCCATGGATATGCAGGAAAACTTGAAAAAGAAGATATTATATTAAGAGACCTAACACCTTACTCAGGTAATGATCGTATTGCTAAACTCACGACAATTATTTCTCCAGAGGCCTGTGAGCGTATGTTGACTTATGTTGATGATTACGAGGCACGTGGATTTGGAAAGATGTATTCAGGACTTCAGGCAGATCCACTTAAGGGCGGAGGATCTAGTTGTTCTGCTTTCGGAGTGAGTTTTCTTGAAGTGGCAGGTCTCTTAGAGAAAGAATATTTCACTGATTGGAGAGAGCACCTTTATATCCCTAAATGTTTTATTGGTGGTCCACTTACTGGAAATAAAGTTCCTGTAACCAGACTTCTTTTTCGTCCAGGAGCTAAATGGAGCAATAAGGAGCCTAATATTGAGCTCTACGCTTGGAACCCTGAAAAAATGCATGCATGGGTTGGAAGAATTTATGATGCTGCTCAAAAAGGAAAATACGCTAAAAACTTAGTGGATATTAAGCATGTAGGTAAGACAAAAGAAATCATTTTTGATAAGACTAGTTATCCAACTCCAACTGGTAATTACTGGAAATTTGATGATAGCAAAATGGCTTCAGCTCAAAATTAATTTAGAAAATATTCGCGATCGTTTTCGTCCTTCAGTTTATCGAAAAATTGGGGGACGAAATAAAATCTCAAAGCTTGTCGACTCATTCTATAAAATTATGCAAACAGATCCAATGGCACGCGAGTGTTTGCTAGCTCATCCCCATCCTGATGATTTAAAAATTCCCGGGATTAAACTTAAAGATTTTTTATCCGGCTGGCTTGGTGGCCCTCAATTATATATGCAAAAGTATGGTCATCCTCGAATGAGAATGAGGCATATGAAATTTTCAATTGGAGAAGTTGAGCGAGAGCAGTGGTTGTATTGTATGAATAAGGCCATGAGTGAAAATAAAATTCCTGAGCACATTCAATCTGAAATCATTGGGGCCATGAAAAGTCTGGCCGAAGTTATCCAAAACCGCCCTTAAAGATTGCACGACATAAATCTTTTAGTTTTTGAAGTCTTGCCAGACATTCAGGAGAATCCAGTTCAGCTGGAAAGAAGGGTGAGACAATTTTTGTTTCATGCTGATGGGCCAGAATTCCTACGTGCTCACCAAAGCTCATCTTTCCTGCAAACACACTTGAAAGATGAAGATTAAAGAAGCTCAGGTGATAGAGCAGCTGGATCAATCCATGCAGATATAAAAGCTCTTTAGTGAAAGCTTGTCCACCTCTTGGATCAACACCTCGAAACACTCGCAGTGAAAGTTTGAAAGCATCCAGTCTGTCCATGTCCTGATGAATAAGAAAATGATAAACTTCATTCAGGTTTGATCCTCTCTCGGCCATGAGGCAAGCGAGGTGGCGCAGTTTAATTTTCTGCCATCTCTCCTGAGTCATATTTCCAGTGACAAGCTCAACTAAGACAGCGAGACCTTCTTGAAGAAATGTGGTCCGTGGTGCCCAAGCGGCAAGCCAATGATGAAGAGGTTGGTCCTGCCCATTAAGGGACGTCCCAAGATGGGCCCAGCCTTCATGAACAAGAAAAATATTAAGCTGATTTTCGGTAAAGCTTTTGCTGGTATTGAGTTTAAGGACACGTCTTCCAGCAGATGAATCTGAGAGAAGTGAGGTTGAAGGTTTAACTTCAAATCTGTCTCTAGGAAAAACATTTAGAAGCTTGGTCTCAAGAAACTCGATCCCTTCATCCCCAGTATAGGATTTGGTGGACTGGTCGCTCTCAACCATCTTTGTGACCTCATCTACAAAATAATGAAAACCTGATTCTAGGTGTTTTATATTTCCTGTACCGTAGAGTTCAGTGCATTTTTGATAAAAGAATACGGTTCCAAAAACTTCCATCATGCGAAGCAGAGTGGTGTAGTCCTCGAGACGGGCCACAAATATTTTTTTTATCCAAGGATCAAGATCAGCTGACTCGAGCCTAAGTAAGACTTCTCTGATTTTTTGTCGTTTCTCTTCAGGATCAACTTTGAGAGGGATTGAGATATCTTCAAGCTGCGAGATAAAGTCTTGATGCTCAGGGAATTGTTTGTGGAGATAGCTAAGCTGATAGCGAGGCCTGCCAAGGAAGCTAAGTCCTTGGGAGATTTCCTTTAGTTGATCAGAAAAGTCAATAATTAGTGCTTCGCTTTTCATATCGAACTTATCGACTTTATAATGAAAAGATGAAAAATTTATTCCTTATTTGTGTCTTATTTATGAGTTTTCTCTCTTATGCAGGAAAGCCTGAGTTGATACTCAGATATTCTGATGCTGATTCATGGAAGATTCCTAACGGATATTATTGTTTTAATACCAATCCCATTACCTACAAGGATGCCATTTATCTAAGATGTAGTGATGGTGATTATGAGCATTTATTTAAAATAACAAATACCCAAACCACATCAATTTATAAGTCTGGGGATGGACATAAATTAACTGACCCTAGTTTAACTGTTGATGGTCTTTTATGGTCAGAATTTTCTGAAGGTGGAACTCACACCATTCTTGATCTCAAAGGTGAAGAGATTAGAAAAGTGAGTTTTAAACCTCAGGGCATGATTGATGGGATGGCCAGCACAGGTGAAGGAGAATATGTTTTCCGCTGGCTCGATTTTGATGGTGAGCAATTTGTGACGAAATGGAAAAACACGGCAGAGATTTGGATGGATCATCCAGACAGATCCTTTGCTTTTAGTCCAAGCTCTGCTCCAAATCAGCTGGCCTATAAACTACGTTTAAATTCACTTGATGATAGTTCTCCGGATCTTCTTTATTGGTGGGCTGATTTAGGGAAGTCTCCTCTGGTTCTCAAGGACCGCGATAGTGATGCCAACTCTTCTTGGCTGAGTTTTAGAAACTCTGTGATCCTTTCTGGTTCATCGATGCTTTTTGTTGGCAGAATGATGAGTGGAGTCGATGGAATTGGGCTCATGGATGAGAGTGGAGTGGTTAAAACGATAGCCCAAGTGGGATCTGATAAAGTTAAAGAAATCGATTATTTTTCACCTTCAATAAATAAGCATCAGACCGTTGTTTTCAGAGGGGTAGATGAGTCTGGAATGAAGACCATTTTCATGTGGAAGAATGATAAAATCTCAGTTCTTCTTCGTCAGGATGATGTTGTTCACACAGATAAAGGTCCCGCTCGCATTAATTACCAAGACCCAAGTGCCGTTTTTATGAGTGCCCCATTTTTGAGTGAAGATTCTTTATTTATTCAAACAGCATTAGTTGATTTTGATGATGAAAAGACACTAATTGGTGTCGGTTTACTTCGTCTCAGAATCGAGTAAATGTAATCGCCTCAGGAGTGAGGCGCATAAAGATTTCATTCGGGAACCACTATCCTTTTAAAAAATTAAAACCTTGGCATAATAACCTATGATCAAAATCTTGAGTTTTCTCTCACTAATTATTCTTGCGAATATCGCTCTTGCTCAGCATGAGGTTATCCTTTCAGGGGATGCTACTGAAGACACGATCAGCTCACCTTTTTCTCTCCCATTTGATCATGCAAGTTTTTATCCTACGTTTCAGGGTAATTATATTCGCAATCAAACAATCTATACGATGCCACTTAAAACTAAGAGTATGATGTTTACTCCTGCAGAAGAGGTTGAGTATTGGCTTAAAACCAAAACAACTCGAATTGAAGGTGGCTTAGGTTTTGGATATGAGCTTGCAAGCTCTCAAATTCTTTTAGGTCTTAATGTTTATAAAGGCTCAATTCAATCTGAGACTCATAAAGTAACTAACCCAGAAATTAAACTCCATGTAAAATACCCAAAAACTCTGGACACTTTTTCAGATTGGCTTGAAGGAGACTCTGGCCGTTATCAGACTTATGGTGGAGTTTCTGCCAGTCTTTCGGCAGGAATTGGACTTGTGAATTTATTGAATGCTTCTGTCACATTTCAAGGGCAGTTTTGGATCGAGATTCAAAAGCTAGCTGGAGAGAAGGTTCTTATTTCAATTCGCGAAGAAAAACTTAATAGAAAAAATATTCAAGTGGGGCCTCTTGTCAGTCGCGCACAGATTGCCTTTTTAAAAGGAAATCAATTTCTTTATAAGTTTCAATTGGATCTCAATAATCCTGAACACCATGATGTTTATAAAAAGGCACTCAAAGGTCATATTGTTGAAGTTCAAGAAAAAATCAGAAATGCTAATCAAGAACTTTCTTGGAAGGGTGTTCAAAAATCACTTTATATGGGTATTCCAAAAGTTGTAGGGAAGAGTTTTAACCGCTCAGAGTACCAAATGAAAATTGATGAAGAAGAAGTTCAGCTTGCCGTAGATAAGCGTGAGAATATGGGGATCTTTCTTCCTCTACGTGATCATCATGAGCTGGCCACTATTGAGCAAGATAAACTCACTCTCGTCTGGAAAAGTGAGATGAAAAAACTTCATAAAAAAGGTTTTAAGAAAAATGTTTTTTTTTAAACTGCGGCTCTGGCCCCAAATCTTTTACGTGAAGAATTTATCCCTGAAGATATTGGACAGCTTTCAAGTCTAATTATGGTTAGTGTGCGTTGGGAGCAACTAGCAAAGCTAAAGGATTTATCTGATAAGGATTTGATTGAAACCTATAAGGCCAAGTGTGAAGTCCAGAAGCTAAAATGTCGCAAAAACAGAGTGGCAAAAAAACTTGTTAAAAGGTTTATCAAAATAATGAAGTCAAAAGATTCAGAAAGACAAATGGATCTAGGAAAACTCTTTATGAGAACTTCTTTGTTCTTTAGAACAGTGATGGAGAATCTTGGAGAGAGTTATTTTATTAAGTTTCAACTTCTCATGCAAAAATGGCAGTCTCTTGAGGGTGTCATGAAAGTTCAGGCCTAATAAGAATCCTTTCCTAGTTTAGTCTTACCTCTATATGTCCAATAAATGAGTCCTGTGTACAGAAGGACAAAGGGCATTCCAAAAATGGCCACATGAAACATGGTTGTGAGTGTGTAGACCGAAGAGGCCCCTGTATAAATTGTTATTGAATAGTCAGGACTCATGCTTGAGACCAGCATATTAGGAAATAAACCTAGTGAGAAAAAGAGTACAACAGCAAGTATTGTACAACCTGATGAAATAAGACCTTGGAGTTCTTTACCTTGAATCAAACATCTTGGAATATTAATGATTGCGAGCATATTTAAAAACACAATTCCCCAAGAGACAGTTGAAATCATATCGATATGATTCGCAATGATTGGGTGATAGGTAAGTGGCGCAATCTTTCCAAAAGAGAAATTGGCCAGCATTGTTGGATGTTTTATTAAGGTAACAATAGTGACAAGTGCATAGAGAGAAAAAAAGATTCCATATAACTTGAAACTAATCTTTTTAATTCGGGCCTGAAGCTCACCTTCCGTTTTCACAATGAGATACATGGCCCCATGAAGAGAGAACATTGCTAAATTAAAGACGCCAGTTAGGATCGTATAAGGTGAGAGAAGTGTGAGGACATTACCTTGAAATTCTTTGTCTGCACCAATGGGGAAACCGTTAATAACATTTCCTATGGCAACGCCGTATAGAATTGTGGCGACAATTGATCCAACAGAAAAACCAATATCCCAAAATTTTCTCCAACGTGGCGACTCTTCTTTACTTCTAAATTCAATTGAAACTGCTCTGAATATAAGTGAGAACAGAAGAAACATAAAGGGAAGATAAAAACTTGAGAAAGCTGTGGCGTAGACTTCGGGGAAGGCGGCGAAGAGTGCTCCACCTGCAGTAATAAGCCAAACTTCATTTCCATCCCAAACAGGCCCAATGGAATTTAGAACAATTCTGCGTTCGTGATCACCTTTAGAGAAAAGATGAAGTGCTCCGACTCCTAAGTCAAAACCATCTAGGACAGCATATCCCATGAGCAGGATTCCAATAATGATGTACCAGAGAATATGATAATCCATAACTAAACCTTTTTAATAATGGGCGTGTCCATAAATTCTTTATTTTTATGATAACCAGCTTCAGGATCATGATCATGATCATGAGATTCAGGGCCATGCTGAATTTCTTTATTAAGAATATAAGTCCAAGAAAAAAATAAGAGAGAATAAATAAGGGCAAATAAAATGAGAGAAGTGAGAACTTCTCCCCAGTGAACCGATGGTGAAACCCCATCAGCAGTTTTAAGTAGGCCTTGAACAATCCATGGCTGTCGCCCACGTTCTGCAGAATACCAACCTGCTTGATTGGCAATGACGGGAAGAACGACACTCACGACATAAAATTTCATGAGCCATGTTTTCTCAAAGAGAGTGCCTTTTTTATACCAATAAAGAGAGACAAAACTCAGAACTAGAAAAAGCATCCCGAGGGCCACCATAATATGATAACTCTGGAAAACTTGATTCACATTGGGCCAGAGATCTTTAGGATAAGCATTAAGGCCTTTGATCTCGCTGTTTGCATCTCCATTAACCATAAAACTTAAAAGTTTTGGAATTTTTAGGCCATATGTTTTTTGATTCTCAGTATCTACCCAGCCAAATAAAGTGAGTGGTGCTCCTTTAGTCGTCTCAAATAGACCCTCAAAAGCTGCAAGTTTTGTTGGTTGGTAACGGGCCACAACCTCAGCATGCCAGTGACCAATTAAAGGTTGAGCAATACTAGAGAGACCAGCAACAGTCAGTGAAATAAAAATAGATTTTTTCGCGAACTCGAGATGCTTTTTCTTTAAAAGATAATAAGCACTCACGCTGATGACTAAAAAGGCTCCTTGAATATAACTTCCAAAGATGGCGTGAAGAAATCTTGGCATTGATGAAGGATTAAACACAACGGCCCAAAAATCTGTGATCACGGCTCTCTCATAACCATTTTCCATGACGATCTTATAGGCCACAGGTGTTTGCTGCCAAGAGTTTGCAACAATAATCCAAAAAGCCGACATCATTGAACCCAAGGCCACCATAAGAGTAGAAAACCAGTGTACCCATGGCTTGACTCTATCCCAACCAAATAAAAGAATCGCCAAAAAACCAGATTCTAAAAAGAAAGCAAAAATTCCTTCAGCAGCAAGTGGTGAACCAAAAATATCTCCCACAAATCGTGAGTACTTTGACCAATTCGTTCCAAATTCAAATTCTAGAACAATTCCAGTGGCCACTCCAAGAGAGAAATTGGCCGCAAAAATTTTAATCCAAAATCGAGTGATCTTTTCATAGAGAGGGTTTTTTGTATAAAGATAGATTGATTCAAAAATCACTAGGAGTAACCCCATACCAATACTAAAAGGTGGGAAGATATAGTGAAACATTGCTGTAAAACCAAATTGGAGACGAGAGAGTAATTCAACATCCATGTGAGGGCCTTGTTTTCTTTTTTCGATAGTGATTAATACTTATGAAACAAATATAAAATGCACATAAAATTTTAAGAGACTTCACTGACCATCCAGGATGGAAGTCGGCCATTAAAATAAGTGATTTTAAAATTTTGTAGACAACAATCGTTGCCATTGAATGAATGAAGAGGAACTTGACCGAATTGAGGTCTGTAGTTTTCATTTCTGTATCTTAGAATTTATAAAGGAACTTGGCAAGCTCCGGAAGCTTTTGGGCGATTTTTTCTCTGATCTTTTTGATATCTATCTTATCTAGTTGATATACGTACTGAACCATATCGACAGTATTGGTTTTTAATTCTGCAACTGCGACATTTTGAATCAGTTTGAGAATCGTTGTATTCGTGGGAAGAAATGAGAAAGATAGGGTTTTGATTTCACGCTCACTTGCTGCAAGAATAATTGCTTCAATAAGAAGTGTTCCAAGACCTAAATTTTGGTATTCATCTATTATAACAATGGCAATCTCAGCGACATCTGGATGAGTATGGCTTTTTACCATTCGAACAATCGCGACTCCACGCTCACGTCCATTTACTTCCTCGATTCCTAAAGCAAAATGATTGTTCCCATCAAGTTCAGTGAGATATTCAAGCTCAGATTTTGTGAATTCTTTTTTGGGTCCCATGAAACGAAAGCGAATCGTTTCATGCGAAAGATTTCTCAAACCTTGAGAAATTTTACTTTTTTTATCGGGAGTCACTAGACCAAGTCTAAGATTATATTTTTTCGCCCACTGAAATTCTGTGGCAAAATGGGGATGAAAATAGAGAGAAGAATTATTGATAGTCATTTCCTAAAGTATTATAGCACAATAAGTCAGAATTGGGAGTAGGCATATCAGCTCTGGCCGATTATGATAAGGACCTATGTTTTCTCTCATTATACTTATCTCTTCAGTATTTGCAGGATTCCTCGGTGCTCTTCTGGGCCTCGGGGGAGGAATTATTATTGTTCCAATCTTAACATTAGGTTTCGGTGTAAATATTCGTTATGCCATAGCGGCGAGTTTAATCTCAATTGTGGCCACTTCCTCAGGTGCGGCAGCAAGTTTTCTCAAGGATCACCTGACAAATCTAAGACTAGCGGTTCTCCTTGAAGTCGGAACGGTTGGTGGAGCAATGGTTGGTTTTTTAGTCTCAGGATTTATTGAACCCAAATATCTATTCCTTTTATTTGGTACTTTTCTTCTCTTTTCTGCAGTTATGATGCTTAAGAAAAAAGGGGATGCTTATTCTGAGATTGATCACCCATGGTCAGAGAAATTAAAACTCGCGGGAAAATTTACTAATGAGAAAGGGCTTCTTATTCATTATAAAGTGGCGCAAGTTCCTCTTGGACTTTTTGCCATGTTTTTTGCAGGGATGCTTTCGGCGCTTTTAGGAATTGGAAGCGGAATCTTTAAAGTCCTTGCGATGGATGGTGCGATGAAGTTACCGATGAAAGTTTCATCGGCCACTTCAAATTTTATGATTGGTGTTACTGCCACGGCCAGTGCGGGAGCTTTCTTTTTAAGAGGGGACGTAAGGCCCGAAATCGCAGCACCAATGAGTCTAGGTATTATTTGTGGGTCATGGATTGGTGCGAGACTGATGCCTAAGATGCCAGCGGCTACTATTAGAAAAGTTTTTGTGGTGGTTCTTGTTATCGTTTCAGTTCAGATGATTTCAAAAGGATTTAAGTAATGGATCAATTAGAAAATCTTGAGCTTAAAATTTCTAAATTTTTGCGTCTCGGAGTTCTGTGCTCTGGGTTATTTCTTCTCATTGGTTGGATTGCAAACTTTAAGTTGGGCTCAATAAATACTGAAGCCTTTAAAACGTATTCAGCTGTCGATTTGATGACGAGCCTTGAGCTCGCTATTATGGAGGGGAATTGGGCCATTCTTATTTCTTATTTAGGGCTTATTATTTTAATCAGTCTTCCTATGATTCGAGTTTTTCTCACTGCGATTATCTTTCTTAAACAACGAGAGAATATTTTAGCTGCCCTCGCGGGGCTGGTTTTATTAGGTTTAGTCATTAGTTTTAGCTTTGGAATTGAGCTTTAAAGATTGATTTAATTGTTCGGTTCACGTTAGGGCGTGTCCTCATTTGCCAACCTTCATCCATATGAGGGAGCATGCAATAA
>DZBG01000084.1 GCA_022729855.1 Bdellovibrio sp.
GAAATCAGCAACTTAAATGTGGAGTTGCACTAGGAAAAATTTTTCGGGAATTATAAAACTGAAAATAAAGAACAATCAACAAGTCACAATATTGGCTATGGGATCACGGATAGCATCTCACTATTTGGTGGATTAAGTTATGTTTTTAATGAAGAGACAGAAATTAAAGATGCAGAACAGAATGGAGCGAGTGTTAGTACTCCTGGAACGGTTAAAAACAGTGGATTTCAAAGTGTTGATGTAGGTCTTAACTGGCGTTTCCTTGAACAAAATACGAGTTCAATTAATGCAGATTTGAAATTAAATTATTCAGCAGGCCTTGAGGATGCAGAACGTGGATCATTCTACGATTCAAATAATGATGGAGATGATGATACTAATATTGATGGAAATTCATCACAAGTTGCTCCAACATTTTCAATTGCACTTGCAGGTGGAAAGAAACTAGAACAGTTTGAAGTTTATGGTTTAATTGGTTTTGTTTTTGCTGGAAAAGGTGAGTATAAGCAACTTAAGGGTAGCACTGATCTCTCTGATCTGAAAATCAACAGAGATGGATACATGGGCGTAATCTATCAGCTTGGCGCTCAAATTAAATTAACTGAGAGTTTCTTTATTTATGGTAATTTAACTCAAACTCTCATTTCAAAAGTGAAAGAAGATTATACGGACTCTAATGGTGATAAGCATGAGCTGGAATCAAGGGCAATCGCTAATCTAGGAATTGATCTTGGAGCAAAAATTGCTTTGGTTCCTAATAAATTTTTTGTTTATGGTGAACTTCATGGTGACGCTTCACCAGAACAAAAACTTGTAAGCAAAACTAATGGAACAAATGATTATGTAAGAGATGATATGAAGAGCTCAATCACTGCCCGTGCAACGGTTGGTTTACTCGCTTCTTTCTAAACAAGATCTTCAACAGCTTGTGCTAATAGATAATCTTTATCAGTCACTGTATTTTCCGCATCATGAGTAGTGGTGCGGATAATACACTTATTGAAATTAATGATCATTTCGGGGTGATGGTTCTGAGAATTTGCCAGCCATGCTACCGCATTAATAAAACTCATCGTTTTTAAAAATGATTTAAATTCAAAAGTTTTTTGAAGATGATCTTGAATCACTTCCCAGCCTTCAGGTGCTTTTAGCATGCCATGCCTCCATCTGTGTCAGAATCAGATTTTGTTTTTTTAGGTTTCGGAGTAAACAGAGGAGCGAAGTCTTTAAGTACTCTTGATTCATCAAGCTCTTTTTTTATATCCACATCGAGAATCTTAAAAAGATCATCAAATGAATTAATTACATAATAAAGTGGTTGCATGATATCCACACGAAAGGGCGTTCTGAGCGTATCCATAAGTGTGAATTCTTTTTTCTGGCTCTTATTAGTCAGTGCATACTGAGTCTCACCAATTGATGAAAGAATTCCTGCACCGTAGGCACGAACACCATCTTTGGTATTAATGAGACCGAATTCAACTGAGAACCAAAACAATCTAAAAAGCCTTGAGCGATCTTTTGGGTCTAGGCTGAGTGCTTTTTTACCAAACTCATGTACAAAATGGGCATAAGTGGGGTGAGAGAGAAGTGGGACATGGCCAAACAGTTCATGGAAAATATCTGGCTCTTGAAGATAATCTAATTCTTCGGGCACCCGAATAAAAGTTGCTGCGGGAAACTTTTTATTTGAAAGAAGTGAGAAGAATTCATCTGGCTGGATAAGGGCGGCAACGTTTTGAACTTGCCACCCAGTTTCAGCTAATAATTTTTTATTCACATCTTTTAGTTGAGGTGTTTTATCTTTAGGGAAATCGACTAGATTTAAAGCATTCACAAACTCATCGCAGGCGCGGTTTTTTATTACCTCTTGCTGACGGTTAATAAGTGTTTTCCAAGTATTGTCTTCGGTTTCTGTCCAATCAATTAACCCATTTGAGTCAAGAGGCTTAGACACATAAACGTGTTTTCCCATATGATCTAATCGACCTAATGATTCAAATTAATGAATTATTTTTTAGCTTTTCGGTCCGCTTTTTTCTTTTCTTTGTTAGCTTTGAATTCGGCCTTCATCGAAGCACGGGCCTCTAGAGAGTCTTCTTTGATGCCTTTCATTGATTCTTTCATCTTTTTGCGACATGAATGAAGTTGATCTTTATTAGTGGCAGCCGAGATACATGATTTACTCTCTTGAAGGATACTAATTCTCTTCTCCATATTAGCAACAACTATGTCTTTGTGTTTTTTAAACATCTCGCCGTCACCTTCTGCAAAAGCAGAGAATGAAAGTGCGAGTAGTGCCATTGTCATGAATTTCATCTATCACTCCTAATATAAGTTTGGTGATAGATGTATCGGCAGATTTACTTGTAGGTTATAGGGTCTTTGAGATTAGCTTCTTTAAATCCACGTAGTCTTAAGGCACAAGAATCACATTCACCACAGGCCTTGTCAGATGAAGCGTAACAAGACCAACTAAACTGGAAAGGTACTCCGAGTTCTTGACCTTTTAAGACGATATCTTTTTTTCTCATGCGAAGAACTGGTGTGAGAATGCTGATATCGGCCGCTTTCGTTCCTTCTTTAATCAAGTTATTGAAAGCTTCATAATAGGCCGGGCGACAGTCAGGGTAGCCAGGTGAATCTTCGTAATTGGCCCCAATATAGAGTTTCTCTGCACCAAAAACTTCTGCCCATGAAACGGCCAGAGAGAGAATGATAGAGTTTCTAAAAGGAACGTATGAATCAGGGATTTTATCAGAATCACCTTCATATTTTTTGACGGTGATTTCATCATCAGTCAGTGAGCTTCCCCCAATTTGCTTGAGAAAAGTCATGTCGATGACTTTGCGGTAGCTGGCTGGAATATGATAGAAATCAGCAATCTTCTCGAAGCACTCGCGCTCTTTGCCAGATGTTTTTTGTCCGTAGTTTAAATGAACGAAAGCCACTTCATCATTTTCTTTGACAGCTTCTGCTGCACAAATAAGAGAGTCCATTCCACCACTAACTAAGACGATCGCTTTCTTTTTTTTCATACAGTTCTAGGCCTTAAGCTTTTTCGCAAATTTCTTTAATTCTTGCTTCAATCAGGTTTATTTTCTTATCGGCATTAATTTCTTTTTCTTTGAGGGATCCGGTCGTCTCTCTCACCATCGTGTAGAACTTTATTTTCGGTTCAGTCCCTGAGGGACGAAGGAAGAACTTGCTTCCTGAAGCCAAAGTAAAAGAGAGTACATTTGAAGAGGGAAGATCAATTTTCGTCTTCGCTCCTGTTTGGAGGTTAACCGATTCACCTGACTTATAATCTTCAGTCATAATGATTGCCTCACCAGTGAATTGCTTCTCTGGGTAATTTCTAAATGCTTCCATGATGCGATTAATTTTGTCTGCTCCAGCTTGTCCCTCGTAATCAAGAGAGATAAGAGACTCTAAAGCGAAACCGAATTGTTCATAAATTTCTGCGAGAGCGTCGATAAGTGTTTTACCTTGAAGTTTATAATGAAGAGCGATTTCACTCATTAACACCATAGCACTTACACCATCTTTGTCGCGTGACTCATTCTGAGGCATATAACCAAAAGATTCTTCCGAGGCAAAAACAAATTCATAATCAGAGTTTGCCATTTCAAGTTTTCGGATAAGATCACACATCCACTTAAATCCAGTGAGTGTGCTCATGACTGTTCCACCAAATGATTCAACAATCACGTCTTGAAGGGGCGAAGTCACAATACTTTTAATCACGAGAGGTTTTTTAGGAAGATTTTTAAGTTCTGTTCTTGTTTTGAAAACATAATAGATCATGAGTAACCCAATTTGGTTCCCATTGATAATCACGGCTTCATTTTTGTGATTAACAACAACTCCTAGACGGTCTCCATCAGGATCTGTTCCATAAACCACATCAGCATTTAGCTTTTTCATCTTTTCAATCGCCATCGCCATGGCCTTAGGATCTTCAGGATTCGGAGATTTCACAGTGGGAAAACTTCCATCAAAGCTGGCTTGCTCTTCAACGATATTGAAATTTTTAAATCCGATTCTATTCATGATTCTTGTACAAGGCTGAAGGCCTGAACCATGAAGTGAAGTATAAACAACAGAAAGTTTTGAACCTTCATCTTTTATCATCGAAGTTTTTAAAACGACTTTATCTTCGATCACTTTAAAGAAGGCTTCATTGACAGCATCACCAGTCCAGCTGATAAGCCCTTTTTTTACTCCTTCCTCAAAGTCCATGTGTTTCACATGACTCCAGTCAGTGAGTGTATTGTAGTTATCGATCACTTCTTTATCTGTAGGAGGTGTGACTTGTGCGCCATCGGCCCAAAAAGCTTTAAAGCCATTATAGATTGGTGGATTATGACTTGCCGTAATCATCACACCTGCTTTTGCTTTGTAGTAACGAACAGCAAACGAGAGCATAGGAGTAGGAGTGAGTTCATCAAAAATATAGGCCTTCATTCCATTGGCCGCAAAAACACCCGCACATTCTTTTGCAAAAAATTTTGAGTTGTGGCGAGAGTCGTATGAGATCGCCACACAGTTTTCTTCGTTAAAATATTTTTTAACTGTATTGGCCATGGCCTGCGAAGCGCGACGAACATTATATTTGTTCATGCGGTTCTGACCCATTCCCATCGGCGAGCGTAGACCCCCCGTTCCAAATTCAAGGTCACGATAAAATCTTTCAGTGAGTTCCTGACTCATTGATTCACCTTTATCGAGGAGATCCTGAATTTCTTGGCGATCAGCTTGATCAAAATATGTGTTTTGTGCCCATTCTTTGGCGCGAGCGAGAATATGATTTTCCATGCTATTTTCCTTAAGTGAGATCTAGGGAGACAGACTACCCGTTTGTCTGAAATTTTGTCAAAAATGATGCGTGGCGATTTCGATTATTTCATGTATATTTGTGGTTCTTACGAGGAGAGATGTTCTATGGCCAACCCAAAAAATAAGCATGCTGATAATTTACCTGGTGCTTTTTACTGTACTGACCCTGACGATGATAGCGGAGAAGGCTGTATTGCCTGTAATGTTTGCTACTCAGGTGCTCCCGATTTTTTTGCAGAAGATGATATGGGGAACGCTTTTATAAAAAAACAACCCGTGACTAAAGAAGAAATAGACCTTTGCATCGAGCAAATGGATGCCTGTCCAGTTAACTCTATCGGTAAAGATGGTTAATTTTTGATAATCCTCAAAAGGTAGCTGGCACCTTTCGGTTGCTTCTATTAAACTAATACTAATATTTATTAAATTTTTCCATGAAGGGGAAGTATGAATCCGAGTACCATTGAACTCGCAGCGACAGTCATTTTTGCACTGGCCGTCTTGCACACGTTCCTAGTTAGTAAGTTTGCAGCGATTGCACACCATTATCCTGAAGGATCGATGGGCGAAAACTTTTTTCACTTCTTTGCTGAAGTAGAAGCAGTCTTTGGAATCTGGTCAGCTGTCTTTCTTGCCTTTATTGCTATTGTTGAAGGCCCAGGAGCACCTGTTCACTATCTTGAGTCTTTAAATTTTACAGAACCAGCTTTTGTATTCGTAATTATGTGTATGGCCGGAACTCGTCCAGTGATTAAACTTGCTGAGAAAATGATTGTGATTATTTCAAATATCATTCCTCTTCCAAAAAAGATGGCGTTCTATATTGCGGCTCTTGTGTTTGGACCACTTCTTGGATCATTCATTACTGAGCCAGCAGCGATGACAGTAACGGCGATTATTCTTCTTAAAAACTTTTATTCAAAAGAAATGAGTACAAAATTTAAGTATGCAACAATCGGTCTTTTATTTGTAAACGTTTCAATTGGTGGAACACTTACTCACTTTGCAGCACCTCCAGTTCTTATGGTTGCTTCTAAATGGCAATGGGGAGTTATGCATATGGTGACGCACTTTGGATATAAAGCAGCGATTGCTTGTATTCTTTCTGCTATCTCTGTTGCCTTTTATTTTAAGAAAGAACTCACAGGGGATTTCAATCTTCGTCCAGATAACAAAGAAAAAATGTCTCCTCCTGTTTGGATTTATTTAATTCATATTGTATTTCTAGCTATGGTTGTCATGAATGCTCACCATATGGTGATGTTTCTTGGATTATTTTTATTCTTCTTAGGATTTATGAATGTCACTCAAGAGTTTCAAGATGCTCCGAAACTAAAAGATTCACTCATGGTAGGATTTTTCCTTGGTGGACTTGTTGTTCTAGGAACAAAACAACAATGGTGGCTACAACCACTTATCACTGGTCTCTCTGATCAGATTCTTTATTTTGGATCTACAGGTCTTACGGCCATTACTGATAATGCTGCCCTTACTTATCTTGGATCACTTGTTGATCTCTCAGACTCAGCTAAGTACTACTTAGTAGCTGGTGCTGTGACAGGTGGTGGTCTTACAGTTATTGCCAACGCACCAAACCCAGCAGGGTACGGAGTTTTAAAAGACTCATTTGGTGAAGACGGGATTACTCCAGGAGGACTTCTTGTTGGTGCATTATACCCAACATTGATCGCCATCCTGTGTTTTGAATTATTACCTTCGCTTTAGAATTCTAAATTAGGTGTCGGTCGGAGCCATCCGGCCGGCGCCTCATCTCTTCCTGCTTGAATCCCAATTAATCTCTCACGAATTTTCATCGCTTGTGGACCCATTGGTTCTTTCAAGTGATAGATTGATCCATCAGCTAATTGAAATTGAGAAATTGGTGCAACTACTGAAGCTGTTCCACAAACAAAAGCTTCAGTACAGCTTCCATCTTCCACATGCTTGAGAAGTTCATTAATATCCATTCTCTTTTCTACAACTTGCCTTTTATCAAGGCCCATGATTTCAATAATTGAATGCCTTGTGATCCCATTAAGAATTGTGTCTGTAAGTGATGGTGTATGAAGAACTCCATTAATAATGGCAAAGAAATTCATTCCTGACATTTCTTCGATATATTTATGTTCAATAGCATCTAACCAAAGTGTTTGATCACATCCAGCTTCAAGAGTCTTTTTATAAGACTGAAGACTGGCAGCATAGTTACCACCGGTCTTAGCTGCACCTGTTCCACCATCAGCGGCGCGGATATCTTTTTTCTCAACATAAACTTTTACAGAATCCCCTGAGAAGTAAGCACCAGAAGGAGAGGCGACAATCATAAAAAGAAATTGCTTGGCCGGTTTAATTCCCAGACCTACTTCAGTCGCAATCATAAAAGGACGCAGGTAAAGTGATTCACCTAAACGCTTTGGCACTAAATGATGTGAATAAGCAGTGATAATATCGCAGCACTGAAGGAATTGCTCTTCTGGGATCTCTGGCATCGCCATACGACGAGCAGAGTGATTGAAGCGCCTAGCATTTTGCTCAGGTCTAAACATATAGACTTTCTCATCAGGATGTCTAAAAGCCTTCATCCCTTCAAAGATTTCTTGGCCATAATGAAGAACCTTAGTACAAGGATCAAGTGATATAGGGCCATAAGGAAGAAGGTCAAACTGTTGCCATTCCCCGTTATCGTAGAGGCCCTGAATCATAATAGGGCTCATATATTTCCCGAAACCAAGAACTGTATCATTAATAGTAAATTTCTTAACACGTTCAACCGCTTCTGGATGAATTTCAACTTTTTTCATAATCGTGCTCCTAATACATCACTTATCGGCTTAAATTTCATATGATTAAACCGATGAGCAAAATACCTTAAACAACATGGATATAAAAATGAAAAACATGAGAAACCTTACATTATCGTCAGGTATTGCTCTAGCACTAGGCGCAATTCTCTTTATAATTTTCATGATGGTAAATAAACAATCATCACCGAATCTCTCACGCTTTATTGTGCTTTTAGGAGGAGATTTATTAGGTGGTGGCTATATTCAACTCTTAACTTATTTTGCTTTTATTTGGTCATGGTTTGAAGTGAAAGAGAAGCTCATTGTGATTCAACGTGAGAGAAAGGCTTTTAAACTTCCTTTAATCCCTACTGACTCAAAACATGTGTTTATGGCCCAAGATATTAATAATTTAAAATTTAAAATTATCGAATTTGAGAAGAAAGAAAAGTATCTCCTTTTTGATCTTATTAAAAAGGCCTGTACAAAATTTAGAACAACTGGATCTATTGGAGAGCTGATTGATATCGTTTCAATTCAAGTTGAAGTTTTTCAAGAGAAAGCAGAATCAGGTCAATCAGTGATTCGTTATCTCACTTGGGTAATTCCATCGATTGGGTTTGTGGGAACAGTTATTGGTATTTCACAATCTCTTGTGATCGCCAACTCTGGGGATATGAATGCTATTACGTCGGCCCTCGGCGTGGCCTTTGATACGACTTTAGTAGCACTTGTGCTTTCCATTGTTATTATGTGGTATGTGCATGAGCTTCAAGAAGAGACGGACAAATTTCATTCTGATCTCAAAGAGTTTGTAATTGAAAACCTTATCAATAAGATTGAGGTTGCGTGAGAAAGAGACGGGAAACCCAAGTCTTCTCCATTGCCTTTCTAGATCTGCTCTCTGGTGCACTGGGAGCGGTTATTATCTTATATATTGCTGTTCCGAAATCTCCAATAAAAGTAGATGCCGTTCAAGAAGAGGCCCGAGCTCGTCATCTTGAAGAGCAAGACTTAAAACTTCAAACAGCAGAAAGACAATTAAAAGAAGTTCAAGAAGTGAATAAAAAGCTTCGTGAAGAAATTGAGAAAGCTGAAGTTGTGAAGGCCGAAGAAGTTGTTGAGCCACAAGCCGCTCCCGCAGAAAATTTTGATGTGGGCTTTAAGTTTAAGGGCAATAAGATCGTTTTTGTCATTGATACTTCTTATAGTATGTATCAAGAGGATCGGATTGGGCAGGTGAAGGCCGGGCTTAAAATGTTAATCACTTCAATGCCTCCCTCATTTGATATTGAAGTTGTGCAATTTCCAAATGGGGAGAGAACTCCTTTTAAAGTTTTGTGGGGAACGCTGAAACCACTTTCTATGATTAATAAGTACGATGTTTATGATTATGTTTATGGCATGAGACCTCTTGGAGGAACACCTACGCGAGATGTGCTTCTTCATGTTCTCAATAGCTATCAAGATATTAGTGATATTGTGCTTCTCACTGATGGAGCCCCATCTCTTCATAATTCATCAAGAAGAGATGATATCTATGATATTTTAAGAGTAGTGAGAGAAAATAATCCAAGTCATGTGCAGATCAATACGATTGGTGTAGGAAAGGAATTTATTAAAGATAAAACTTCAGACTACTACAAATTCCTACAGATGCTGGCCAATGAGAACAAAGGGTTCTTTGTCGGTTTCTAAAAAAATAAACTCTGAACATAGGGAACAGTCACTAAAGATAGTGGTATTCCAAGTCCCAAACACAAAGCTCCAAGCCTAGGCTCAAGATCAGCTTCCATTGCCAAGATAGATGAGGTGATCATGGGGGCCATACTCATCTCTAAAACAACGAGCTCTAAAGATCGTCCTGTCACTCCGAATACTTCTGCATATAAAAACATAAAAAAGAAGGGAGCTAGAATTAATCTAAATCCCATTCCAAATAAAAGGGGCTTCCATTCTTTTTTAAGAAAGCTCAAATTAAGATCTAGTTGAAGACCCACGGCCACCATGGCCACTGGAACTAATGTCTGTCCAATTCTGACAAAACATAATTGAAGGGCCTCAGGGACTGAAATCATAGACAGAGGAAAAGAAAATAAAAGAGCGAGAAAAGGAGGAAACTTAATAAGTCTCATCCCTAAAAGTTTAAGGCTTGGCTTCTTTCCAGCACTCTGCCATGTGATCCAAATGATTCCAATAAAAGTGAAAGCAAGAAAAGTTCCAAACACATCAAGAATGACAGCGAGGGGAATAATATCTTTGCCCATCAATCCTTCAAGCATGGGAAAACCAATGAATGAAGTATTTGCAAAACCACATGTACAAACAAGGAGTGCACACTGGGCCTTATTGATTAGTTTTAATTTATGGAGTCCCATAAAAAAGAGAATCGCGATAAAAATAAGAATCCAAGGAGCAAGCGGAAAGAGTAGGTCTTGAGTTCTCATTCCTTGAGTCTTTAAAAAATTTGGAAGGGATGAAAAAACCAGAGCGGGAAAAGCGATATCGATAACATACTCATTGAGGATCTTGGCCGAAGTTGATTTCCATCGGCCGATTGTTTTTAAGAAATATCCAATAACAAGGGAAGTTAAAATGATCGTGATTGCAGATGTCATAAATAGTGCTTTTTAATTGTCGTAGGGACTGCCGATATATTTCCAAATACGTTTCTGAATCCAATTCGGGACAAACAGATTGAGAGATCTTGCAATATTACGAAGAACTGCAAAACTCTTCATTCCCCATGGATAATGAGAGAGAAGAATATTTGAATCAAGAACGCGGAAAAAATAATCAAGAACAATTGAGAGTAGAATTAAATCATCTAACTGACCTAAGAAAGGAATCCAGTCTGGAATGAAATCAATAGGAGAGATTATAAGCACAACCATAGCGAGGATAATTTTTTTATCTCGGCTTGGAATCCGCTCATCCTTTGATACATTAACAATAAATTCTTTTAGCTTTCTAAAAAATGACATGCAGGCATTATGTCACGATGAGGCTTACTTGTTAAGGTTAAAGATTTCGCCTTCTTTGAGTATTTTAAGAGACAAATCTTGTTTTGAAGCTGATCTATAGAAAAGTACTTGAGTTGGCCCGATGACTTCTGCCACTTCATCATTAGTAATAAAAAGTGAAGTACTTTCATCAATACCGATTCCGAGTCTTTGAGTTTCACCAAGAATTAAACTCGCAAGACGGTTAAACCTGCTTCTCATGACAAAATGTTGATCAACGATAATATTTTCAGGAAGAAGACCAAGGCCCAAAGCAAGTTCTGTTTTACTCGGATCAATCACAGAGAGGTCACTCTCTCCAGTAAGCATAGGATTAGACATGATGGCCGTTCCAGCACTTGTCCCACCAAAGGCCACACCGTTTTTATAAGCAGTCTTAAATGTCTCATAGAGATCGTATTTCAAAATAAATTTCATTAATTCATTTTGATCACCACCTGAAAAAAAGATTCCATTGATTTTTTTGATCTTATTTTTAAGGAGAGTAACTTCCTTGTCTGATAATTGATGAGGAATAACTTCTACATTCTTTGGATTATGAGTAAGTAATTCTGATCGAATATTTTCTGCACCTTCAGTTGTGGCCGAGGCCCAAGGAACAACAAGAAAAGAAGCTTCAGCACCACCTGCACGAGTCACAAATTTCTCAAGGGCCTTTGCAGGTCTACTGCCGCCGCCTACTAAGAGGAGAGTGGTCCCTGCGAGGGCGATATTTGAAGTGATTATAAGTGTCCTGTCCGAGCACCTATGACACAAAATCGGTCTTAATTTAAGTCAATAAA
>DZBG01000085.1 GCA_022729855.1 Bdellovibrio sp.
AAATCAGCAACTTAAATGTGGAGTTGCACTAGGAAAAATTTTTCGGGTATTATTAAACGAGACAATAATGAAACTTTCATTATTGATGAAATCAAATTCAGTCTCGTTAGTCCCGTCTTTGGACCAATATTTTACCCTATCATGTGGGGAGTCTTTAAATATCGTGGGCCAATCTATAAAAGGATATTTTCATGAAATTGATCTTTTTTCTTCTTATCACATTTTCATTTTCAGTTTCAGCTCAAACCGTTTTATTTTTAGGCGATTCTTTAACCGAAGGTTACGGTATCAATCCTGATTTTGCTTTCCCGGCTTTAGTAGAAAAAAAGATGAAAGAGGAAGTGAGCAAGGAAGCAGTTGTGATTAATGGGGGAGTGAGCGGTTCAACAACCGCTAGTGGTCTTAAGAGACTTCAGTGGTACGCCAAAAGAAAGCCTACCCATATGGTTTTGGCCCTCGGTGCCAATGATGGGCTTCGTGGATTAAAAATTAATCAATCGGAAAAAAATCTTAAAGATATTATTGAAGCGGCCCAGAAAAAAGATATCAAAATTATTTTGGCGGGAATGAAGATGCCGACAAATTATGGGGCTGACTATCGTAAAAAGTTTGAAGCTATTTATACTGATCTCGCTAAAAAATATAAATTGCCTCTCATCCCATTTCTTTTAGATGGAGTGGGTGGTGATTCAAAATTAAATTTACCGGATGGCATTCATCCTAATCCTGATGGGCACAAGATTGTGGCCGAAAATGTTTGGAAAGTACTTAAGGACTCACTATGATTCAGGTTGATAATCTCTCAAAATCTTTTCACCTCGGAACTGAGAGTGTGAAAATTCTCGATTCTTTAAATCTGGCAATTCCAGAAAAAACAACCTCGGCCATTCTTGGAAAATCAGGTAGTGGAAAATCGACACTTCTCTCTATCCTGGCCGGTCTTGATCGTCCAGATGAGGGGAAAGTGAATATTAGTCAGCAGCAAATTCTAAATTTTAATGATGATGAACTCACTCTCTTTAGAGCAAAAAATATTGGAATTGTTTTTCAGCAATTTCATTTAATGAGTTCACTGACGGCCCTTGAAAACGTAATGATTCCTCTTGAGATTCTCAAAATCCCTGAGGCTTCTAAGAAGGCCCGCGAGCTTCTTGAGAAAGTAGGGCTTGGACATCGAATCAATCATTATCCTTCACAGCTTAGTGGTGGAGAGAGTCAGCGTGTGGCCTTGGCCCGTGCTATTATTCATAATCCAAAAGTTATCTTCGCGGATGAACCCAGTGGAAACCTTGATGAAGAAACCGGTGAAGTGGTGATGAATCTTTTATTTGATTTAGTGAAAACGGAAGGCCTCACACTAGTTCTTGTGACCCATGATGAAGAGCTCGCTAAACGCTGTGATAAGATCTTTCGCCTTCATTTAGGGAAAATGCTATGAGATGGCGCCTTCCTTGGCTTGAGTTCAAAAAAGATCCACGATTTTTTAGTTTACTCATTTTTACACAAGTTCTTGGGATGCTTGGCCTTCTTCTAGTTGAGCAGTGGAGTGGAGTCCTAGAGAGTCGTTTGCAAGAAAAAGGACTGGAGCTTCTTGGGGCCGATATCTCTGTCAGTGTAAGACGTCCATTCACTGAAGAAGAAAAAAAACTCATTGATGAAAAATTAACTGCGATCTCAGATGATTCTGCTGAACTCATTGATACCTATTCCATGGTTTATTTTGGGCCAGAGAAAGAGTCAAGATTAACTGAGCTTCGTGGAGTTAAAGGACATTTTCCTTTTTATGGAAAAATCGAACTTGATAGTAAAGACGAATTTAATAATCAAATTGTTGTCGATGAAGAACTTAAACATCTTTTAAATTTAAAAGGTGCTGACCAAATAAGCTTTGGTAGCATACAGGATAAAATTTCGCATTTCATGGTTAAAGATGATACGGCCGGACTCAGAGGATTCTCTCTGGTCTCACGTGTTTATATTCCCATGGAGAAATTACTCGAGAGTGGTCTTATCCAGTTTGGATCAACCGCGAGCTTTGCTTATTATTTTAAAATTACAAAACTTAATTCTGCAGAATTAGATAATCTTCAAAAAGAATTACTAGGTCTTTTTACTGATGCTGCCGTCAAAGTCTCTCGTCCCAAAGATGCCAGTGAGCAGATTGGACGTGTGCTCTCTATCGTTTCTGATTTTCTTGGTCTGAGTTCACTTATTGCTTTTATTCTCTCTCTCCTTGGTCTCTTATATCTGTGGAGAAGTTATTGGAACAGAAAGATCAAAGATCTTACCATGTGGCAAGTTTTGGGTCTGACTAATAATGGACTCCTAAAACTTTTAATTTATCAGGTCTTATGGATCAGTTTTATTTCATCTCTTGTTGTGGTGATTTTTTGGATTGGTATACAGTTCCCAAGTAAGGCCGTCCTTGAATCACTTACTGGAGTAGAGTTTAGTTTTCAAATCATCTGGTTAACTTTAGGCCGAGAGATTTTAGTTTTTCTTTTATTCCCCCTTCTTTTACTCATTCCACAAATGAGTTTGATGACAAAAACCACTAAGCATCAGCTCATCCGTGGACAAGTGAATATGAAGCTAAATCCTCGCTGGTGGAACTATCTTCCAGTGGTTCTTTTGTTATGGGGATATGCATGCTGGATTGCCCATTCATTTAAGGTGGGATCATTATTCTGGGCCATGATGCTCGGGACATTTTTTATTGGTTATGTCGTCTTTATACTTCTTCGTAAATTAGTTAAGAGTATTCTTATTCCTGCTGAGCAAATTAGTATTCGAGGAAAGCTCTCTCTTGGTCTGGCGCTGCGCTCATGGTGGAGATCTCCTCAGGCGATGCTAATGAGCTTTCTCAGCTTTTGTTTGTGTAGTTGTCTTTTTATGTTCTTACTTGAATTAGAAGGCCGCATCCAAGGTGACTTGGCCGTGACGAGTAAGAGACCTCAAATTTTTCTTTTTGATATTCAAGAAGAACAAAAAGAACTGCTTGAAGAATGGATGACAAAAAAAGGTTTAGAACTTGAGGCAATGACTCCTATGATTCGTGCCAAGCTGGAAGAAGTGAATGGTAAATCATTTTCAAAATCAGTTTCTTCACAAGGTCCGAGAACTAGAGAAGATGAAGTTGAATCAAGATTTAGGAACCGAGGTTTAAATTTAACCATCAGACAAAATTTAACAAGTTCTGAAACGATTACTGAAGGTGAAGCTTTTCCTGGACCTTACAAAGAAGGGGACGAGTTTGCTCTCGTTTCAATCGAGCGAAGATTTGCCCAAAGACTTCAGATAAGTCTGGGTGATATTCTTACTATTGATGTTCAAGGTGTACCAGTGAAGGCCAAAGTGGCCAACCTCAGACAAGTCAATTGGACGAGCTTTTATCCAAACTTCTTTGTGAGTTTTCAAGAAGGAGTCATAGAAGAAGCTCCGAAAACATTTCTTTCAGTTTTAAGTCGCTTAACTCCAGATCAAAAAACAATTGTTCTGCGTGAGCTTCCAAAAGATTTTGGAAATGTTTCCATGATTGATGTTGAAAAAATAATTGTGAAACTCACAACTCTTTTTGAGCAAGTGGCCCGTGCTTTAAAACTCATGTCGCTTTTGGGTCTTCTGGTGGGTGTGGTGATTCTTTATAGTATTGTCATCGATCAGATTTATCTGAGACGCTATGATTTTATGCTTCAAAAATCACTTGGGATGAGTTCCAAAGATATTAGAAATGGGCTTCATTTAGAAATGTTTGTGACTTTATTTTTATCGTTCTCCCTCGGTGCCATACTTGGGCATTTAATGGCGGCACTTATTGGGGTAGAAGTCTTTGCCCTTGAGTTCACGGGACCAAGTTTAGGAAATATCACTAAGGTATTTTTGTTGATGATTGGTGCATTTATCATACTAAGCTTAGCGTCAAAGCGTGTCTTAAAGTATCAACCTAGAGGCTTGTTAGCAGAAAATTAATGGAGCTTAACGCTTTTGGAGTTGGTTTAAATGATGTTTTTAGTTAAGCTTTAGGCCTCATGTTTAATTTTGATGCCTATATCGTATCTGTTCTCGCCAGCCTTTCTGGTTATGCTTACGAGCCTTTGAAGGTCTACGGCCTTGTTGTGCTTTTAATGTTCGCAAGTTCATTCGGTTTACCTGTACCAGAAGAGGTGACTCTCGTTTCGGCCGGTCTCGTTGCTCATATGGCCCTTGATCCTGTCACTTACCCACCTCCCTTTGAAGGAGCTCATGGGGTGAGTGTCGTCACACTTTGTATTGTCAGCTTTCTTGCCGTCTTTTTTAGTGATCTTGTTGTTTATCTTTTAGGGAAATATTTCGGGGCCCGAATTATTAAGACTAAATTTTTTCAAAAACAAGTGGCCGGAAAAGGGTTTAATACGATCAACCGCTGGTTTCAAAAATATGGTGGTTGGTGTGCTGGGATTTTCAGATTTACACCAGGACTTCGTTTTCCAGGACATATGAGTTGTGGTTTGCTTGGCATTCCACTTTGGAAATTTGTTCTTATTGATGGAATCGCGGCACTCTTTTCAGTCCCAACTCAAGTCTATTTTGTCGCCACTTACGGGGATGTTATCCTTGGAAAATTTAAAGAATTTAAAATCATTCTCGCTTGTGTTCTAGGTGTTGTTTTTGTTCTCTGGCTTCTTCGCAAAGTTTATTTAAAACATACCGCTCACAAAGATCAGTTGAAAACCACACTAGAGAAATAAGCTGCAGGCCTCTTCTAGTTTTAGGGCAAGATGTTTTCTAAAATCATGTAAATCTTCATATTTAAAATGAATTAATTTTTGAACTTTTTTCTCAGACTTTTTATCAAAATCAGGAAAGTCCCAAGAAATCTCACTCTTTAAAATAAGATGTCCGTGGTCTTGAGTCAGTTCTTTAATTTCACAGGTCAGTGAGTACTGAATTTTTGGGTTCTGAGATTTAGGAATAGATTTTGCAAATTCAATAAGTTCTTTTTTTATCTCGGGGTTAGAAATTTTTAAGGCCTGAACCATATTACTTTCAAAACTCACAGCACCGTAGAGGTGAGGGGCAAGATTTAAAGTCTTAAGATCTCTAGATTCTTCTGTTTCAAGATAGCGGTAATAAAAATTATCAAGCGTATGAGTGAGGTAATTGAGAAGTTGGCCCGCTTCGCCAAAACTTGAACGAAGCTTTTCTTGCCAGTCTTGAATCTGTTTCTCATTTCCACTCATAGCTAAACCTTTGTATGATTACTTATGATTAAAACTACCACAATAAGACCGGGTTTTATACTGCTTGAAAATTATTTTTCTCCTGAAGAAGCCACCATTTGGCTTTCAGAAATTTTTCCTCGAGGTGAGGATTTATTAAGGGGATTTCATCATCCTCATGTGAAGCCTAACAGATTTCACAAGGCCCCAAAATATCCAGTAAAAAAATATATGTGTTATGGACTCTACTGGAATCCACTAGATTATATGTATTACCCAGTCATTCCAGAGAGTGGGGTGAAGCCTTTTCCTATTCCCTTATTGTTTCAGTCTTTTTGTGATGAGGTGCTGAAAAATTATGCACCAGAATATGCAAATTACACTATAGAAGCGGTGATGGTTAATTTTTATACTGATGACTCCACAATGGGACTCCATGTAGATAAAGATGAGGAAGACACCTTATCTCCCATTATTGGCGTGAACTTTGGATCTAGCTGTCGTTTTAATTATGAAGATGAAGCGGGGTCGATTCAAAGTGTTCGTATCCCTGGAAATTCTGTTTATATCTTTGGTGGGGAAGCAAGGCTTATGAAGCATGGCGTGGGAGGAATCTATAGTAAAACAGTTCCTACGGGGCAAGAGAAGTTCTTTTCCAACAAAGAAAGGCTCAACTTAACCTTCAGAAAGGTTTATTCTCAAGACAATTGATGAACAAGTCACAATTTTGATCCTCAGATCGTCTTAAAGATTGAATATTAATTTCAAAGGAGCTTTATGAAAAACTTAGTAGTAATGATGGCCATGATTTTTTCTGTGAATGTTTTTTCTCAGGATATCTTTAGTGTGAAAGAAAAAGATATTTCTGGAAAAGAATTCGATATGAATCAGTTTAAAGGCAAAGTTGTTTTAGTTGTGAACGTGGCCAGCCAGTGTGGATATACACCACAACTTGATGGACTTGAGGCGCTTTATAATAAGTACAAAGCAAAAAATGTTGTTGTTCTCGGTGTTCCAACAAATGACTTTGGTGGACAAACTCCAGAGACAGATGAAGGATTTAAAGAATTCTGTTCAAAAACTTATAAAGTAAGTTTTCCTCTTCTCACTAAAAAAACAATTCTTGGAAAAGAGAAGAGACCTCTCTATAAATTCTTAACTGAAAATTCTAAAAAAGAATTTCAAGGGAATGTGAAGTGGAATTTTGAGAAGTTTCTTATTGGTAAAGATGGAAAAATTGTAGAGCGTTTCTCTTCTGGAACTGCTCCTTCTGATTCTGATCTTACTAAAAAGATCGATAGCTTACTCTAAAATATGTATGACACCATAGTGATTGGTGCAGGAGTGGGGGGGCTATCCTCATCACTCCTGAGATCACTCTCTGAAAAAAAAGTTCTTCTTTTAGAGCATCACTCGTTAATTGGTGGATGCTCTTCTTATTTTAAAAGAGGGCCTTATTCATTCGACGTAGGGGCCACAACCATAAGTGGGATGGAGAAGGGGCAGCCACTTTTTGATTTCTGTCAGCGACTCTCTATAGATCTTCCTTTAAAAAAAATTGATCCAGGTATTGTTTTTCATCTAAGCAGTGGGAAAACGCTGAAGCGTTTTAGTGATGATCAAAAATGGCAGAATGAATTAAGTCATATCCAATCCACAAATCCCAAGTTTTGGAATCATGTTCATCAAATAAATAAGACATCATGGAGTGTGCTCCAAAAACTTCGACCTTTTAATGGAATGAATTTAGATCTTATTTTGAAATCACTTGATTTTGAAGTCATCCGTCTATTGCCTTACTTTCTTATGAGTGGAGAGCAGGATTTAAATCGCTTTCAAACTCCGAATAGAGAACTTGTTGAACTTGTGAATGGTATCAATCTGATTTCCGCACAGGCCCTCTCTCATCAAATTCCTGCTTTTGTGAGTGCCATGAGTTTGGCCTATCCTGCAGAAACCTATTACCCAATTGGTGGGATGATGGGGGTGATGGAATTTTTTGAAAAACAAATAAAGCAAAGAGGCATTGCACTTAAGAAAAAAATAACTGTGTCAGAAATAAATTTGAGATCTGGTCATGTAGAAGTGGCCACGAGTAAAGGAGAGACTTTTCAAGGACAGAAAGTCATTTGTAATCTCACTCATTGGGCCTTAAGTTCATTATTAAATGGGCGAGAGAAGATTGAGATGATCAAAGAGTCAGAGGCCCGTCCTGAGGGCCCTGCGGCTTTTACTCTTTATTTTGTCGTTAAATTAAAAGAGCAGGTGAGTGAACTCTATCAACAAGTTCATCTTAAACACCCTGAAATTAAAAATTATTTTATCTCTTTTTCACTTCCCGGTGATTCTATGCGGGCGCCTAATGGTGAGCAAACAGTGACTATTTCTACTCATGTGGATGCTAAGGATTGGAAAAATTTAAGTCCTGATGATTATGCTCAAAAGAAAACTGAGCTTACTGAATTCATCCTTTCAGATTTCAAAAATAAGTTTCAAGTCGAAGAGATAAAACTTTTAACAAGTGGAACTCCAAAAACATTTTCTCACTATACTAAACGGCCAGATGGGATGGTGGGTGGTTTGCCTCTGTTAATGGGTGATGGACCTTGGAGTTTTTTTACTCCGATCCTCAATGATCCTAGAATTATGCGAGTGGGAGATACTGTCTTTCCAGGGCAAGGCTGGGTTGGGGTTGTGGGTGGAGCTTTAAACCTAGATGGGATACTGCAAAAATCATAGAAACCTTAGTCGTTACCCTGTAAAAATCTGCTTCCCTCTCGACGAAAACCTTAGTTTGGTATATAAAACTCCTATGACACGGCACTATTGGACGCATTTTTCGACAATAATTTTTATTCATGCCCTAATTCTTTTAGGTGGCTGGCACTTTGTCAGAAATCCTGAGCTGGTTTCCAATGCTACTTCGTCTATCAATGCCACTATTGTTCGCATTGCTTCTGTCACTAAAGCACTGGCCCCAACTCCAGCTGTAAAACCAAAGCAGGCCAGTAAACCTAGCCAATCAGTTCAGCCAGTTTCTGTTCCTCAGGAAGCCGTGGCCGAATCTGGTGTCTCAACCGCTGTGCGTGCTGATCTGAGATCTCTCTTCTTAGGGGAGCTTCGTGCCAAAATTGAAGAAAACAAAAACTATCCCATGATGAGTCGACGCCTCGGACAAACAGGAATTGTAGAAGTAGCGTTTACACTCACTCAGGATGGACATATCATTAATGCCAGAATCGTTTCTCCCTCTCGTTATGACCGACTCAATGAATCGGCCCTTGAAGCAGTGAAAAAAGTCACGCGTTTTAAGCCGATCCCAACTGAGTTAAATGAAGAGAAGATGGATGTCACTATTCCTGTTAAATTTGCCATACTTTAAAATTTAGATAGTTCACTCAAAGGATTGATCATGAGACTTTTTGACTACGTTAACGATGCTGGTGCCATCGGTTGGGTTTTAGTTGCACTTAATATTCTAGGATTCAGCCTTATTCTTTGGCGCTTTTTTGTTTTTAAAGATTTTAAAAAGAATGTTCCTGCTGAAGCAAAAACAATTCTTGATACACTTCAGGCCGATGTTAAATCTACAAACTTACTGGGTCATGTTGAGCTTGTGAAAGATGCCTGTTCACGTCGTGTTCATGATCTTGAGTTTGGAATGAACACAATTAAAATCGTGGCAACTCTTGCTCCGCTTCTGGGTCTTCTAGGAACGGTAATGGGTCTTTATGATGCATTCATGGTGATCTCAGTCAAAGGTCTTGGAAATCCAGGGGAGTTTGCCTCAGGAATGTCTTACGCTCTTATGACAACAATCATGGGTCTTATTGTGGCCATCCCCCATTATTTTGCTCACAACTATTTAAGTGGTGTACTTGATGATCTTGAAGTGAAACTCGAGAAAACAATACTGCCATTTCTTAAAGGAGAGTAATCATGGGCCGCCGTAACAAGCGCGAGATGATTGCCCCAGAGTTAACACCACTTATTGATATGGTGTTTTTAATTCTGACTTTCTTTCTTGTGACAACAGTATTTAAAAAAGATGAATTGGCCCTTTTGCTTAAGCTTCCTACAACTGAGCAAGGTGCTGGTGATAATAAAAAAGTTGATGAACTGGTCATTGAACTCTCAGACTCTGAGATTGCAGTGAACGGAAAGAAATCATCTCTGGAAGATCTTCCTGCTCTTTTTGCGAAGACAGAAAAAACTTCTTTAGTAAATCTACGTATTGATGGAGATGTGAAGTATCAAAGACTAGTGAAAGTACTAGATCTACTTCAACAAAATAAACTTGAAAATATTTCGCTGATTACTGAAAAAAATAAATAAAGAGGAGATTCTCATGGCAGAGAAACTTGATCAATTCCCAAAGTCTGGTCTTCCACAAGATGAGATTTTCAATCTGATGGATGAATACAAAGCTCATGATGGGCGATGGTCTGAAGGAAGAGTCTTTAGTTTAGTTTACCATGTCGATGATGCTCACGATGAGTTTATCAAAAAAGCTCATAATAAATTTTTCTTTGAGAATGGCCTTAATCCCATGGCCTTCAAATCTCTTAAAAGATTTGAACACGAAACAGTTCGCATGTGTCTTGATTTGTTTAACGGAGATCATAACTCTGTAGGTGTTGTCACTTCAGGTGGGACAGAATCACTTCTTATGGCCGTGAAAACCTACCGTGACCGCGCTCGCAAGATCAAACCTTGGATTAGAAATCCCGAAATCATTATGCCTGAGTCGGCCCATGTGGCCCTTGATAAAGCAGGACATTATTTTGATGTGAAAATTCGTCATGCTCCACTGACTTCTGATTGTCGTGTAGACATCAAGGCCGTGAAGAAGATGATTAATAGAAATACGATTCTTCTAGTGGGATCAGCTCCTCAGTATCCACACGGAGTGATTGATCCTATTTCTCAGTTGGGAGACCTTGCTCTTCAACATGGACTGCCACTTCATGTGGACGCTTGCATCGGAGGATTTATTCTTCCATTTTTTGAGCGTCTTGGACGTCCAGTTCCAGCTTTTGACTTTAGAGTAGAGGGAGTGACTTCAATCTCAGCTGACCTTCATAAGTATGGTTATACTCCAAAGGGAGCGTCGGTTCTTCTTTACCGTTCAATGAATATTATGAAGCATCAGTTCTTTGCTTATACAGATTGGAATGGTGGAATTTACGCTTCACCAGCACTTCCTGGAACTCGTCCTGGTGGGCCAATTGCAGCAGCTTGGGCCACACTTAAAAAAATGGGTGAGGACGGTTATCTTCATGAAGCAAAAAAAATCGTCAAAGTTCTCGATTATTTCCTCGCTGAAATTGACCGCATCCCAGAACTCAAAATGGTTTCTTATCCTGACTCATCACTTGTTTGTTTCACATCAAAAGATCCTGATGTTGGAATTTATGCTGTGGCCGATTATATGAATGAGAAAGGTTGGATGCTTGATCGCCAACAAAAACCAGAATCACTTCATATGACTCTAGCTCCTAACCATATCGAACCCATTAAAGAATTTATGCTTGATCTGCGTGATGCTGTGGCACATGTGAAGGCTCATCCAGAACTTGCGACTTCAGGACAAGCGGCGATGTATGGGATGATGGCAAAAATTCCTTTCCGCGGAATGATTAAATCATCAGTCATGTCGATCATGGAAAAAATGTATGGCCCAGAAGGGAAGATGCCTGATGAGAAAAAAGAGGGCATTGAGAACTGGGGAGATCTGGCAGAGAAAGTGGCCGGAAATGTAATGGAAGTAAAAAGACAAATTGGATCAGCGATTCATAAAGTAAAGAAGCCGTCTAAATAGACGGCTTCTTTTTATATCTTACCAACAAATTTCATCAATATCTTCTTGCTCAACAAAATGAATCGTCTCTTTAACTTTTAGTTTGGGAGATGATTGTTTGTACTTATAAGTGATCTTTAAAACTTCTCCCGAAAAATTTTTCCTAGTGCAACTCCACATTTAAGTTGCTGATTTCAGA
>DZBG01000086.1 GCA_022729855.1 Bdellovibrio sp.
TCTGAAATCAGCAACTTAAATGTGGAGTTGCACTAGGAAAAATTTTTCGGGATTGCTTGAGAGATTCAAATTCTCAGGTAAAGAAGTGAGAGAAAAACTCTCGAACTTCTTTTTAAGTCGTCTTGGTGGAAACTGTAAAACTCAGATTGATTCTCAAATTATGGATAAGATGATTGATAAGTTCTATAAAAGAGATCTTGATGCTTACACTAATGCACAGCGCGTTCTGGCAGAGAGAATTGCTCCAAAATAAAGTCTCTCAAGACTGGTAAGAATGGGCCAATTTGATTTAGAATAGGGCCAATACCTACTCTAAAAAAGGGCCCATTATGAAATTCAAACCAGGTCTTGTTTATGGAAAAGCACTTGAAGAGCTTTACCTGTACGCTAACGAAAATAATTTTGCTATTCCTGCTGTCAATGTCACTGGGACAAACTCAGTCAACGCCGTTCTTGAAACTGCTAAAACTCTTAATTCACCTGTGATTATTCAGTTTTCAAATGGTGGGGGTCAGTTCTATGCCGGTAAAGGTTTAAAGCTTGAAAATGAGCGTTCTGCGATTCTAGGAAGTATCTCTGGAGCTCAGCATATTCAACTGATGGCCGAAGCTTATGGTGTGCCAGTTATCGTTCATACAGATCATGCTGCTAAAAAACTACTCCCATGGATTGATGGACTTCTAGACGCTGGGGAAGCTCACTATAAAACTCATAAAAAACCACTTTTTTCTTCTCATATGTTAGATCTCTCTGAAGAGTCACTTGAAGAGAATATTGAAATCTCAAGTAAGTACTTGGCCCGTATGAAGGCGATTGAAACTGGAATTGAGATTGAGCTAGGAGTGACTGGCGGAGAGGAAGATGGAGTCGATAATACTGATATTGATAACTCTAAACTTTATACTCAACCAGAAGATGTTTCTTATTCGTACTCTCACTTAAAAGAGATTTCATCTAACTTCACAGTGGCCGCATCTTTCGGAAATGTTCACGGAGTTTATAAGCCAGGGAATGTTAGACTAGAGCCAAAAATTCTTAAAAACTCTCAGGCCTATATTCAAGAAAAACTGAAAACTAAAAATAATCCTGTGAATTTTGTTTTCCATGGTGGATCTGGTTCTACACGCGAAGAAATTCGTGAGGCGATTGAATATGGTGTAATTAAGATGAATATCGATACAGATATGCAATGGGCATTCTGGGAAGGTGTGAAGAATTACTATGTAGATAAAAAAGATTATCTACAGGCCCAGCTAGGTAATCCTGAAGGGAGTGATTCTCCCAATAAAAAATACTACGATCCACGTGTGTGGCTTCGTAAAGGTGAAGACAGCTTTGTAAAACGTCTTAAAATTGCCTTTGAAGATCTGAACAATATTAATCGCGCTTAATCTTAATAGGGGTTCTCATTCGAGAGCCCCTATTCTTGACTTGATTACTTCTCTTATAAAATCTTACACCTTTCATTTTTTGTAGTGATTTTTTTGGCTTCTGTCAGAATTAGGTTAAGACTGCATTTTATTATCAAGGAGAAGTCATGAAGGGATTAAAGCAAGGATTGCTTTTGGCAACACTAGTTCTATCTGGATCTGTGTTTGCGTGTACTGAGGATGGTTCAACTGGATTTCTTCCAGAAAATAATCTTAAAATTTCTGTAAATCAAAAACGTGATGGTGGTTTAACTGAAGAGCAGTTTAATGCTGTGATTGATAAAGTTGAAGCGACTTATGATTCAATTGTTTCTTCAGAAGGTGGCAAGTTAAAAGTTGCTCGTAACTGGGAAGATGGAACTGTAAATGCGTATGCATCTCGCTCTGGTACAACTTGGAATGTTGCTATGTTTGGTGGACTTGCTCGTCACGAGACAATTACTGAAGATGGTTTTGCTCTTGTAGTATGTCACGAGCTTGGTCACCATATTGGTGGAGCTCCAAAAAAAGTTAGCTATTACTCGAATTCTTGGGCCTCAAACGAAGGACAAGCCGATTACTTTGCAAACCTAAAATGTCTTCGTCGCGTATTCAATAACGAAAGTAATATGAGAGTTGTTCGTGCCATGAAAGATATTCCTGATGAGCTAGTAGGTAAGTGTAAGGCTGTTTGGGAGAGAGCAGATGACCGCGCGCTTTGTATCCGTGGTGGTATGGCCGGTATGTCAGTATCAAAACTTTTCCAAGCTCTTCGTAACTCAACTGTTGAGCCTAAGTTTGAAACTCCTGATGCTAAAGTTGTCACTCGCACAGATGATAATCACCCTGCTTATCAGTGTCGTCTTGATACATACTTCCAAGGTTCACTTTGTAATATCCCTTTCAATGACGATGTTGAGCAAGATAATGAAGTGACTGGAACATGTCATGGAGCTATCGGAAGCCGTATTGGAACTCGTCCACTTTGTTGGTTTAAGCCTTCAGTTCAATAATTTCATATTTGGTTCATTGATAGTGAGGCCAGGACTTGTTCCTGGCCTTTTTTTTTTGTCTTTTTGAGGACTTATGCCTGTGTCTAAAACTTAAGCACCTCACTGTATCTTTTTCTAAAAGACCCTACTTGGGGGTGATATTTCTTATAATCGGTCATATGAAAAAAATGATCATTTCAATTTTGATGACCTTGGCCTGTCTAAGCGCTCTTACTGCTAAAGCAGGAGTGAATGTGGTTATAGGTGAGGATCAACGAGGAAATGTCCCTGAGAACTATCCCTATTCGGCCATCGCTCGAGTGACCAATAAGACTGGTAAGTTTTGTACAGGATTTATGGTTTCAACTACGGTTTTAATGACAAACGCTCACTGTGTATTGGATGAAAATAATAATCTTTACCCTGTCACAGATATCGAAATTTTCTTTCAGTCACAAAAAAAACAATTTGAGAGCCGTAAGATAACGATCTCTAAAAAGTATTTCTCAGATAAATTTAAATATGACTTCGCTTTTATCGAAATTGATGAAGAGGCCGGTGTAGAGTCTGGTTATTTCGGGACGAGAGCTTTTGAATCTAGCATGACTAAAAGTGAAAACTTACAATTGTCCGGTTATGCAGTTGATTACCATAATGGGTGGGAGCTGTTCCGCCAAAACAATCTCTGCCAAGCTGAAAAACCTGATCCAAATGGATTGATTATGCATAATTGCGATATGGAGCAGGGAACAAGTGGCGCTCCACTTTTTATTAAGCGTGGTGAAGACAAATTTTATGTTGTTGGAATCAATTCACGTCAAAGTCAAAAAGGGGCCTGCGCTAATTTTAATGACCAAGAATGTTTTAATTTAGCAGTGCCTTTCCAGTACATAGGTGATGAGCTTCTAGAACTTCTTAAATCTAAAGGCTGAATTAAGCCACTATCTCACGGAATAGATTATAATTTTAGTCATGGAACTGACTGTTAAATCAATGCTTTTTTTATCTGTGCTCACCACGGTCATGATGATTGTGATCTCTCTTATTACCTATACATCAGAAAAAGAAAAACGATACATCCCGAGCTTAGAATTTTGGGTCTCTTATGGGGCCTATTTTCTCCTGGCCTTTATACTAGAGGGGCAACCTCCTAAAATATATTCAATCGCCATTATTGCGTGGATATGGAGAGCAAGGGCCATTCGATTAATTTTAGAAGAGATAAGTGGCAGCAGTTTATATCGTCCATGGCATATGATTATGATCTGTACGATGTATCCACTTTGCGTGGTTTTTGCCGTTCTGGATTTGCCTTTTACTGTTTATACCTTTCCAGCAGGGTTTTCAATTTTTGTTCTTGGTTGTGATTATATTTTTCAAACGACAAAGATTTTTCAAAAAAGAAAAGTTGCGACTGTGCACTATATGCTCTTAGTGACTATGGGCTTTATTTTTATCCATACTCTCAATTATTGTTTTTTGAGAATCAATCCTGGTTTTGCTCCTTTTGGGTTTGGGCTTGCTTTGCTGACAACTATTTTAATGGCCATCCTGGTTCCAACGGTCACGATCTATCAGTTGCAACGAGACCAGAGTAGTAATCTTGAACAAATGGTAGAGGAGAGAACTCAAAAGCTCGTGATTCAATCTAAAATGTCAGCTTTAGGTGAAATGGCCGCAGGGGTGGCCCATGAAATAAATAATCCCTTGGGGATTATCTCTGGCCGCGCTTTTCAATTGAGACGAGATCTCCTGAATAATGAATCTATTGAAATGAATAAAATTGATACGGGACTTATTCAAATTGAAACGACTGCAGATAAAATTTCTAAGACGATTAAAAGTTTAAGAAATTTCGCAAGAGATTCTAGACTCGATTCAATGAAAAAAACGGAGTTAAAAGAAATTATTAGTGAAACATTGGGTCTTTGTAAGGAACGATTTAAGCATATGAATATAGAGATGATTGTAGATGAAATTCCTGCGATCGCTATTGATTGTCGATCAATTCAAATCTCTCAAGTCTTATTAAATATTTTGAACAATTCCTTTGATGCTATTTCTCTTAATGAAAAAAAATGGATTCATATTGGATTTACCGATAATCAAGAGAAGATAACAATTGGTGTGACAGATAGTGGTGTTGGAGTTCCCATTGATTTACAAAAAAAGTTGATGCAGCCCTTTTTTACAACTAAAAGAGAGAGTAATCGTCCGGGCCTTGGTCTTTCCATCTCTCATGAAATCATTGCTGAACATAAAGGAAAATTCTTTTATGACAGCTCCTCAATGAATACTCGATTTGTGATTGAACTTCCAAAGTTGGGGGTCTGATGGAGTTATTGCCAGTTCAGACAATGATCATTTTCTCTGTTCTCATTACTGTTATAATGATTTTCGTTTCTGTCCTTGTTTATTTAGGTGAAAGAGAGAAAAGGCATTTAAATATTCTCGAATTCTGGGTCGCCTATGGTGGGTATTTCTTAGTTTCCTATCTGACAGAAGGGAGGTCTCCCTATCTGGTAGCTCTTTCTACTTTGATGTGGATTTGGAGAACACGAACCATTCGTTTAATTCTTGAGGGTATAACCAGAGAGTCACTTTTTCAGAAATGGCATTTAAAGCTTATTGCTTCCTCTTATGTCCTTTGTATTCTGTTTGCAGTGATTGGCCTGCCTTTTGATCTCTTCACTCTGCCAGCGAGCATAGGAGTCTTTTGTGTCGGAATGGATTATCTTTACACAACATGGCTCATGGTTAGAGAAAAGAAGATGTCTAGCTTGCATTATATGATGCTTATGAATATCGCCATTATCTTTTTTCATATTCTTGATTATCCATTCATCAGGTTCGATCACTCTTATACAGCACTTGGATTCGGTATCGTTCTTCTTACTACTATTTTGATGGCGATTTTTATTCCTTCAGTGACTGTGTATGAACTTGAAAGAGATTATCAGATTAAACTTGAAGATCTTGTTCATGATCGCTCAGCACAGCTTGTGACCCAAAGTAAGATGTCGGCCTTGGGAGAGATGAGTAGTGGAATGGCCCATGAAATTAATAATCCATTGAGTATTATAGCTGGTCGGGCTTCGCAGCTCAGACGGATTAATAGTAAAGGCAATGGTGAGCGAGAAGTTTTAATCAAAGGGCTTGAGCAAATTGAAAATACTTCAGAGAGAATTACGAAAATTATTAAAGGGCTTCAGGAATTTTCTCGAGATACTAAAGGTGAAGAAACCCAATCAGTAGCTCTTGAGCAATTAATAAATGAGACTTTGTTTTTATGTCATGAGAGATTTCAGGCCCAAGGGGTACAACTTATTGTGAGTCATATTCCTCATATCAATATTGAGTGCAGACATATTCAAATTACTCAGGTGTTTGTGAACCTTCTGAATAATGCTTTTGATGCCATCGTTAGTCATACTGAGCGGTGGGTGCGAATTGATTTTAATGTTAATGAGAATGATGTTGAAATTCGTGTGATTGATAGTGGTCATGGGATCGCTGAAGATATCCGCTCAAAGATGATGCAGCCATTTTTTACTACCAAAGAGGTAGGAAAGGGAACCGGGCTGGGATTGGCCATTTCAAGAGGCATCGTTGAGGATCATCGGGGAAATTTTTTCTATGATCCGCAGTCTCCCCATACTTGTTTTGTCGTTAAGATACCAAAGCTAAGTCATTAAATAAATTCAGTATATCTAGATTGTTTCTTGAGGCTGTGATCTGTTACATCCTAGGCGAAACACTTCATTTTCTGTTGAAGATAACCATCGCTATAAGTTTTAGTTTCAATGCTAAACTCTTAGGCAGTGAGGTTCTTTAAATGAAAATGTCAAAGCAGTCCGTTATTATTTTTGTACTTGGTTTTTCATCTCTAGCGAGCGGTGCAGAATTCTCAAAAGAACTGGCAAGTAGTACTTCCTATTCACACCCGAGATGGTGTGAGCTTTCAGCAAAAAGAGAAGTCGGTCCTTATATTAATGCCGCAGCTGGATTTGTTGAGATGGATCCAGTTCTTTTAGCTGTCGGAATGAGCAGTGAAGGGTTTGCTGTAAAAAGTGATTGCGTTACGAGAACAGAGGACGCTGCAAAAGATCCTCAAGATACAATTAATGCTAATTTGGCCAAACGTGCTTGTTCATCTGATAGACTTGAAAGTTTTAATATTTCAACTATGGATAAGGCGCAGACCAAAGCAAAACCTGCAGAATGGAAAATTGCCGAAGAGTATGCACCAGTGGGACCCAAATTCGCGGCAGTTGACCCTAATTCAGGATTAGTAGAACTACTTAATCCAAGACAAGTGATGGAGAGAACTTATTACGGAAATTCTTGGACTGATGATGGCTCTGATACTTTTGGACTTGAATATCGAAATCTTCGAGAGAAAAATTATTTACCAAAAAAATTCGTGAGCTCTGATTATAAAGATGTGACGGCCACAAGCTTTGATTCTATGCCTGATTTTGTTTTTATGACAGATTCAAATGATGTTAACGAGCCAGCCAAAAATAGATTTACAAGCAGTGAGGGGAGTTACCTGGGACGTACTGGAAGACAGAGTCCTACAAAAGGTGATGGAGGAAGAACTCAGTACAAAACTGCTGAATCTCAAACTTTTGCCAATGCAGCACTTTGGAAAAACTCTTTAGATAAGTTTGAATCGGCCAGAAAAGAGCTAGCCGCTTATTATAGAAATAAAGGTCCATCATCTCCTGATTATGGAAAAATTGCAGGTCTTGAAAGACCGATCTCTGATACAGAGAAGGCTTTTTGGACTAAGATTTTTTATAATGGTGGTCAAGGAACTCAAGCTGCTGCTTGGGATGTTTTAAAGCAGTTTGCCGATAATAACTGGCTCGCAAGTGACTCGTATCTTAGAGCAGATCCAGGAGTGAGATTGAAAGAAGTTTACAATAATGGACGCCATGTTTCTGATAGCTATGCCGCTGTTGTAAAGACTTCTGCTTGTAGTGATCTCTTAAAATCGAGAGCTGGAAATATTAGTGTTGCTGACTATCAGAACTTCAGTGGCCATGAAAATACTTCTCAGCCTACTGAAGATCCGTCTGCAGCTAAGCAGTAATATTTATTCTATATAATCTGAGTTCTTATAAAACTTCACTGTGGGATTTTTCTCGATAGCGAGTCTTAAATCCCACTCTGTACGAACAGCAAAACAAAGACGTTCTTCTTTATCTACCATAAGGACTGACGAGTAATCTTCCATAAATTTATTTTGAACTTTTGGATCTTCAAATCGAAGCCAACGAACTCCGGCCCAGGCCACTGGTTCATAAGTTGCGTTCACACTGTATTCATCTTCAAGACGAAATTTTACCACTTCAAACTGAAGGGCCCCAACAGCACCGAGCATTTTCTCGTTGGTTGAACGTCTAATAAATAACTGAGTGGCCCCTTCTTCTGATAATTGGCCAAGACCTTTTTCAAGATGCTTTGCTTTCATGGGATCTTTAGAAGTCACACGCATGAAGAGTTCTGGAGAAAAACTTGGAATTCCTGTGTACTTAATGAGTTTTTTTCCACGAGAGAAGGTATCCCCAATTTGGTATTTCCCAGTGTCGTAGAGACCAATAATATCTCCCGCAAAAGCTTCTTCAACGATATCGCGGTCGCGGGCCTGAAACATAAGGGGAGTGGCAATTTTAATTTCTTTACCAGTACGAATATGAAAAATTTTATCATTACGATTAAATTTTCCTGAACACACTCTCATAAATGAGATGCGGTCACGGTGCTTTGAATCCATATTTGCTTGAATCTTAAAAATAAAGCCTGTGAACTCATCATCTGAAGGATCAATTTCAATGACTTCTGCATTTGAATCATAAGGGGCGAGCTTCGCTTCACGAGGTCTTGGAGTAGGTGCGACCTCAGTGATCATATCAAGGAGTTCTTTCACGCCAAAATTACGAAGGGCCGAACCGAAAAACACGGGAGATTGAATTCCATTCAGATATTCTTCCTTTGAGAAAGGAGGAATAAGTGTTTCTAGCATTTCGAGATCTTCTTTAAGTTTTACTAGAAGTTCAGCTCCGATAAAATCTAAAACATGTTTGGCATCAAGATTTGAAGCATCAACCAGATTAGGAGAGAATGGATCTTTAGCATCTTTATATCCCAAAATCTGTTTTGATCTTAAATCATAAACACCCTTGAAATCGATTCCTGAACCAATTGGCCAAGTCATCGGGATACACTGAATTTTGAGAATTGATTCGATATTATCTAGAAGTTCAAAAGGGTCCATGGCCTCACGGTCAAACTTATTCATAAATGTTGCGATAGGCGTATCACGCATACGGCACACATCCATAAGCTTAATCGTTTGGGCCTCCACACCTTTTGCAGAGTCAATCATCATGAGTACAGATTCAACTGCAGTGAGAGTACGGTAAGTATCTTCTGAGAAGTCCTTATGTCCGGGAGTATCAAGAAGGTGAAGGGCACGATCGTTATACTCAAAGCTCATCACAGATGAGGTAATAGAAATACCACGTTGTTTTTCAAGTTCCATCCAGTCTGACTTTGCGTAGTCTCCTGTTTTGGACTTCACCATCCCAGCTTCACGAACAACTCCACCAAACCAAAGTAGTTTTTCGGTCATTGTCGTCTTTCCCGCATCGGGATGGGAGATGATAGCGAAGGTGCAGCGCGGCTTATGAACCATGTCTTGAAATCCTATTCGTATTTGTGATGAATAGGAAAAATAGCAAATTAAGGGGGATTTGTATATTGATAGGTGATGAGGCCCCGAAATGGGGCCTCATTGTATTAAATACTAGATTTCTTTAAATCTTGGGTCGTCGAAATTAGGTATTGATGCCTCATAACTCTTAGTTTTATTATTGGCAGCAGTGATTGGAGTCACATTTTTTAATGTTTGATGTATCTTCGTATTCTTTTGTGCAGGTTTTGCTGCCACTCTTTTCTCTGATACATTAGAACTTAAATTAGAACTTGTTTTACCTTCAACTGTAAAAACGAGATCTTGAATAAGGGACTTAAGTTCATCCGCACTTGTTGATAATCCTTGAGCTTCAAGAGCCGCTTCATTACTTGAAGTCGTATTTTGTTGAGTCACTGAATCAAGCTGGGCCATGGCCTTATTAATCTCTTCAACACCTTGAGATTGCTCTTTGGTTGCTTGAGAAATTTCTCGGGCGAGATTTGAAACATGAGAAACATTTTGAACAATCTCGCTTAGAATATTTGAGCAGTTTGAAGCCACTCTCATTCCCTGATCAACTTTGCTTTTCCCTGTATCAACTAATCCCTCTACTTTAGATTTAGTATCTTTAACAATTGATTCAACTTTGTGAATACTTCCATCAAGCATTTCACTAATTTCTTTGGCAGCATTCCCACTCATTTGGGCAAGATTACCTACTTCTTCAGCGACAACAGCAAATCCTTTTCCATGCTCTCCAGCGCGAGCTGCTTCCACTGACGCATTAAAAGAGAGGAGTTTTGTTTGAAAAACAATATCATTAATGACTTTAGTTTTTGTCCCAATCTCTTGAATCACTTTTACGATTTCTCCTAATTGCTCATTACTAGTATTAATTTGATTCATAATATTTTGATTACTTTGATTGATCTGCTCCATTGATTGAACCATTTCATCAACAGCTCCACGTCCTTGATTCGCCTTCTGCTGAGATTGCTCTGAACTTGAAAAGGTCTGATTGGCACTCTCTGCTGCTTTTTTGATCATGGCAGTAATTTCTTCAAGAGAAGCGGCTGTCTCTTCAAGAGAAGCTGATTGTTCAGTCGCTGCTTCTGAGAGATGAGTTGATGATGTGGCAATCTGGGTTGAAGCATTTGCTACTCTTTCTGAGTTCGCAAAAAGTGAAGAAGCTAGTTTTGAGATTGATTCAGATGTTTTGTTTGAAACAATATATCCGATCACAATTCCTAAAAAGATACCAATGGCACCAATTGTTAAATTCATTAAATTGCTTGCCGCTGTTTTTTCTTCAGCAGCTTGAATAAATTTCTTTGCTACTTCTTGATGGAAATTATTGAGAGCTAGCATCACAATACTTACTCTTTCTGCAGAGCGAGGGCAGTCAATTTTAAATATATTAATCATTTTTTCTTTGTCTTGAGGCAGTGGGGAAGCATTGTATTTTAGGATTTCTCCACCAAGGACTTTAAAGTCCTCCCATTCTTTGGCCAGTGGCTCAAATAATTCTTTTTCACCGTCTAAAAAATCTAATTTTAAATATTCTTTTTTCGCCGCTTCAAATTCTTCAATGTATTTTGTGATCCCTCTCAGTGTCTCATCTTTTTGAGCTTGTGTTAGATCTGGAAGACCTAGTGTTCTCAGCTCAATTCTTAGGGATCTAAATGCTAAGTCCATTTTAGAAAAAGAGAGTAGGTTGGGAATCGAGATCTCAGTGATGTCCTTAGTAGATTGATTTACTTTTTTGAGCCCCATATAAGAGTTAACTGATACTACTAAAATGATAGCGGACATGAAGGCGGTCAGGAGAAGAAGCTTTGTTTTTAGCTTTAGTGTGATCCAAGATGTCATTTGGCCCTCCAAATTTGTTAAGATGATCTTAGGGCGTGTCCTCATTTAATCATAATCAACTGAAATAATATAAATCCACGGCC
>DZBG01000087.1 GCA_022729855.1 Bdellovibrio sp.
TCTTTTGACTTAAATTATGACCTAAAGTGTGTCGATTGAGCCCGGACAGCACAACGCCTATGTGATGGATCGTTATAAAGATGTGACAAAAAAAATCTGCTCAGACACAAAAAGACTTGATAATAGTAATGGGCAAATCGTGGGGCCATTACCAGAAGTCATTAACTTTATGGATTTTAAAAAGATGCTTTGTGTGGAAGAGACGATTTCCATTAAAGGGAAAAATGATAAGTCTCTGTGTAAGGATAAGCAAAAATTGATGGGCTTTTTCTTGAAAAATGTTGTGGATCAAAAATTGGTTCATGAAGAACAAGAGCACAGTAAAGGCTCAACTGAAGATGTAGACTTTGTCGATCAGTTTGCGCAAGTTTATTCTAATATTGAAGTTCATTCTGATGCAAACATCTCAAATCTTGCAAAAAGTATCGCTCTTGGACATAATACTCAGGACAATCGTAAGAATATTATTTCCGCTATTAAAGAAAATCAGAAAAATAATATTTCGGCCCTTGGGAATTCTGAGTTATTAAATGAAGTGGCGACTCAAACTAAACTCGAAAATGCGCTTGTTCCTAATTCTGTGGCCAGTGTCTCTCGAGAAGTTCCGTCTCAGAATCAAAAATCAGTGGTTGATGAGGCAAATCTAGCATTAGGGAAAATAGCGCCGGAAGTAGCACAAAACTATGGTCTTTCTGCCTTTGTCCCACATATGACAAATACTGAGAGTCTTGTTGAGCAAAAAAGTATGGCCGATTCTGGAGTGAATAATATTCAAAAGCGTCTTGATAAATTAGTGCATGATCAGGAAATAGAAAAAACAAACGCACAGAATGCAGAGATAGAGAAGCTAAAGCAGGAGTTAAGTTCGCTTAAGGATTACTCTAAATCAATCAATAAATTGATTGACGATAAAGACCACCAGCCTGCTGAAGTGGTTGCGGCCCTCCCTGCTTCAAGTGCCCCGGATCAAGTTCATGACAAAAGTATAAATAGACAAATTGCTTCTGTCCCGAGCTTAGCGGAGCAAACTCCAAGTAAGGTTTATGATCACTATTTTGGTGATGCAAATTTTCACCCAACTGCTCCACTTGGACAGTCGGCCATGATCAATCGACAAATCATTGATGCTAGTGGAAGTAATGATGCTTTAAATGCGATCTATGGAAACCAGGCCATAAAATCAGTGTTTCAGAATGGAGAGTCGGGGTCTGGAAATATGATTCTGATGACTTCTCCAATTGAAATAACTGAAGCAGGTGAGACAAAGTTCTCACGTCAAGAAATGCATGTGGACCAAATTGTTCTTGATGAAATTAGATCTAATCCAGAAAAGCTTAAGGCCTTCTTTACAGATAAAAAAATTGACCATATTGGACTTCTGACTTTAAGAGCTTCCACAACAAGTGCCGCTAATTATATTGTTCGAAAAGATAACGAAGGAAAACTACTCGTTGTTCCCGTGAATATCGCTCGTAAGTCTAGGCTTGATGATTTAAAAAGAACGCTTCAAGTTCAGGCGTTCTAGAATTTTGAAAGTGTGAGCTTCGAGTAATCATTTATTATTTGATGAACTAAATCATGCACACTAGGAATGTCTTTAATCATTCCTGCAATCTGTCCAATTTCTAACTCTCCATGAACAAGATCACCTTCAAGCATCCCTTTTTTAGCTCTCCCATGGCCCAGGTGTTTGATAAGGTCTTCTTGAGTGGCACATTGGTCTTCTAGATTTTTAATTTCATCATAAAAAGTATTTTTTAATAATCTTACAGGTACGTACTTCTTCATCATCAGCATCGTTTCAGAGGGGCTGGCTTTTAAAATGGCCTCTTTAAAATTTTGATGAGCGCTTGATTCTATCGTGTTCACAAACCGTGTTCCCATTTGAACGGCACTTGCTCCTAATATCAAAGCAGCGGCCATCCCTCTGGCATCAGCAATTCCACCGGCCGCAATGACTGGGATACTAAGCGCATCTACCACTTGGGGGATAAGAGCAAATGTGGAAATTTCGTCACGTCCATTATGACCACCGGCCTCAAAGCCTTCAGCGATCACAGCATCGACTCCAGCGTTTTCACATTTAAGAGCAAGCTCAGGAGATGAAGTCGCATGAATAACAATGGCCCCTTGATCTTTAAGCCATGAGGTATAAGTTTTTGGGCTTCCAGCGGAAGTGATAAAAATTCGAATTCCATTATTAAGGGAAACTTCAAGTTGCTCTTTGGTTTTTGAGTAAAGAAGGGGAACATTTACTGCTAAGTTTTTTTTATTTCCGGTTAGGAGATTTGCTTTTTTTAAGTGAAGATCTAAGAGTTCAGGGGACATTGAGCCGGCTCCGACTACTCCCAGAATTCCTGCATTCGCAGAAGCGGCTGCGAGTTTTGCCCCTGAAACCCAAACCATTCCAGCCTGAATGATGGGGTATTTAATTGAGAGGAGTTCGCAAATATTATTTTTTGTCATTAGTGTTTCCATTTTTAAATTCAGCACAGGTAGCATCGGTAATCGCACTCACAGGAGAGCGAGCTAAATGATCTAATATTTCTTGATGACTCGTTCCTTGTAGTGTGGCCCTGGTGCTTGATCGTTTTTCACCAAACTTCGGCCCTTTGGTAATTTTCCATCCCGACTCAACTAAACTTTTTCGCATAGATGAACTAGAGGAGTAGGTTGAAAGTTTTACTTCTTGGTGTGAGATTTTCTTTAGGTCACTAAACCATTCCACGGTCCAGAGATCTGGGTTTCTTCGAGGAGAAAAAGCATCCTGATAGATAGCATCGATCAAAATATTATTTTCAGAGAAAAATTGAGGAACAGTTTTTCTTGCATCACCGACCAAGATGATGATCTCAAATTGCTCAAACTTTCCTTGATAGTAATAACCATTTTTTTGTAGATTTTTTAAATAAGGAAATGAAGACTCTGCGATTAAAAACTCCACCAGACTCTCATCAATTTCTGTTGAGATGAGCCTCGCCGGTTTTGTTGATTGATCTCGAAGGGCCTGAACCGTGAGCTCAAGGCCTAGTCCAGTTCCGAATCCCACTTCAAGAAGAGTAAAAGAGTCTCTTGTTTTATAAGTCTCAACAATTGAGCACCCTTCAATATAGTGAAACTGAGTTTCATTCTTGGCGCCAGCAGTTGAGTGGCAGCTTTCCTGATAATTCATTGAAAATAGGGTCAGTGTCCCATCATCAGTGGAGCGCCATTCATGATTTAAAGGTGTTTTTTTTGGCCTATCCATGGATTTATGCCATCTTTTATTGGCGTTAACATTAAGCTAACTTGTTGAAAAAATGAGTAAAAGTGTAAGTACATAGAAGTTAATCATACCTGAGCTAAACTTGTAAATATTCAAGTTTTAGTCAATTGATTCGATAAGGTTATTGGGAACTTCTATTATAGGACACTCTTTATGATGAAAACCAAATTTATTTTTAGCTTAACAATCTTATTTTTAAGTTTGGGAAGTTATGCTCAAACAGGAACAGGTTTGCTTGGTGTTTATCAAAAGAAGCCAGTAAGTCCATTAAGTAATTATTACGGCAGTAAAAATAAACCTTCAAACTATATGGGTCTGGGTGGCGCCTCAACTGCTGGTGGTATTGCGGGTCTTACAAATATGCTTAATGAGAATGCCCAGAATTTAAAATCAATGGATTGTGGTGAAAATGATAAGAAGCTCTTTCAGTGTGATGTCACTTCTGATTTTAATCATGTGAACAAATTTGGAACAGCAATAATAGATGGAATTTATTATGGTTCAGTGAATAGTTGTTATAGCCAAGGTGTCAATCAATGTCGTTTTGATCCAGATATAAAAAAGGTCTGTAGTTGTATCAGTGTGAAAAAAGACAAGTCAGTACCTATCAATTATGCCGCTGTTAATTTTAACTTTATTGAACAAGAAAAAGCCGCTCAGGGGTTAGAAGTTGCTGGTAAAAAAGCAATACTTTCAAATACAAAAATTTATAAGGATAAAGATTGTCTGGATGTAGAACATCTCAGTCCCGAAGACAAAATTGATTGTGATAAAAGAGTTGCAAATGTTCAGAAAGAGCAGGAGAGCAGAGTTACATACCAGAAAGCCAGAAATAAGAATAATAAAAATACTGATGCTAGACATGAGGATGAGCGCGGTTCAAGCAACGCCAATATTCCTCAGGAAGCAAGAGAGTATAATAGTTGTTTTAGTTACGACAATTTTATTCCTGATTCAGAAATTCCCACTCAAGAGGGGATTAATTTCATTAAGTACCAGTCAAAAATTAACCCCAATGCGACTTCTCTAGACTTGGATGCCAAAGACCTTATCATTCAAAAAATTCTATCAGGAGTCTCTATTAATGTCTTTGATTTTAGAAATGAGTCTCCAGTAATGAAAGAGAAAATAGCGAGTCTACTTCACGATGGGTCACTAGTAGATAGCTTTTCAAGTCTTAAGGTTTATTCTGCACAAAACCCTTACTGGAAATCAATCATGGCAAAGGACCCTAAAGAGGGCTTGCGCAAGTTCAATAGCATATTTGAATCATTGATCCCTGGTGATATGAGATCAAAAGTAAAATCACTGAAAGATGATCCAGAAGTGCAGCAAATGATTGCAGACGAAGCCAATAAAAAAACAAAGATCATGGGTGAAGTCTTTAATCCTGATGGGACAATGAAGATTCCAAACTCAGCATCGTTTTACACTAATACTGCGCTAGTCAATAAGAAGTTTATGTATGAAGGAAAAACAGCTCCTTTTATGTGTAGTGAACTCTCTAGAAGTTTAAGCTCAGAAGGCTCTATTATGACAGGAGCCACTTCTTACCAAGAGAAACTGGTTGTTGAATGTCAAAAGTCATATCAGGAAATCTGTGCAGGGGCTGCTAATACTCATGGTGATTTCAAGACTGAGGATCAGTTAATTAATGAAAAGAATCTTGGACTGGCCCTCGATTATATGCAAAACGATAGATTACTTGAGGCTGGCAGGATTGAAGCTTATTTAAAATCAGCAGAAAATATCTGCAAGAGAAAACATAAACTTGATTCAAAATTTAAGCTTGGTAAAAATACTGAAATCTCTCGTGAAGAATTCAAAAATGCAGTTTGTCACAATCAAGGTGTAGGACCTAAAAAAGATAAAATTAAATTTCATTTTAAAAATGATGACGAAAAGGCCAAGGCTTGTGGGACAGGGTCTCAGGCGGAATCAATTCTTACAAGTTATTATGTAGCAGCTTTTTCTGAAGAAGAATCTAAAAATATTGATGCTGTTACTAGATTTAGTACTGACGGCTTAGTTGATATTGAGTCTAGAGAAGAAAAAGAGAAAGATGCCGAATTTATTGCAAGTATGACTGAGGGATTTGAAGATTCTGGAGATGATACTTTATTTAATGCTTTAGCAAACTATGCTAAAAATAAATCATCAAGTGGGGCAGGATTACCATCAGGAAATATGGCCATCCCTTCTCAGTCTGGTAGCTCAGATATTATGGGGCAAATTTCTAGTAGTTTAAATAAAGCAGCAACAACTATTAGCTCTCCAGTCGTTGATAATAATGTTCAAAATTATATGCAGGGAAATCTTCCTGTGAATAATATTTATCCTGCTGATTTTAATAATACAGATCCATCTCAAGTCAGCTCAGCAAAAGCATCTGTTGATAAAGGTATGTCTCAAATTGAGCAACGACTGGATAGTTATGAGAAATCAAAGGTTGCCTCTTCTGATGCTAAAAAAGATGAAGAGATTGCTCTTCTGAGAAAACAACTTGAAGAATTAAAAGGGCAGTCAGATCTATTGAAGGCCCAACTCGATAAAGGTTCTGATTCGAAGGTGGCCGGTAAAGGTGATGATGCTGCAGCTCCAGTAAATAGATCTCCGGCTTCGACTGATTATAAAGGTGTCGCACCACAAGTTTCGAGTGCAACTCAACAGGGACTTGGCGCTCAGTCTGTTCAACCGTCAAAAGTATTTGATAATCTTTATGGTGACAGTTCATTCCACAGCGTCCCAACAATTAATGGATCAAAATCAATTGATTCTAAGGCCTTTACGTCTAGAAGCAGTAACGACGCCCTTTTAAGTATCTATACTGATAAGAGTGTTTCAGGTCTGGTGGATTCAGTGGCCAGTACATCTAATTCAAATATTCTTGTAGTAGGAAATGCACTAGAGATGCAGGAGTCTACAATTAAGAGTAAGCATTTTCAGACAAAAGAGATTGTTGTGGATCAGAAGAGTCTTGATCAAGTGAGATCAGATCCTGATATCTTAAAAACTCTTATTGAAAAAAATAAAATGAATAATCATGAGGGAATTCTGACTCTTAAAACAGGGGATTCTCAGCTTAACTATATTATGAGAAAAGATGATGCTGGGAAACTAGTCATCCTTCCTCTTAATATTGCTCGCAAAGTCACACTTGATAATCTTAAAAATGAGCTTATTAGAAATTAGAAATTCGCTTCTTTAATTCTCTCTACTATCCACTCAGGGTCATCGGCACTTAAGTCATGGCCCGCAGTGGGATGGTGATAAATAGGTGCTTTCCAAGCTTTCGCAATATTCTCCGAACAGTGAGCACTGACCATACGGTCATTAGTTGCTGTTAAAATCAAAACTGGAATTTTAGGTTTAAAACCATGACTGCTAAATCTGGCCCCGGCCACTAATTGTCTTATTGTATTCTTTAATGAAACTGGTCTGGACTTCTGAACCTTGTCCCATAGATCAAGAGTTGAATGAAATCTGTCTGAGTTATTACTCACAAGCTTTAAGATATGGGCTTCTTTCTCTCGGCCTTTGAGTGTGGGAACTTTTAAAAGATAAAGGAGAGCAGAGGGTTTTAAGCGATCATAGAGAGGGGAGTAGTCGTTATAGCTCGTATTAATGAGAATACAGCGATGAAAATCTTCTTGATGATTCTCCATCCAATTGGCAGCAATCATTCCCCCTAAAGAGATGGCCACAAGAATATTCTCCTCCCCTATTTGCATTTTTGCTTTAAAAGAGAGTCTCATTTGCTCAACCATTTCTCTAATGGATAGTGGGGAAGGGGTCCTGAAATACTCACCGGCACCAGGAATATCGATGGTTGAGATCTTTGCGTCTGGGTATCCCTTTTGGAGATAGTCCAAAAAATCACCCCAATGGGCCGCTTCACGAATTAAACCACGAAATAGATAAAAATGTTTTTGCGCTGTCATGGAAGACATCTTACACTTTTTTATGATGATACAAAACTATTATGAAAGTGCCTACCAGGCCTACCCAGAATCTAGACCGTTAAACGAAGTCCTCGAAGAAGCAGAGAGAAATGCTCGGGGTTTGTATAATTATGTCTTAGAGATTAAAACTCAGTTCATGCCCGACAAAAATTGGGAGGACATGACTATTCTTGAAACTGGGGGAGGCCATGGAGGACTAAGTTTTTTACTTGCTAAGCTTGGTGCTTCAGTTGTGAATATTGATTTTTCACATTCAGCTATTGAGATGTCTAAGAGGCTTATTGAGTTCTCTGGGGCAAAAGTGAAAGCTGAGATAGCAGATGTCACACATCCAGATATTCAGTTCAATCAAAAATTCGATATCATTGTGGACTCACACTTGCTCCACTGTATTACTGGGAACGCTGATAGAACTTCTTATTATCAAACTCTGAAAGAGAGTTTAAAAACGGATGGAATCTTTGTTTGCGAGACGATGGTCTATAAAAAAAGTCTCTTCATTCCAGATGGCTTTATGTTTGATCCACAATTTGTTCTCTGGCAAAGATTTGGAGAATGGACGCCCATTCGAAAAATACTTGACTCACTTGACCTAGAAAGTGAGCTCAAGAATGCAGGGCTTGAGATTATTTTTTTCTATTACTATGCACACTTTGCCTTTGTGCCTCATGCGCAATTTATGGACTTACCAACAGATATTTTGCCGGCCTCAGTGAGGTTTGTCGTTCGCAACAAAGCCGAGTGATTCACTTTATTTAATTACTCATATATTTAGGTGATTAACACTCATAGTTAATCACCTTGCTCACGTATACTTAGAGATAAATAGGAGTCTAAAATGATGAATAAAATTTGGCACAAAAGCTACGATCAGGGTGTTCCAGCTGAAATCGATATTAACGAGTACTCATCGGTTAAAGCTATTTTCGAGCAAGGATTCAAAAAATTCAGTGATAAACCGGCCTTCCATAATATGGGAACGACATTATCTTATGCTGAAATTGATATTTTAAGTCGTAAGTTTGCAAGTTATTTGCAAAACCATTTGCATCTTCAAAAAGGCGATCGTGTCGCACTGATGATGCCAAATATTCTTCAGTATCCTATCGCTCTTTTTGGTATTTTGAGAGCGGGAATGATTGCTGTAAACGTGAATCCACTTTACACGCCAAGAGAACTTGAACATCAGTTGAAAGACTCAGGTTCAAAAGCGATTATTATTTTTGCGAACTCTGGGCATACACTTGAGAAAATTATTGCATCAAATCCAGTGAAGCATGTGATTGTGACGGAAATTGGAGATATGCTGAAATTTCCCAAAAATTATATTGTGAATTTTGTGATTAAGAACGTGAAGAAAATGGTTCCTGCTTTTTCTCTTCCCAATAGCATTTCTTTTAAAGAATGTGTTTCAAAAGGTGAAGCTGATAAATTTAAACCTGTCTCTGTGACAAAAGATGATATTGCCTTTCTTCAGTACACTGGTGGAACAACTGGTGTAGCAAAAGGAGCGATTCTCTCTCATAAAAATATCGTGGCCAATATGCTTCAGGCCCGTGCTTGGATTAAAAACTTCATTGTTGATGGCCAAGAAATTATCATTACTCCGCTTCCGCTTTATCATATTTTCTCTCTGACAGCGAACTGCTTTATCTTCAATTCCATTGGGGCCTTAAATGTTCTTATTACAAATCCACGTGATATTCCTGGTTTTGTCAAAGAGATGAGTAAATGGAAATTTACCGCCATCACTGGTGTGAATACTTTATTTAATGGTCTTCTTAATTCAGAAGATTTTAGAAAACTTGATTTCTCAACTCTTAAAGTAAGTTTAGGTGGTGGGATGGCCGTTCAAAAATCTGTGGCCGAAAGATGGAAGCAAGTGACTGGACGCCCTCTTATCGAAGCTTACGGACTTACAGAAACTTCTCCTGCAGCCTGTATCAACCCAATGACGCTGAAAGATTATAATGGACTCATTGGACTTCCTATTCCATCAACTGATGTTGAAATTAAAGATGATAATGGGAAAACGATGCTCTTAGGTGAGATAGGGGAGATCTGTATTAAAGGTCCTCAGGTGATGGAAGGTTACTGGCAACGTCCTGAAGAAACGGCAAAAGTTATGACCCAGGATGGTTTCTTCCGCACTGGAGATCTTGGTTTCATGAATGAGCAAGGATATGCAAAAATTGTTGACCGTAAAAAAGATATGATCTTAGTTTCTGGATTTAATGTTTATCCAAATGAGCTTGAAGATGTGATCTGTCAGAACCCAAAAGTTCTTGAATGTGCTGCTATTGGTATTCCAGATGATAAATCAGGTGAAGTTGTAAAAGTTTTTGTTGTGAAAAAAGACGAGAGCCTCACAACGGATGAATTAATCAAATTTTGTCGTGAGAACCTGACATCATACAAAATTCCTAAGATGATAGAATTTAGAAAAGAGCTGCCAAAATCTAATGTTGGAAAGATTCTTCGTAAGGATCTGCGTGCAGAGGCCTTAAGAGAGACTCAAAAATCTTAGTAACTCCCAGATATTATTAGAACGAAAGGGCCGGTAGAAATACTGGCTCTTTTTATTTAAGGGAGTGAGAAAAAGTAAGAATATTAAACTTTATGATCGCCTTAAGTTTTCTTTAGAATGATAAGTAGGAAACAAGAATAAAGATAATCACGGATGATATTACCAGAGAAGGATTTCTGGACTTAGTTTTGAATCCAAAAAAGGGCCCTGTGCAGGGGCCCTTTCTTATTTCTTATCTAATTCAAGATCACACAAATCGAAATACTCACTTCACCATTATAAGCCGTTTGAGTGACGACTAAATTGCTAATCGTCGCCTTTTGAGAGCTTTGACCTTCGTCTTTTTTTCCGGCCTCATATCTTCTGATTTTTGAATTGAGCTGATCTCGTGCTGAGCTTGTAGCATTTTCAATATTATAATCATCGGCCGCACCACATTCAACTTGAGCTGCGAATGCTGAAATTCCACTAAGTAATATCATTAGTGCTAAAAAAGTTTTCATCGTTTTCTCCTTTGAAGATTGATGACACTTTCTAGCATGAATAAGAATAAGATTGATGAGAATTGAGTGAGAGTGATGAGGATCTGTAGCACCTGTGAATGCTACACCGTGATTACAAAAAAAAGGGGAGTGCAAGACTCCCCTTGAGAGCTAATTATTGATTTGAAGCCTTTGAAGAAGATGATCCTGAGCTGATTCCGCCGTTAACTCCACCTACGTAACCACCAGGTCCACCCATTGATTTGTACATATCACACAGGTTCTTTTTTTGTTGAAGTTGAGACATTGAACTTCCGCCCATGCCATAACCACCGTATCCACCAAATCCCATTCCCATGCCAATACCATAACCACTCATGCCGTTCATAGAACCACCATAGATAGTACTCCAGTCTTTTTGCATTTCTTTGGCCTCATAAGACTGACACTCATTCATTTTCTTTTGGTGCTTTAAGAAAACAGTTTCAACTTGTTCACATTCTTGTTTTGAATAAGTTGTTGTTGTTGTGACCGTTTTAAATTTTTCATGATACGCATTTGAAGTCATAAGTGTTGGCACACAGGCACCATCAACAAATTCAAAATGTGATGATGTTCTGTCCTGTCCGAGCACCTATGACACAAAATCGGTCTTAATTTAAGTCAATAA
>DZBG01000088.1 GCA_022729855.1 Bdellovibrio sp.
AAATCAGCAACTTAAATGTGGAGTTGCACTAGGAAAAATTTTTCGGGGATCATATAAAAGAGGTTTTGAGAGATAAATAATATGGCGGAATAGACCTCAAATGGTTACAATATTCTCTATGAACAAACCTCAATTTACGCCTCCTCAAAATGTGAAAGAAGTCCTTCAGCGCCTGAACCGTCCCAAGACGGCCGTGGTTACGGGAGGGATGCCTTACGCGAATGGGCCACTTCATCTTGGACATCTCGCAGGCGCGATGGTTCCGCCAGATATTATGGCCCGCTATATGCGTATGCTCATCGGAAAACAGAATGTTCTTTTTGTCTCAGGAAACGATGATCATGGATCGACATCAGAAGTGGCGGCTTTAAAGGCTGGAAAACCAGTTCGTGAGTTCATCGATATGATTCATGATAAGCAAGTTGAAACAACGACTCGTTATGGAATCTCATACGATATTTTTTCTGGAACTTCTCAACCAGATTGTTATCCCGTTCATAAAGAGACTTCTCAGGACTTCATGAGAAAGCTTTATAAAAATGGAATGCTTGAGAAAAAATCAACCATGCAGTGGTTTGATCCAAAGCTTAGTCGTTTCCTTCAAGATAGAAATGTCACAGGGAAATGTCCGAATTCAAATTGTACAAACGAATCTGCTTATAGTGATGAGTGTGAAGTGTGTGGGACTCAATATGATCCAAGTGAGCTTATTAACCCTAAGTCTTCACTCTCTGATGCCACTCCTGTTTTAAAAGAGACAGCTCACTTGTGGCTTAATATGTGGAAAGTTTCTGATCAGCTTCTTGATTGGATTAAATCAAAACAAAATAAATGGCGCAAAGGTGTCTTCAACGAAGTCTTTGAAACAGTTCAACCTGCGTTTCAATTTGATAATACTCATGAGCCTGCGTTCAAAGAAATGCGTGCTTCACTTCCAAAACATAAATCAAGATATGCTCCAGGGAAAAAAGTTGTTGTTCAATTTGAGAACAAAGCTGATTTTAATACTGGGCTTAAGATGATGGCGGATGCTTCTATTCCGACTCAGCTGCTTGATGGCTGGGCCCACCGTTCAATCACTCGTGATGTGACATGGGGGATTCCTGTTCCAGAAGAAATAGATCCAGAGATGAAAGGCAAAACACTCTATGTGTGGCCAGATTCACTTATTGCACCGATTTCGTTCACGAAAGTGGCCCTTGCCAAACAAGGTCGCGATTCAAATGAGTGGGAGCGTTTCTGGAAAGATCCAGAAGCTAGAATCTTTCAATTCTTGGGACAAGATAATGTTTATTTCTACGTGCTCATGCAGGGGGCGATGTGGTTAGGTGTTCAAGATAATTATACGATGACTGATGTCTACTCTGTATTCCATTTGATGGTGGATGGAGAAAAGATGAGTAAGTCTCGTGGAAACTTCTATAGTGGAGATCAACTTACTGAGGAGATGGGTTATGACCCTGATCAAGTAAGATATTTTCTTTCAACTTTAGGGATTGCTGAGAAGGCCTCAAATTTTGATTTTAATACTTTCAAAGAAAGAAATAAGTTTTTAGCAGGGCCTATGAATGCGTCGATTGAAAAACCAATCTCTGCTGTTCATTCTCAGTTTGGTGGAAAAGTTCCTGAGGGGAAACTGCTAGATAAAGCTGAAAAAGAAACAATGAAGATTGTTCAGCTCTATGTGAAAAATATGGAGAAGGGCGATCATATTACTCTGCTTGGACAAATTGAAAACTATGCTCGATTGATTAATAGTTTTTTTGTTCAATACAAACCACATGATGACAGAGCTGATCTAGAAGGGCGCAAAGATGCACTCTTTACATGTTTTTATATTCTAAAAAATCTTATGATCATGCTTCATCCATTTGCACCACTCACGATGGAGAAAGTGCGGATATCTCTTAATTTACCGGAGAGTGTATTCTCTGTGGATGAGTTAGGAACGGGACTTTCTGCTGGCTACCTAATTGGTGAGAAGGTTCAGTATTTTGCAGCGGTTGAAGGTGTGAGTGCTGAGGCAGAATAAATTTTGGTATGTTAGCGAGTTCAAATGAATCATCGTTAACATACATTATAATTTTAATTAATTACTTTGTTTCCATATGTTAGGCCCGATTTGTTAGAATACTCTTAAGACATTTGTTAAGGAGTTTCTATGAATGCCAAAACAACTGATTATTTTCACCAGTCCCTCATCTCTCTCTACAAAGAAATGATTCAAGAAGTTATTCTAGAGTGCGAGCTCGAAGCAAGATCACGGCTTGATGAACCCGTTTTAAAAAGAAAATTTAAAAACATTATTTCTTCTGCTGAGCTAGAAGGGCTTACTACTGTTGAGATTAGTTATCTTATTGATGAAGCCATGAATGAATGGGAAGCAAAACACAGGGTGATTGCTTAAAGTTCATCCACTGAATTTACTGCTTTTAAAATTCGCACCAATTCTGGAGAGGCCAATCTTTGCTCATCATATTTTGGAAAAAGTATGGCCCCTTCATAAGGTGCTTTCACTTCAACTTTTGTATTCTTAGCAATCACAGCATCTTTTTTTACTAACTGAAAGTTTTGAAATCTTTGAACAAGCTCTAAAGAGAAATCAGGATTTTTAATTGTCTCTCCCCAAGTAAAAGTATTCTCAAACTTAATTGGATTCATTAAAAAATCAATTCCTGTTTCTAAAATCTGAATCGCTTTTTTTGCAATTGAGAGCCCGAGGTCTAATTGATCTTTATTATGGCCTTTCTCTCCTGTTTCAATAGTCACAGCAGGAATACCTTTAGACATGGCCGTAGCAGAACAAGTCCTTCCTTTGGCAAGATTACTGAAGTTAGCATAGGTCACAATAGGGAGAGTTTCATTAAGAGCTCGTGCAAAACGAATATTTTTTTCGTGGTAAGTAAAAATCATAAATGCAGAAGCCGTAGGTTCAATGGTTTGATGAAAATCCAAGAAAAGGTCTGATCCAGGAAGGTAGCGCTCAATTTGTTCAGCACGTTTTTCTTCCAGAGATTGAACTTCAGAAACTGAAAAAGAACGATTTAAATCAGTTTCAAGAAATCTTTTACCCTGCTGATAGGCTTCTATATTTCCAAGAATAAATCTAATATTAATAGTGGGCTTGATTTCATCTTCGACAATTTGTCTGACCAGTTCATTTAAAATATCAAGGCCTCCAATTTCGTTCCCATGAATGATGGCCGTCATAGTTAAAGTCTGGGCCGCTAAGGAGTGCTTGTATTCAAAAGCGTACTGCTCAAGTGGAATAAAGAGGGGAGAGTTTTTACAATTATCTTGGAATTTTTTTAAAGCATTCATATGTATAGAATACACTATTAATCTCTCACTAACTTCAAAAAACTCTCTACTTCAGGCATAAGAACTTCTGGCTTCATGACATTGAGTTTTAAACTAATTCCACTGGCAAAAGTAAGAATTAATGAAGTGAGCATCTGAGGATCTTTCTTGGGTTTAGCAGCTTTAATATTATTTAAAACCATTTCATTCATTTGTTTTGAATTTTGCTCAATAAGGTTTTTTACTTTCTGAGGAATGATTGAATATTCTCTAAGAGTGTTAGCAAGAAAACAGCCCTTCTGACCTTTGCATGTCATATTGGCCTTAAGAAAATTTTCAATATTATGCCAACCCAGAGGAGCAGTAGTGAGAATATCTACAATGGCCGTGTGAGATTGGTAATGCTTAAGGCTCTCAAGGAAGAGATCATCTTTGTCCTTAAACTCTGAATAAAGGCCTGATTTGTTCACCCCAGTGGCCAGCTCAAGATCTTTGAGGCTGGTATCAGCAAAACCTTTCTTCCAAAAGACTTGGATAGCGGCTTCGAGGACATCATTACGGCTAAAACCCTTTATTCTTCCCATGTTAGGCATTTTACCATAAAAAACCGATCAGTTCAATATTTTTATTGCAAGCTTATTTAATCGGAGTATATTGAACTGATCGGTTCAGAAAATATGAACTACTTAAAAAGGAAAATAAAATGTCTAAGTTAAATCAAAAAATTGCTCTTGTTACTGGTGGGAACTCAGGGATTGGTCTTGCAACGGCCAAACTATTTAAAGATGAAGGGGCTAAGGTCATTATTACGGCCCGCTCAAATGAAACTTATGAGAAGGCCAAAAAAGAGTATGGGGCGCATTTTGATATTGTTCAAGCTGATGTGAGCAAAGTTGCTGATCTTGATCGTTTATATGCTCATATTAAAGATAAGTACGGAAAGCTGGATGTGCTTTTTGCTAATGCTGGTGTTGCTTTATTTGCTCCAACGACTTCTATAGATCCTGATTTTTTTGATAACCAATTTAATACAAATGTTAAAGGTCTCTATTTTACGGTTCAAAAGGCACTTCCATTACTAGCAAAGGGAAGTACGGTGGTTTTAAATGCTTCAGTTGTAAGTGTTAAAGGATTTGCTGGCGCCAGTGTTTATTCAGCAACAAAAGCTGCAGTAAGAAGTTTTGCAAGATCATGGACGGGTGAGATCCCGGTGCAAGATGTGCGCTTTAATGTTCTTTCTCCCGGTCCAATTGAGACACCAATCTATTCAAAAATGGGAATGCCTGCACAAGACTTAGATGGATTCACGGCCCATATGGCATCAACGACTCCAATCAAAAGATTTGGGACGGCTGATGAAATGGCAAAGGTTGCTTTGTTTCTAGCAAGTGATGATTCAAGTTATATTGCTGGGGCTGAAATTTTTGCTGACGGTGGAGCAGGACAAGTTTAAACGAGATACCATCTTTTTATGACGTCCTCTCCGAGGGCGTCATAACTATAATTTAAAAACTTTTCTAAGTTCTCTTCAAACTTTGCGGTCTCATCAACTTCTGGGTCCACAATGTCTGGTAGGTGATGAAGAAATACGCCAAAATACTTTTGGCAGAAATCTGCATAATCTTGAGTATAAAGAAGAAAGATATGCCACATCAAATCGATGCCTTTCATTTCTTCGTCCATAATATAAATAAAATCGAGAGCGGGATTTTGTGGAGTTAATTTTTTATCGGCCTCATGTTTTTTTGAGGCCCAGAAAAAGCGCATAAGGTCTTCGAAAATAATTTCAGATTGCTCCGCCATCTCAGGGTACTCTTTACAGAAGCGAGCGATGACCTGAGGATGACGGTACTCAATGATTTCTTCGAGCTGAATCATTTTCTTATTTCTTGCCCATTACCATGCAACATTTTGGACGGTAATTTCCCTTCGCTGTTTTGGCCGCAAGAATTTTTTTAATAAGAGCTTCTTTCATAGGGACTCCAAGGTTTAATTAATACGCTAGATTCTATGACAAAAGCTCCAAATTGGCACTGCCGCAAATTGTCGCAGGTAAAAATTAGAGTCTATTTAAATCATTTACCAGATCTTTGAATAATGCCGCTTTAATACCTAACTCTTGGGCCTGATTATTCTCGTAAACAGGCATATTTTTACAGCTATTGGCCCCAACTTCAGCATAGTTAGGTGTGCCATGGATCATGATTCCCTCAAGTTCATAGCTTTTAGCGTTGATGATGGCCGCTCCACGAGTGCTACCTGCGATATCTGAGTTTAAAAGAAAGTGTGTATCGTTCTGATCATAAGTTTGAATATTGTCAGCAATTTTTAAAGGCAGGCCTTGAGGATGACCTAGAACTATTAGTTCTTCCCCTGGACTAAGATCGCCGGATTGTCTGAGTTTTACTGGCTCAACACCTTTAACTTCTTTTTTTAGCTCTAGAAGAGTGTAGCTGATTGCATTGTTAGGATCGTAGTAGCGCTTTACAATTTTTTCACACTTATAAAAATTAGTATTACGGTGCTTAATATTAAACGGTTTATCTTCTTTAAGATCGTAGTTAAACATCCAGTAATAAAGATCGTTTGAGCAATAGTGCTCAGTAATACAATTTCCAGCTGTCAGAAGATGCTTAGGTGAAACTAAAATTCCAGAACAATTTGTGCGCATTGAAAGTTGCTCTTTGTATCTCTCATCAGGACAAATTCGTCTTGCTTGAAAGGGCTCCATCACTAAGGTCCAAAAGCGGTTAAAGGTCCATCCTTTAAGTTCCACAAACTCAATCTGATAGGCCATGGCAGAGGCAATCTTTTGTAGCTCAGGATTGTTGATCTCATAGAGATCCTTACGGTCATCTTGCTCGTAAAGAGCAAAAGCATTAAGAGAGAGAACACAAAGAAGGGTAAGGATTAAAATTTTCATAGATAAATGGTGTCTTTGATGGTGGAGATTGTAAATATTAAATAGACGTATGATGAATCTCTTTTTACCATTTATAGACCTAATATTTCTAGCTTCAAGGAGCCGTTCGTGGACTCATCTCTGATTCAAAATTTGTTCTCATTTATGACGAATAATATTTTTTATATTATTTACGGGTTTGCCCTTGTTGAAATTTATTTGATCATCTCTGTTTTCTTAATGATGAGAAAACATGAAAATGTCTTGGCCGATATTTCTGAAAATCTTCTTAAAGGATTTGCGGATGCTCCTGATAAAGATTCTGATCAAAGTTTGAATGAAAGAATTGAATCAGCGCTTGATTTCATTACGACAAAAATTTCAAATAATCCTGCATTAAAGAGCGAGTTCGGAAAAAATGCGAGCAAGATTACTCAAAGACCACTTTATAACCGTCACTATAAGATTGAGATTTACGCCAGTGTGATGTCGGCCCTCGTTCAGGTATTTACTCTCTTGGGAATTCTTGGAACTATTCTTGCCATCGCTCAAACAGCTTTTCAAAATGGTGGGAAAGTGGATGTTTCTTCACTCTCAAATGCCTTTGTTCTTGCCATGGATACGACAATCCTAGGGATCGTTTTTTCTATTATTTTTATGGTGATTGAGAGTACGTTTCAACCAAAAATTGAGCGTGTTATTAATGAAAGTGCTCACTTTAAGCAAATTATCTCTAACGTAAACATGCTGTAGGTAAGTTGTGCAAAATATAAAGCCTTACAAAAGACCGCGCCGAACTGCTGTTGAATTAACTTCATTACTCGATTTATTATTCGTAATGATTTTTGTTTCACTGATGCAGCAGAAAACAACTTCACAGGCCCCTGAGCCAGTAGCAAAAACTCCCGTGAAGGTAAAAGTTGTCACTACTGAAGCCCCTAAACCAAAACCCACAAAATATTCGGTCACCGCGACTTTTAATTTTTATGGAACTGAACAAAACGTAAATATCCCTAAGGGGTCTTATGTTATGCAGGGAAGCTTCGATGAGAAGACTAGAGAGCTTAAGTTAGGTGGAGTTGGTTGGCTTGAGCGTCCACAAAACTATGATATGGTTCCTCTGTCTGGGAAAATCAATGAATCAGAAAATATCTTCACGGGAAGGATTGAGTTCATTGGATGCAAGACTTTCACTCTGAAGCGCGTGACCAATCTTTCTGGATCTCCTATTAGTGGGGACTGGAAAGGGAGTTATGACTGCTCTCAGGGGATGACAGGGTTGACTCTTTCGGTTGAGTGATGCGTTATTTTAGCTTCGTTATGGTTTTTCTTTGCCAGTCTTTGAAAATTTCCGTAAACCTTTGATAATTAGTAAAATAAAAAATCTATTGGAGATTTATATGAAAAAGATTCTTCCACTTCTTCTCTTAGTGACTTTAGCGAGCTGTGCAACTCAGAAAGCTGAAAAAGATATTGAACAAAAAATTTCTCAAGAGGGGAGTACTGCTGATGGAGCAACTCTTGGTAAGACCATTAACGATCTTATAACTTCTTCTAAAACACTTAAGCCAGAACAGAAAAAAGAACTAGAAGCCATCATTGCTGCAAATAAAGCAAGAGCTGAAAAACTAGCTAACGATTCTTACAAATTCCGCTCAGTTCTTATTAAAGAACTTCTTTCTGGTAAGCCAAATAAAAAAGAAGTTGCACTACTTAAAGCTGATATCAAAAAAATTGAAGCAGATAGATTGAAAAACACATTTGATGCGATTGAAAAAATTTCTAATATCGTATCAGCTCACCCTGAGCACGATGTCTATATTAAGCACTTAATGAGCATTGATAGACTTTCAAAATAAGTATTTAAGGCCAACTTTCGAGTTGGCTTTTTTTTACCCCTTTTTCCTTTACTGGATTCTTTTAGAAGGTTTTTACGCCTTCAGTTATTCAAAATATTTCCCGAAAGATTCTTAAATACTAGCTTTTACTAGCACTAGGTAAGAGAAGATCATTTTGTTATTTTTAGAACCGTCATATAATAAGACATCATTTTGTGGGCCTTCCACAGAACAAAAGAGAGAGGACTTATGAATATTCAAGTAAACACAGACCATAATATTGACGGAAGCGAAGAGCTTCACAATTATGTAAAAAGTAATTTGTCAGAGTCATTTGAAAGATTTAATGGTGCCATTACTCGTATTGAAGTTCATTTATCAGATGAGAACGCAGGTAAAGTTGCTTCAAATGATAAGCGTTGTTTGCTTGAAGCACGTATTGCTAATCATCAACCAGTTGTTGTTAGTCATCATGCTGACACAATTCATCAAGCAATTGAAACAGCTTCAGATAAACTTCTTCGTGCACTTGATACTATGGTTGGAAAAATGTCTGACAAAAAAAGCCCGAAAGATTTTATCGTTGAAGAAAAAATTACTTCAGAAGAAGACGAATACTAGTCGTTTTTGTGCTATAATTAATTAGTGAGTTTTATTCAGCATATAGAATCGATGCTGGCGACAACTGTTGACTTGGTTTGGGGACTTCCCACAGTAATGTTAATGGTTGTTTCCGGTTTGATTTTTTCTTTTTATTTCGGCAGTTCATATGGATGCATTCAGTTCAGGGCCTTCTGGCACGCTATAAATGTGGTGCGTGGTCGGTATGATGATCCAAACGACCCAGGACAAATTAGTCACTTCAAAGCACTCTGTACGGCACTCTCAGCAACAATTGGTTTAGGAAATATTGGAATCGTTGCCATCATCATTAAGCTTGGTGGGCCAGGTGCCATTTTTTGGATGATCATTGCTGGCGTAGTAGGTATGGCGACTAAGTTTGCAGAAACATCTCTCGCTCTTACTTACAGAACGATAGATGAGAAGGGCCGTGCTTTTGGTGGCCCGATGTTTTATATCGAAAAAGGTCTTGGAATTAAATTCAAACCTCTCGCCAAGTTTTATGCCATCTCTATCGCTATCGGTAGTTTTGGAATTTCAAATATGTTTCAAACAAATCAGTCCGCAGAAATTCTATATCACAGTTTTGGTCTTCCTCATTATATAACAGGACTTGGCATGGCCGCGGTCGCGGGCTTTGTTATCATTGGTGGAATCACTCGTATTGCAAAAGTAAGCTCATTTCTCATGCCTCTCATGGCCGTGAGTTATATTCTTGGTTGTCTCGTTGTCCTTGCTTTTCATATTGATAAAATGCCAGCACTCATCTCACTTATTTTCTCAAGTGCCTTCAAATCAACCGCCATGGCCGGAGGTGGATTTTATGCCATTCATATGGCCATGCTCCAAGGTGTAAAGCGAGCGTGTTTTTCAAATGAAGCAGGCCTTGGATCTGCGGCTATTGCTCACTCAGCGGCTGCTACTGCAGAACCTGTTAGAGAAGGGTCTGTGGCCCTCTTGGGACCATTTATTGATACAGTCGTCATCTGTACGATGACTGCTCTTGTGATCTTGTCCACTGGTGTGTGGGAAACTTCATCTCAGGTAGGAGTTCCACTAACTGCTGTGGCCTTTGATTCTGTGATTTATGGTTTTGGAAAATACTTTATTCCTGTCTCAGCACTTCTTTTTGCTTTTTCTACTTTGGTAAGTTGGTCATACTACGGTGAAGTTTCTTGTTATTATCTTGGTGGAGAAAAACTTATTCTGCCTTATAAAATAATTTTTTGTATTGTCGCTTTTCTCGGATCAATTTGGCATGTCAAAGCAGTGCTGGATTTTTCTGATATTATGACTGGCCTCATGGTTTTTCCTAATCTCTTTGCCATCTTTATGTTGATGGGAAAAGTCAGAACCATGAGTAATAATTATTTCTCTCGACTTAAGGCCGGTGAGTTTAAAACTCACCGTTAATGAATCACACTCATCTCTTTCCATTTTCCTTGCTTAAATCTAAGTGTAAGAATCGTTGTCAGGGTAAGCGAATAAAGAATGACAAAACACCAAGAAAGAACCACTGCATTTGGATGCTCTTTGAGGAGAAATGTTGGAAGAACCATGACTGGCCATGGAACAATTAAGGCCACAAGTGAAACAAATTTTGTATCACCAGCGCCCTTTAGAGCAAATGAGATATTCAAATAAATACTATCAAAAATGGTGAAGACTGCTACGACACCTAAAAGTTTAGGAGCCAGCTCACTGACTTGCATCCATAAAACAGGATTACCTTCGTTTTTAAACCAAGAAAGATAAAATTCTGGGATCGTCCAAAAGGTGATGGCAACCAATGCAATATAAATGAATGAAATTTTCACTCCATCCCAAGTCAGGATGGCAGCTTCTTCAGATTTTTTCTCTCCCAGCTTCTGGCCTACGAGTGTGAGTACAGATTGAGCAATCCCCATACTTGGAAGGACTGATAACATCATGACTGTGACTGCGATACTTGAACTAGCAAGGGCAGCTTCACCATTATTGAGTCTTCCCATGATAATAAGAAAGACAGTAAAGGCGAGTCCCTCTAAGGCCCACTGAAGTCCACTTGGTAATCCATATTTTAGAAACTGTTTTACCAATTTATACCCAACTACCATTTCCTAGTGCAACTTTTCTTCATCATAACTTCATAAGGTG
>DZBG01000089.1 GCA_022729855.1 Bdellovibrio sp.
TCTGAAATCAGCAACTTAAATGTGGAGTTGCACTAGGAAAAATTTTTCGGGTATTGTTTAATTGAAGATTTTTGGAGAAAAAATCCATTGGGAGAGCATAATATTTCTTTGTTTTACGAGAGGCGTTACAGTCTTATTGAAGAGGGAGTGCGACGGTAAATTCTGAACCTTTACCGAATTCACTTTTGAGATAGATTTCACCCGCATGGGCCTCAACGATATTTTTGGAGATAAAAAGACCAAGACCAATTCCACTGATATCATCAATGGCCCTTTCAAAACGATTAAAAATTCTCGATTGATCTTCTTGTTTTATTCCACGGCCATTGTCTCGGACAACTATATAGGCATTATCGTTTTCCTGCTTTACTTCAATATGTATGGGCTTTTTATTTCCATAGCGAATGGCATTGATAAGAAGATTGATAAAGACTTGTTCTAGTCTGAAACAATCCCAATGGCCCTTAATCTCAGAGGCTGGGGTAAAATGAACTTCCACTTCTGAAGCCTGAGCAGTGACTTTAAAACGCTCTAAAACTTCACTAATCATTTCGTTAAGCTCAAAGTATTCACGCTGCAGTGAAAGTTTGTCCTGAGTGATTTTTGATTCATCAATGATATTATCAATAATACGAGTAATTCTTAGTAAGTGTTGTTGCTGCTTTTTTAAATGGAGTCTCAGTTTTTCCTCTGAAAACTCGTCAGGGAAATGATGATCAAGATCCCATTGACCAACTTGTATTTGAAGTTGCATACAAGTGAGGGGGAGTTTTAAGTTCATGAGTCGCAATCATAAAAAATTGATCACGCATCTTAATCGCTCGAGCGAGCTCTTCTTCTTTATGCTTACTTACAGTTATATCGTAGACAACACCAGCAAAGCGAAGTGGTTTTTTGGTAATTGGACAGTGAATACAGCGGCCTCTAGACTTTACCCAGCGTAAGTCATCCGCTCTTGGAATAATTCTAAATTCATGTTCATAAATAGTGCCTTCTTTGATGGCTAAATTAATAGCGTCATTCATTTGATCTAGGTCATCAGGATGAACTCTCTCTTGAAGAACAGCTCGGTTTCCATTTAATTTATTTTCATCAATATTCCAAAGATCAAGCATCTCTTTTGAGCAAGATATTGTATGCTTTTCAAGGTTAATATCCCAAGTTCCCATATGACCGGATTCGAGGGCAAAGTTTAAATTTTCTTGGTATTGATTTGTTTTTTTTGTGAAGAACGAGATAACAGCAGTTAGTATGGATAAAGCTCCCATAGCGATAAGTATATACCCAAGATTAAAATACTCTGATGTCATTCTAAGTTTTTATCAAATAATTACCTAAATGCCAAAGAATTGATTTACGGAAGACTCCCTCTCGAAGTTAAATAATAGCCTCTCATGGTACTGAAAAGGATTATTGTCTATATGGATACTAAAGAACTAGAAATCATTGATATTACTCTTGGAACTGGTAAAGAAGCTACTAAGGGCGCACTCATTATTGTGCAATATGAAGGCTTTCTCACTGATGGTGTGAAGTTTGATTCCTCAATTGACCGAGGGACCCCTTTCCAATGTGTTATTGGGACCGGAAGAGTGATTAAGGGATGGGATATCGGAATGCTGGGCATGCGTGAAGGTGGAAAAAGAAAACTTATTGTTCCTGCTCATCTTGCATACGGTGACAGACAAGTTGGAAATTTAATCAAGCCTAATTCTGATCTTGTATTTGAAGTGGAAATGCTTGAGGTGAGAACTCGTGACTAAAATTAATCCTCGTTACCTTATTTTAATATTAGGTTCGTTAACAGCACTCTCTCCCTTTTCAATTGATATGTATCTTTCAGCTTTTCCTTTAATGGCAAAGTTTTTCAATACAAATGTGGCCCAGGTCTCTGTGACTTTGTCTAGTTATTTTGTGGGCCTTGCTTCAGGACAATTATTCTACGGACCCTTGATGGATAGATTCGGCCGTAAAAAGCCTATTTATTTTGGTCTTACTCTTTATGTTTTGGCCTCAGTCGGATGTGCTTTAAGTACTTCGATTGAATCACTCATTGTTTTACGATTTGTCCAAGCGTTGGGTGGATGTTCCGCAAGTGTGGGTGCTTTTGCTATGGTAAGGGACTTATTCAGTCCTAAAGAAAGTGCAAAAGTGTTTTCATTATTAGTCCTTATTCTTGGAGTCTCTCCTTTATTAGCACCAACGATTGGTGGATATGTCGCGATTTACTTGGGATGGAGTTCTGTCTTTTTCTCGTTGGCGATTGGAGCAACAATTCTTCTTACCGTTGTTTTTATCTTTCTTCCAGAAAGTCACTCGGGAGATAAGGCCCATATCCTAAGGCCTCTTCCAATCTTTAAAAACTATCTCTCAATTTTAACTGAGCCAAAATTTTATACTTATGCAGTGGCCGGTGCGACAGGCTTTTCTGGTCTTTTCGTTTATCTTGCAGCTTCACCAACTATTTTTATGGAAATTTTTCAAGTGAGCGAGCAGGTTTATGGATGGATCTTCGCTATTATTGCTATGGGTTTAGTGGGGACCAGTCAATTCAATGTTCTTCTATTAAAAAAGTTTTCGAACGAACAAATTCTTAAATGTGCACTCTCAGTGCTGTGCCTGACAAGCCTCATCTTTTTTACATGTGCCTATTTGGGATTTTATAATCTCTATAGCGTCGTTGCTACTATGTTTGTTTACCTCTCATGTATTGGACTTTCTAATCCTAATTCTGCAGCTCTTTCTCTTGCCCATTTTGGACACAAGGCCGGAAGTGCAGCGGCTATGCTTGGCTTTTTACAAATGGGAATTGGTTCACTTGCTTCAGTCATTGTGGGAATTCTTAAGGCCCAGCAATTATTTCCTTTGTCTGCAATCTTTGTTGGAACATCAACTTTGGCCCTTCTCTTTCTTCACTTTGGAATTAAAAGAATTCAAAAATCGGAGCTTGCATGAGATCAATTATTATTACGACAGTTGGACTTATCCTTTGGGCACTCTTTTTAGCTATACCTAAGATGATTAAAAGGGATTCAGCCCAGGCCAAAATTATTGCAACTTATCTTTTTATCGGTTTGTGGTTTTTGATTGCTGCCCATAATATGTGGAAAGGAATGCAGGTGGGGTATAGCTTCCTTGAAGAACTACCTATCTTTTTGATGATTTTCCTCATTCCATCAGCCGCTGCACTGCTAGTGAAAATGAAATTTCTCAAAGCAGAATAGTATTCTGATCAATTAATCGTAATTATTTTAAAGACCTGACATTCAGCTGACATTCCCGTGAGGTTTTATTGTAAGATAGGAGTCTATGAGGACTTATCTTTCACTCATTATTACGGCCATCTTTCTGTCATTCTTGACGGCTTATTTAGCATTAAATCTTCAGAAAGATCAAATGGCAGGAGCCCAAGAAATTCAACAAATAAAAGAGTTGGAGCTAAGATTTCAATCTGCTGAAACACGGTTATTAGAGATTGATCTCAGTTCTATGTATCCTACTAGAGATTCTTTTCAACTAATTCAGCCTATCGTAAATACTTTTCATCAGCCTTCAAGATTTTCAAAAAAATGTGGAAAAACTTCGAGTCGTATGACAAAAAGTCAAACGACTAAGATGGAGGAGTGGGAGAGCTATAGGTGCCGAGAATCAAAATCTTTAAGTGACGAGTTCTTCCAAACATCTCCCTTTATTCATGAGAGTGGGGTTAGTTATGCATATCTCGCTTTCAGTTCTGGAATGCCACAGTTTAGCGATATAAGCTGGCTCAAAAAACATTTAAACTTCTTTCATGTCTCTGAATTACATTTGCTTCCAAGTGAAGCTCTCGATAGTAATTTTAAGGTTCTGAGTGAAATCAACCAATCTTATTTTGATTTACTCATTCTAGGAAAATCTCCAGTCTTAGTAGAAGATTATTTCCTCTCAAATCTGGGACAGAAAAATGCTCATCATTATCTTGTCTTTGAACGGATCGGATTTGATAAATATTTTAGAGGACAGGGTCTTGAAGCCGAAATTAATGAAACAGGGAAGTCTTGTTATTACGTCAGTGGTAATATCTGTTGGCAAAAAGATACAAGTAATCTTCTTCAGATGCTCCGGCCTTCATCAATTATTATTTTTGTTGTATCAATTCTGATTCTTATTCTTGTGTCACTGAGTCTTTATTCAAGAATCAGAAATCAAAGTACGGAGGAAGAAAGAAAACGTCATGCTCTGCGAGTTCTTACTCATGAACTTAGGACACCGATTGCAAATCTTCTTCTTCAAATTGAATCTATTAATGCAAAGTCAGAAACGATTGCTCCTGAAATTATTGAAGAGTTACTAAAGATTGAAGGTGAGGTTTATCGCTTAAAGCGATTAGCAGAAAAAAGCTCTAGTTACTTAAGTGCTAAAAATGAAAAAGGGCTTGTTTCGTTTCAATACAAAACTTATGAATCCATTAATGAATTTTTCAGTGATATCTTAGATGATTACGATAAGAGCAGTATAAATTTTTCTCCTCTTAAAACGGATGAAGCGATCTCTCTTGATGGGTACTGGTTTAATATCTGTTTAAAGAATTTAATTGAAAATGCCCTCAAACATGGAAAAGCTCCCGTGAGTATTTCTTTAAGTCTTGAGAATGATTTTTTGAAAGTAGAAGTCATGGATCAGGGATCAGTTCTCGGAGATTCTCTTGAAGAGCTGATGGATAATGAAGGAATTAAGAGTGATCACTCAGGACTAGGAATGGGGCTTAGTATTGTAAATAAGATTATGAAAGAGATGGGTGGGAAATTGAGTTATACTGCAAAACCAACTGTCTTCTCTCTTACACTGCGAAGGACTGTATGAAGCAAATTTTGATTATTGAAGATGATGCAAATCTTGGCCCTTCGCTGAAGAGAATTTGTGAAGAAGAAGGTCTTAAAACGACTCTGGCCACGAGCTTAGCAGAAGCTCGCGTATTGATTGATAATAATCCTGATGTTGTTGTCCTTGATTGGATGTTGGGAGATGGGCAAGGAATAGATTTTCTTAAAGAGTTAAGATCAAAAAATACTTCACTACCAGTTATTATGCTAACTGCAAGAACGGAGTTAATTGATAAAGTTGTAGGACTTGAAACGGGGGCCAATGATTATATGACTAAGCCTTTTGAATCAAGAGAGCTTATTGCGAGGATTCGAGTTCAGTTGCGCCACCAAAATATAGTCATCGATACAAATGATATAATTACTCAGGGCGATCTCTCTATTCATACAGTGGAGAGAGATGTTTTTTATTTGGGGAAAAAACTTGTTCTGACAAAAATGGAATATGAACTTTTAAAAATTTTAGCGGAAAACCCAAAACAAATTTTTTCCCGTGAAAATCTTCTCGATAAAGTTTGGGGATATGATAATTATCCAACAACGCGAACTGTTGATACACATGTCCTTCAAATCCGTCAAAAAACGTCGGATGATATTATTGAAACCATGCGTGGTTTAGGCTATCGCCTAGGGAATGTTGGCCAAAGTTGACAAAGAAATGACCTTGAACTGACTCCTCATTTTGTTTTATTGCTACGATACAGTAGAAATGAAACAAACAAACCGGAGGGGTTATGACTAAATTGTTCCACTTATCTTTACTTATTGGGGCGGTACTTCTTGCAACAAGTTGTACGACTGATAAACAAATTCAAGAACAAGTTTCAAGATATATTAAAGAGAATCCTAAGGCACTCGTTGATGCGATTGAGGCCCATCCTGTAGAAATACTTACAGCACTTCAAAATGCATCTAAGTCTGCACAAGAGGCCATGGCCAAGCAAAAAGAAGCAGAAGAGCAGAAGGCCCTTGAAGAAACTTTTGATAAACCATTGCTGGCCAATATTCGCGCTGATGAATCAATTATTGGACCGAAAGATGCTCCTATCACTCTTGTCGAATATTCAGATTTTGAGTGCCCATTTTGCTCTCGCGGATTTGGGACAGTAAAGGAATTGATGGGTAAGTATAAAGGCAAAATCCGTTTTGTTTACAAACATCTCCCTCTAAGTTTTCACCAGCAGGCCATGATCTCAGCTAAATACTATGAAGCGATTAGACTTCAAGATGAGAAAAAAGCTTTTGCCTTTCACGATGAAGTTTATAAAAACCAAAAAGACTTAGCGATGGGTGAGAAGTTTTTAGAATCAGTGACAAAAAAAGTCGGAGCAGATCTTAAGCGCGTAAAAAAAGATCTTGAGTCTGATAAAGTGACTCAAAGAATCAATGAAGATATGCAAGAAGCAGCTTCATTCGGAATGCAGGGGACTCCAGGTTTTCTTATCAATGGTGTTCCTGTGAGAGGGGCCTACCCATCTGAGCATTTTGTAGGAATTATTTCAGAACTTCAAAAACGTGGTAAGATTCAACTCTAATCACAAATTAAATAAGGATATTTAAAAATGAAATTTCTTACATGTCTTCTCGCTATTTCCACATTGGTTTCTTGTACAACGGCCAAGAAACCAGATGAAACTCTTGTTCTTCCTGCAACACTTTCAGAAGCTGTGAATTCTACTTTGAGAACGCCGGAGAATCAAAAAAGAGATTCTTCTCGTCACCCAGAAGAAACATTGAAATTCTTTGGGATTACTCCAGAGATGACAGTGGTAGAAATTTGGCCATCTGGGGGATGGTATACTGAAATCTTGGCGCCGTATTTAGCGAGTAAGGGAAAGTATATTATGGGCGATACTGCCGCTGATCCTAAGGGATACACAAAACCAAGAACTGAATGGTTAGAAAAATATCCATCAATTGGTGAGACTGTTCTCTCAGCAGTTTTCACTCCAGGATCAGAGACTGAGATTGTTCCAGACAATACAGCTGATATGATTCTCACTTTTAGAAATGTTCATAATTGGTTGCCACTAAAATCACAGGAAGCTTCGTTTAAATTATTTTTCAAAGCACTCAAACCTGGTGGAGTCCTTGGTGTTGTAGAGCATCGTGCTAGTACAAAAACAAAGTTTGATCCAAAGAGTGGATATGTTCAAGAAAGTGAAGTTATCCGTATGGCCAAGAAGGCCGGATTCGTTCTTGAGGCTAAATCTCAAATTAATGCGAATCCAAAAGATACTGCCAATCACCCAGAAGGTGTTTGGACTCTTCCTCCAAGACTGCGCCTTGGAGATAAAGATAAGGCCAAGTATCTTGCCATTGGTGAGAGTGATCGTATGACTCTTAAATTTGTTAAGCCATTGAAGTAATTAAATTTTAGCAACAGGTATGGAATTATACCTGTTGCTAAATATAAAATGATGTTTTAGGTTAGAATGACAACATTCGGAGCCTGTTTTGACATCTGTACCACCTTAGATCTTTCTTTCGTCTTCTTTTTCTCCAATTATATTCATTCATTTTTTTATCTAGGAATATCAATGATTCTTAATTTTTCGCATTTTAAAAAGATCGATCATAAAACAGAAATTCTTTCTGGCCTTACTGTGGCCCTTGCTCTTGTTCCGGAAGCCGTGGCCTTTGCTATCATTGCGAATGTTGCCCCTCTCGTTGGTCTTTATGCAGCTTTCATGGTTTGTCTTATTACTTCTATTTTTGGTGGCAGACCGGGGATGATTTCAGGGGCCACAGGTGCTCTTGCAGTTGTAATGGTTTCTCTTGTTAACTCACATGGTATTCAATATTTATTTGCGGCCATTATTTTAATGGGACTTATTCAAGTTATTGTAGGGCTTCTAAAATTAGGGAAATTTATTCGTCTTGTCCCCCAGCCAGTTATTTATGGTTTTGTGAACGGGTTGGCCGTGGTTATTTTTCTGGCGCAATTTTCACAGCTGAAAGTTAACAATGAATGGATTCAAGGCGAGGGGATGTGGATCATGGCCGGGCTGATTGCTCTGACTATGGCGATTATTTATTTTCTTCCAAAGCTAACAAAACTTATCCCATCTTCACTTGCTGCTCTTCTTGTTGTTTCAGGAATCGTGATCTATTTTAATTTGGACACACGCACGGTTGGAGATCTTGCTTCGATTAAGGGCGGTCTTCCACAATTTAATTTTCCAGATATCCCATTCAATTTTGAAACTTTAAAAATTATTTTTCCTTATTCTTTAATTCTGGCCGGAGTCGGTCTTATTGAATCACTTCTTACTTTGACTTTAATTGATGAGATTACTGAAACAAGAGGGAAGGGAAATAAAGAATGTATGGCCCAAGGTGCGGCCAATATTGTGACTGGATTTTTCGGGGGCATGGGTGGTTGTGCCATGATTGGTCAATCGATGATCAATGTTAGCTCTGGTGGGCGTTCACGTCTTTCAGGAATTGTTGCGGGAACTGCGCTTCTCTCGTTTATTCTTTTTGGATCTAGTCTGATTGAAAAAGTTCCCATGGGTGCACTTATTGGTTTGATGTTTATGGTTTGTATTGGAACATTTGAATGGGCGAGTTTTCGCATTATGAATAAAATTCCAAAAAGTGATGCACTTATTATTGTAATTGTCACAGTGATGACTGTCTTTTTTGATTTGGCCATTGCAGTAGGTGTAGGTGTTGTTATTGCTGCCCTCGTTTTTGCTTGGGACAATGCTTTAAGAATTCGTGCTCGTAAGTTTGTTGATGATTCAGGAGTGAAGCATTATGAATTCTTTGGACCATTATTTTTTGGTTCTATTTCTGCTTTTCATGAAAAATTTGATCCTGCCAATGATCCAGAGATTGTCATTGTTGATTTTAAAGAATCAAGAGTGGCCGATCATAGTGCTATTGAAGCTTTGAATGTTTTAACTGAGCGTTATTCGAAATTAGGAAAAAAGATCAGTCTTAAACACTTAAGTCCTGATTGTGTCAAATTACTCGGTAATGCTGGATCAATGATTGAAGTTAATTATGTGGAAGATCCTCATTATATTGTAGCTGTGGATTTGGGGTAAGCGTGAAGCTTACCCCAAAGTTTTCTTACCGATCACATCCACCAGTATGACTGTATCTACTAGGGCGGCAGGGATAGCTTGTGGCAATTTTTCTAAATAATGTGCAATTGTGATCAGTTGAAAATTGGTCGATGAGAAACCATCTTCCTTGTGCATCTGAAACCTCAATAGTCCCTTCTGCGTGATTTCCATAACAAAGATTGATATTATATTTTGTCTTTAACTGTCCATTCATTACAATCACTGATTTTGACTCACAAGAGTTTGAAACAAGAGATTCAACATCAATACTTACTGACTCACGATTCACAATACAGCTCATGATGAGAGGATTGGCCCAAGTCATTGAAGTTGAAAGAAGAAGAGAAGCAAAAAGTGCAATTTTCATAGTGACCTCCTAAGTCGTTAGAAGCAATTTAGTCAAACTGAGGCTGTTTTTCCATTGCAACAAAGTGGTTACTTGTTGTACTAAAACAACGTGAGCAGATTTAATATACAAACAGATGAAGCAGAAATTCTTTTATTCCTTGAAAAATCTCAAAATCTTCGAGAAGTAGGCGAGTGTCTTGGGAAAGATGTTTCTGTGATTTCAAGAAGATTACAAGGACTCTCATTAAAAACGCCATTTCTTGTGAAGCAGGATAATCAGTGGAGATTGACCGCTGCTGGCAGAAAATTTAACGATTGGACAAGAAGAGCGATTCAAGAACAAGACTCGCTTCTTAAACTTCAAAATAAATTTATCATCGCAACAACAAGAGAGTTTTCTAATCTTGTCATGGCACCAGCAATCAATTGGTGGGATAAACAATTTGATCATTATGAAATCATGACTACTGATGAAGGAATTGAAAGTTTAATTCTTAAAGGATCTGCTGATTTTGGATTTGATTGTGGAACTCCTTATTCTCCACTTATCGCGTTTTAAACGCGGGCCCAAGGAAGAATTTGTTGCAGTCTTTAATCCTAAGTTAAAAGTTAAAAAGTTGAGTGATCTCGCAGAACACCCACTTTATTTTTATAATCGACTCGATCTTTCAGAGTTTAAGGAAGTATCAGGAATTGAGGCTTTAAATCCCAAAATATCGTTTAACGATATGGCCTCTGTGAGAAGTGCACTGGTTCACGGCAAAGGGTGGTCGATCCTTCCGAGTTATGTTGTGACTAAAGAAATTGAATCAGGAAGTCTTAGTGCTTTAAGTAAGCAAGTACCACTCACAAAAACGTCATTTGGATTGTGGTGGAATAGAGAGAACGCACCAGATGCTAAAGTTTTATCTCTAGCATCTGAATGGTTAAAGAATCAAAAAATATAATTATTTCTTTTTAAAGAGCAAAAAATCGAGAGAAAATTTTCCTGGGCCAACGAATAAAAGAACAAGGGCCACACCTAAATAGGCAGCTGCAAGTTCATAAGATGGGCCATGGTCTAAACTCACGAATGGATGTTTTAATAAAGCAGCATGAAAAAGTGTTGCTGCTAACATTGTGAAAGTCATGCCAAGTGAAGCAAGGGGAGTGACGAGTCCTAGTATCCAAGCAATTCCCCCACCAAATTCTGAGACTGCCGCTAAGAATTGAAAAAATCCCGGAACTGGTGATCCTTCAGGCATCCAAGAAAATGGAGTCTGAATTTTTCCATAACCATGGTAGATAAAGGCGATTCCTGCGATAAGACGAAGAATAAGAAGAGCGATAGAGGCCGGAGTTGACTGTGGACTTGGGGGACAAACATTGTTGTGAATTTTTGAAAGCATGTTTCATTTCCTCTCAGAATTTTTATTAAGCTCTATTCTACTCAAAATATTAAGAAAGCTTAAAGTCCTAGGGCGTGTCCTCATTTGCCAACCTTCATCCATATGAGGGAGCATGCAATA
>DZBG01000014.1 GCA_022729855.1 Bdellovibrio sp.
ACCTTATGAAGTTATGATGAAGAAAAGTTGCACTAGGAAATGGTAGTTGGGACCTTTTAAATGGATTTTTAACTTATATAAAAAACTTCAATCAAAATATTTATCAAAACTCAAAAGAGTTTATAACTTGCATTGAGGCCGTAGCCCAAAATAGCCCAATATATAAAGAGGGAATCTCTTATTACCATAAGGGTGAATTTATTTCATCAGAACTTGTGAAGGTCATTGAGAATCATTTAGATAAAAAAATTAAAGTAGAAATTATTGATACAGACAGCAGTGTTGTCACATTTGATTTAAAATTTCCAAGAGGTCATTGGAAAAATACTGCTCTTGAATCATACTACAAATCAATCTTGCTACTTCCAATTCATGAACTAACATTACCTCTTTTAAGGCTTTCGCAGGTTAGTGTTAATGACCAACATGTTCTTAGTTTGGATGAAGCTCTTAGTTTGTCTTCAAAATTTAATCAGATATTATCTAAGAATAGTTGGATTCTTCCTTATTCATTTGAAAACAATAATTTTTCATTAAGTACTATCAGCTCAGTTGAACTATTAAATAACGAAATTAAAAAATATCTTCAAATTGATGAGGTGATAATTGAGAAGTACCACGGTTGTCAAATTGAAGGAGACAAGAGTTTCGCAAAGGAAATAGATAGAAATTCTCTAGAGGAAATTTTAAAAAATGATGTGTTTATTCTTCAAGGCGTAACGGCAAAAATAAGTGATTTTAAATCTTCATTTATAGGAATCAATTTCTATCTTAGTAAATAATTTTTTCATCTTATCTTCGAGCTCTTGAGTACTATAAAATCCAATTTTCCCAATATTGATTTCAATCGTAGTAAAAGGATAAGGCAGTGTTGCTTGATTCCAACTTTTTCTAAAAAGAATTCCATTTTTTACATGGGCCCTGACTGGGACAATTGGTCTTTTACTTTTATCTGAGAGTGCTGTGATCCCTTCTTTAACTTTGTAAATTGGGCCACGTGGTCCATCTACTGCAACAGTCATCTTATGTCCGTCTAGGACCTTTCTCATTCCTGCCAGAAGACCAGCTACAGCTCCACGGTGAGATGACCCTCTGACTGTTTGATAGCCAAGATATTCAACGGCTGAAGCAAGAATTTGTCCGTCTTTTGAATTGGAAATGAGAATACAAATATCTCTATGAGAGAAATAAGGTAAGCAGCTCAAATCATCTTGATGAAAACAAGCATAGATTAAATTGTGATCTTTATTCTTTCCGCGAACTTCTAAATCATCAAAAAATAATTTTTTGTCTAATTCATTTTCAAAATTTAATTGATAACGGTAGGTCGAAGAATAGATTTTATAAAGAAAGCCGGCCAAAAGGCCGGCAAACTGTTCTTTCAGCAAATATTATTTTCCGAGAAGTTTTTTGAATTCTTCAGTCATTATTGGAACGATCTGGAAAAGATCTCCAACAATACCGTAGTCAGCTTTAGTGAAAATAGGTGCATCAGGGTCAGTGTTGATAGCAACAATAACTTTTGATGTACGCATACCAGCTAAATGCTGAATCGCTCCTGAGATACCACAAGCGATATAAAGAGAAGGAGCAACTGTTTTACCAGTTTGTCCAACCTGCATAGCGTGTGGAGCAAATCCAGAGTCTACAGCGGCACGAGAGGCACCAACAGTAGCACCAATAACATTGGCCATATCATCCAAAATTTTGAAATTTTCTGCGTTCTTCATCGCGCGTCCACCAGAAACAATAATATTGGCTTCTGTTAGGTCTACTTTTGTAGAAGCAGCTTTAATGATTTCTTTGATCGCTGCGCGGATTTCCCCAGCGTTAGCAGCTACATCAGCAGCAGCTCCAGCACCAGCAGTTGGATTTTCAGTCATTCCAAGAGCGTTGGGACGAATAGAAACAAAGTGTGGTTTTGGTCCTGTGAGTTCAACTTTAGCGAGACACTTTCCAGCAAAAAGTGGACGTGTTCCAGCGAAAGTTCCGCCATCCATTGTGAAATTCACAACATCAGAAGCAAGACCAGCATCAAACTTCGTCGCTAAACGAGGAAGAAGATCTTTTCCAAGTGAAGTGGCTCCACCGAAAACATAGTCATAACTTTTTGATTTAATGAATTCAGCAAGGGCATTGGCATATCCCTCAGGAGAATACTTATCAAGGTTAGCACCTTTAAGTTTGTGTACGTTTTGTGCGCCAAATTTAGCAAGAGTTGCAATTTGATCAGCACCAATATCTCCGATAACTGCGACGTCAGCTGACTGACCAGCAAGTTTACCAAGGATTTCAAGAGTAACCGGCTTTACATGGCCGTCATGGAGTTCTGTAAAAACTAATACATTTGCCATAACAAATTCCTTAAATAATTAGAGTACTTTTGCTTCTGTTCTAAGAAGACCTACTACCTGAGAAACAACTTCAGTTTGTTTCGCAGCATCCATAGCATCATATTTCTTACCAGCTGGTTTTTCAGGTGGAAGTTTGAAGCCAGAATATTTCACACGACGGTCACCATCAGTTACACCAACGTCACCAAGTGAAAATTTTGCTAGAGGTTTTTTCTTCGCTTTCATGATTCCTGGAAGTGAAGCATATCTAGGAGTGTTTAAACCTTTATTAGCAGCAAGTACTACTGGTCCATTCACTTCATAAACTTCAAGTGCTCCACCTTCAACTTCACGTTTAACTTTCACAGTTGTTCCAGCAAGCTCGAAACCAACAATAACAGAAACAGAAGGAAGCTTCATCATTTCAGCAAGAATCTGAGGAACTTGAAGACAGTCATCATCAATGGCTTGTTTACCAGTTAAGATAAGATCAGCAGTTTTTCCAGATTTTTCAATCGCTCCTTTAAGAGCTTTTGCAATTGAATAAGAATCTAAGTTATCAACTGATTCAACTAGAATAGCTTCATCAGTTCCCATCGCCATTGCTGTACGAAGGGCCTCAGTGTCTTTTTCAGAACCAACGCGAACAACTGTCACGTTAGCCGCAGGATTTGCAGCTTTTACAAGCAGAGCTTGCTCAACAGCAAATTCATCATAAGGGTTCATAATCCATTTAATTGAAGCAGTTTCAATAAAGCTTCCATCAGCAGTCGGCGTCACCTTTGTTTCGGTGTCGGGAACTTGCTTTACACAAACGAAAATATTCATGTCTAGGTTCTCCTTCTAAGGTCTATAAGACTATTTTAATAACTCACGGGCCATTACGAGACGTTGAATCTGCGATGTACCCTCATAAATTTGAATCAGTTTAGCGTCACGCATAAGTTTTTCAACAGGGTATTCCTTGCTGTAACCATATCCACCATAAATTTGTACTGCATCTGTTGTTATTTGCATACAAGAGTCAGAGGCAAAAGCTTTTGCATAAGAGGCAATTTGTGAATTTTTTTCACCTTTGTCACACATCCATGCTGCTTTGTATGTCAGAAGTCTTGCGGCCTCAATTTTCATTCCCATTTCAGCAATCATAAATTGCACGGCCTGATGCTTGGCTATAGGAACTCCAAACTGAATACGCTCTTTTGAATAATTAATACTCAGCTCCATCGCTCTCTGAGCTCCACCAAGTGCAGAAGAGGCCACAAGTGGTCTTGAATGATCAAGAGTATTCATGGCAATGGCCCAACCTTCGCCGGCCTTACCAAGAGTATTTTCTTTTGGGACTTTTACATTATTAAAACGGATGCCACGAGTATCAGATGAGCGATGCCCCATCTTGTCTTCTTTTTTACCCATTTCAATTCCGGCTGTTTTTGCATCAACCACAACGGCCGTAATTCCTTTGTGTTTTAATTCTGGATTGATAGTGGCATAGACAACAAAAAGATCTGCATAACCTGCATTTGTAATCCACATTTTTTCACCATTTAAAATCCAGTGATCACCACCATCTTTTAAACTTGTTTTAATTCCAGCTGCATCAGAACCATTTCCTGGTTCAGTTAAACAAAATGAAGCAATTCTGAATTCTTCAGTGAAGGGAGTGAGAAATTTTTTCTTTTGCTCGTCTGATCCTCCAAGAACAATGGGAAGAAGGGCAAGGTCGTTGGCCATGAATGAAGTATTCATTCCCATACATCCATAAGCAAGGGCCTCAGATATAACAACACTATCAAGTGCTGTAAAACCTGTTCCACCATACTCAGCAGGAATACATGTGTTAATAAGTCCAAGCTCCCAAGCTTTTTTGAAAATTTCTTTTGGAAATTTTCCTTCTTCATCGTATTGCTGAGAAACGGGAGTCATTTCATTGCGAGCAAACTTTAAAGCGAGCTCTTGAATTTCTTTTTGTTCTGAAGACAGTTCAAATTCCATATCTAACTTCCTTGAAGTGGAGTTTTATTATAATTGAATTAATTTCTATCTGAGATAGGCAATGCTTCAACATCGAATGATTTAGGAATTGTAAAACATTTTTCAATAGTTTTAAAGAAAGGCAGTTCTTGTAGTGGATAAATAATAAAACTTCTCTGATTCCAGCGCGGGTGCGGCAAAGTCAGGGTCGGAGTATTTACCTCGGATAATCCCCAGAAAATAATATCAAGATCAATGGTTCGTGGCCCTCGAGTAATATTTCTTGTGCGTCCCATCTCTTTTTCAATATGCAAGAGAAGTGTCATCACTTCTTCAGGAGATAGGTGAGTGGGAGTTTGAAATTCTAAAACCTGATTATAAAAATCTGGTTGGTCGAGATAATCTACTGCCGCAGAAGTATAAATACGACTCTCTGCAATTAGAGTGAAATGCTTTTCTAATTCTGTTTTGGCCTCAAGTAAATGAGAGATACTGTCACCAATATTAGAGCCCGTTGCAATGACTAATGACATTTATGGCTGAACAGATTCATTGAGGGGTTGTTTCACATTCAGTGTTTTATATTGTGATGAAGGAATGGATGGCATCACTGCCCCGTCTGGGTGAACTGGATCACCTTTCACACCACAGGCAGAAACTAAAAATAATAAGAGTGTCAAAATACTAAAATTCAATGGCAAATCCTAAACCTAAAATATCTGTTCCGAGATCTGCTTTAAAAAACCAACCAGGAACTAATCTTCTGAGAACTGTTACGCCAACTACTGGGCCTGATTTTTTTAGATCGTCAATCGCCTTAAGTTCAGCCGCTTTCTGTTGAGGAGTTACTTGAGTGTCCGTTCCTTTTCCAGCTTCAGGACTTGAAACACTATAATACTGAAATCCTACATAAGGCATAATATAGGTATAAAGTGGAGCCTTGAAATTGTATTTAATTCTTCCAATTAAGTGAGTCGTCGCTGTTGAAATTCCGTCTCCAGGATAATTTTTAAGGCGAGCAATTCCGTAATAACCTTCAACGAAAAAATTATCTGTAAACTGATAGGCCCAGCTTCCGCCAAACTCATTTGAGCGAGCTGTGCCACCATTGATATCATCGGCAGTGAAGTAGGCTGCACTCACACTAATAACGTTATCTGGCTTAATATGGCGTTTACTATTCTCATCAATCAGACCAAGTTCATCATCGGCCACAATATCTTCTGAATAAAGATCATCCTCATCACGAATCTTTTTCCCATCAACAACTTTCTCTTCAGGTTTTTTTCCATAACCAGAGTCATCACCTTTAACAATGATCACATCTAGGTTTTTACGAAGACGGGCCCACTGAGATACGGAATAAATTTTTAGAATTTTGATTCCAACTTGTCCTTGATGAACTTTCGCCACGACTGCACGGGCGGCCAATTTGTCATCAAGAGCAACAGAAATGAAGTCTCCAGGGCCTAATTGTTGGTTGTTATTTGAGATAATGAAGATCTTTTTTGACTCGGAAATAATTTTTATTGTCTCTGGAAAGACGTTTTCGCCGAAACTTTGTTCAAGGGGGAGAGAGGCGTCCTGCACTAGACTCTGAGCGTGAAGTGAATTGACGCTTAGAAAAGACACTAAAAATGCAAAAAATATAATCGTTTTTTGTTTCATGTTCCTACTATTCTAAAAAAGCCTTACCAAGACGTAAATATCTACCAATAGTGGATAAATTTGATAGATTAAGTCAAATTATCTCACTTCTTTTGTTCTGACCCATTTTGAGGAGCTTTCATGACTGATATGGCCTACCAACACCTTACTAATACCTCTAACCGCATGTTCGTTGTCGTCGCGGGAAATATTGGTAGTGGAAAAACCACTCTTACAAAAAAGCTCTCTGAAAGACTTGGCTGGAAACCGCATTTTGAATCTGTATCAGATAATCCCTATCTTTCAGATTTCTACGGTGACATGAGCCGATGGTCTTTCCCTTTACAAGTGTATTTTCTTACGCACAGATTTAACACACATAAATTAATCGAAAGTTCACCAGCAAGCTCGGTTCAGGACCGTTCAATCTATGAAGATGCAAATATTTTTGCCCGCGCTCTTTTTGAGCAAGGCGATCTTGATAAGCGTGACTATGAAAATTACCGCACACTTTATGAATCTATGATTCAGTATTTGAATGCCCCTACGCTTATGATCTTTTTAAAGCGTTCAGTACCTAAACTTCTTGAGAGAATTAAACAGCGTGGACGTGATTACGAGCAGGCCATTCCTGTGGATTATCTTACTCGCCTGAATCAGTACTACGACGATTGGTATGGAAACTATAATCTTGGAAAATCTCTCATCGTGGATACTGATGAATTAGATTTCTTAGATAATGAAGAGCATTTTGATCGGTTAGTAAGAAGAGTTCATGATTCAATTGACCAAAAAGATATGTTTTTTACTTTTTAAGAAAATTGTATTTTTTTTCCCACTCTCTTGAATTCACGAACTATACTAAGATAGTTAAGATGATAATAAGATTCATGTTCAGGGAGTGATTAATGAAACAAATACCATGGATGGTACTTTTTAGCTTACTACTAGTTTCTTGTTCAGGTTCTAAATCTGCTCAAGGTGTTGCTCAAGAAAATCCACAAATAGAATTATCTGATGCAGATGAGTTTATAGAAAACCCAATGGAAGAGCCATCTCTTGAAGATACGGCTGCTCCAGAAGTTGCTGACTCTGCAATCCCAACTGAAGAACCAATGATGGAAGAAGCAGCTCCTGTCATTACGAATGAAACTATTACTTCAACACCATCGCCAACGATGATGGGTGATGTTGAAAGTGAATATACAGTTCAAAAAAATGAAACGTTAATGATGGTCGCTTTCAAACTTTACGGAGATTACGGAAAGTGGAGAGAGCTTGCCAATATGAATGCAGGAAAACTTAAAGGCTCACAAACTGTTCGTGAAGGAATGGTTCTTAAGTACAATGCTCCTGCTGAAGCTTTTGTTTGGAGTCCAGCTGGTAATCCATACCTTATTCGCACAGGAGATAGTTTAGGTGGAATTTCTACTACGACTTATGGAACATCGAAGAAGTGGAAATCAATTTGGGATAATAACCGTCCACTTATTAAAGATCCAAACAAGATTTTTGCTGGGTTCACGATCTACACACTAGATGGACGTGAGGTTGCATCTGAACAACTGTAATTTTATTAATTAAATAATATAATTAGTGATCCCGCCCCTTTGTGGGCGGGATTTTATTTTTATGGCACGATTTTTATTTATAATCCTTATTCTCTCCGGATGTTCAGGTATAAGGATTCCTTCCTTAAAAAAATCGCCTCGCCCTCTTGAGAAACCTGTCGCTATTTATGAAACTAAAGACTTCTTAGATCATCTCTCTAGTCTGGGTGATTTTTATCTAGAGTCTCCAAAAACGAAAGTATTACAGATTAGTGAAAAAGATAAAAAATACTTAAGCGCTCTGAGCTTAGATATTATTGATAATAATGAAATATTCTTCTCGAAACTAAAAAAACCGAGTTTTATTATTCTGGATACCGAGGTTCCTTTACATTTTTCTCTTCCACCTGCGCGAGTTTTTTTATCAAGAGGACTCATTACAAAATATATTAAACATGAAAGTATGTTGGCCGGAATACTCGCCTATGAATTTGTTCGCCTAGAAAAAAATGTTTATAATAAAAATATTATTATTCCTACAGGCTATCTTTCGATTGAAAGACTGCTCTCGATCTTGCGTATTGGTATAGATGAGAAAATGGAGCTTCATAAATGGGCCTTCCATTTAACTCGAAGATCAGGGTTTGATAGTGAGTATTATCTTTCATGGCTTCAAGTTCAAAATAGAAATACAGCAGATTTTATTCTCCTAGTGGGAGATATTACTTCAATGACAAGAGAAGAGGCGATGTTTAAAGCCTTTCTAATTAAAGAATCCAATACTGATAATATTGTCACAAAAAAGAATTCATCAAAAAGTTTTTATAAATTAGTGAATGATTTAAGAGAGAGTTAAATGAAACCAGAACAATCTGAGCAGTTTTATATTGAAGAACTTTTCACCAAAACTCAGGATAAAAATATCCTGAAAAATGAAAAGCTTCAAGAAATTGATAAATTAACAGGTGATGCTTCAACAAGAAGATACTACCGAATGTTTACAGATAAAGACTCATATGTTGTTTGCTTGGATAACCCATTTAACGATGGGGTTGAGAAACATCCATTTGTTTCTGTTCAGCAGTTTTTGGAAAATAGAAATTTCCGTGTTCCGAAAATTTTAGATTCAAGCCTCAGTCGTGGTTATATTTTAGAAGAAGACTTAGGGGATGTTACTTTTCTCCAACATATCAGTACTTTTAATAATAAAAAAGAAGAGCTTGATGTGTATAAAAAAGTGATTGATCAACTTCTTACTCTTCACCGTATTAAGCCAGAAGAAGTAAATAATCCAAACCTATTTCAAATGAAGTTTGATTATACAAAGCTAATGGATGAAACAAAGTTTACTTTTAAATACTTTTTAAATTTTTGGCTAAAAAATACTGATCCAGAGTTTACTGCCGAGCTTGAAAAACACTTTCACCCTATTTGCGAGAGACTTGGGTCACAAAAAATGGTGATAACACATCGTGATTTCCATTCAAGAAATATCATGGTGAAAAATGAAGAACTCATTTTTATTGATTTTCAAGATGCTCGCTGGGGAATTCCTCAATATGATTTAGTTTCTATCCTAGAGGATTGTTATTACGATCTTGATGAAGGTAATCGAACATATTTAAAAAAATATTATTATGAAAATCTCTCCGTTGATATCCATGGTCAAAAAACTTTTGCAGAATTTGAAGGGCTTTATAATGACATGACTCTTCAAAGAGTCTTTAAGGCCGTAGGAAGCTTTTGTTATATTTATAACTGGCGAAAAGATGACCGCTATTTAAAATATATTGGTTTTGCGATGGAGAAAATTCGTAAAATTCTCATGAGTGATCCACGCTATAACGATCTTAAAAAGACTCTTTTTAAATATTATTATGCAAATTGATCATTGTCTTATTCTTGCCGCAGGATTTGGGACTCGCATGGGGCCGATTGGTCACAAGCTCCCTAAAGTTCTATGGCCGGTTTATGAGAAATCCCTTCTCGAACTCCAGGTTCTTTATGCTAAAGAATTAGGAATAAAAAACATCTATATTAATATTCATTTTATGAAAAAAGAGATTCTGGAGTTTGTTCAAACTCATAAATCTTTTCATGATGTGACTTTTCTCATTGAAGAGCCTGAGATTTTAGATATTGGTGGTGGAATACACAACCTCGCTCGCAAAGCTAGTGTGAACTATTCAGGAAAGCTTTTAGTGCTAAATGCAGATCAGTTTTTTTACATGGAAGCCAGTAATTTTCATAAGCGTGTTGATGCCTTTTCAAATGATCCGCTCATTCTGTTTAATTATTTAGTGAATCCAAATGATGGATACAATGCTCTTGTCTGTAATGAAGAAAGAGAAGTGATTGAACTTAAAAAAAATAAAGATATTCTGAGTCTATCAAAAATTGAAACCTACACAGGAATTTCACTGATAGATTTAAGTGCACTAGATAAAATTGAAGGACCTAGTAATTTTTTTGAATCCGTGTGTCCTTTTAAAGATAAAAAAGTGAAAGCCATTTTATTAGATGATGTGGATTACTGGGATTTTGGAACAGTGAAGAGGTTTTGGAAAACTAGTTTCGCTATCATAGAGACGGCGATCAAGAATCCGGCCCATGTGTTTATTGAATTCTTAATACGTCATGAAGCCTTGGATTTGGATAAGATCAACTTAGGACTTAAAAGTTATTTTGCAGAATCAGAAGGGGTTATCAATCTGTCTGAGGACTATTTGATTGTACCACTTGAAAAATCGATTCTCATTAACCCAAAGGTGGACCTTTCAAGTTTACCTCTTGAGTCTTATATAGTTTGGAATGATATTGTTGAGATTATGCCGGCTGAGTAAGTTTGATGCAGTCGACAGGGCACACTTCTTGGCAGAGTCCACATAGAGTGCAACTCCATTGATCAATAAAGTATTCTTTCCCATTTGAGATCACTGCATTTTCGGGGCAAATAAGCCTGCATTCATCACAAGAAACGCAAATCGAAGTAATTTCTAAAAACCCAGTGTTCATTAAAATCATTATAAGGCAAAATACTAATTAATGTTGTTAAAGATTAGAAAACGCGAACCAATTATTTTAAATACTGTCCTCTTCGTGATGATTGGACTTTTTTTTCTCCATGTTCAGTATGCCTATCGTACTAAGCTCTCTGCATTCTCATGGTACTTACTTTGGGCCACGGTAAAACTCTACTGGCCTGTTATTCCACTTAGTTTACTGAGCATCTGGACAGCTTGGACATTGAGACCGAGTTCTAGAAGATTCTTCTCTTGGATCGTGAGTCTAATCTGCTTTTTTACTCTTTCAGGACTCTATATCGACTTTAATAAAGTGATTGTACTGGCGCTCTTTTTTTTAGCGGTCATTGCTCATTTACTTTATCAGCAATTAAAATTTGTTCTTAGTTGGGCCTGTTATCAGAGTAATTATTTAAAAGAAGATCTTTTTTCTCCAGTACTCACTAAGATTTCTGGCGAACTCAAACAGGGTGAAGTGACTCATAAGTTTTATCTCACTAATTGGGATGAGCATGGGATGTTCATCTTTTTTGAGTCTCCCCTTAAATTAAAAGGAAAAGTTGCTCTGACAATTAACTACGATCATCTTCATTTCCAAGGGGATGGGGAAGTTGTTGCTTATAGTGCCGATTTTCATGGAGTTGGGTTAAAATTAAATAAAAATGCCCCTCAAGTAGACAAGTTTTTCTGGTCTGACTTTGTTCAAATGAGTGATGAGTTAGGGCTTAATCCGGCGAGGTTACGGTGAGATTTTTTCTAGTCATACTTTTATTTTTAGCGGCTTGTGTAGGTGATCCTACAACGCCTGAGATTGCCCTTAAGGATTTTGTTGAAGCGAGAATCGGAAAGATTGCCTCTCGTGAGTTTGTCACCGAACGTGTGACAGGAGCTATGAAGGTGAATCTGGAAGGAATGTCTGAGGAAGATTTTAATAAATTCGCAGATCTACGACATGCTCGCAAAGAAAGTTTTAAAATCATCTCTAAGTCATGTCAGGACAAGAAATGTTTCCTGACTTATACAATCAGTTTCTCTACGAAGCAGGATGATAAGCAAATCTTTACCTCTGAGGTAAAAAAGATAGCTGAGTTACAATGGATAGAGGGAAAGTGGTATATCGCCGATGTTTCAAATCTCAAGACGTATCACGAAGCTTTAGAGCCCATTAATCCGCTCGAATAAATTTATCTTTTTGAACTAGGATGGTTCATAGGAGTGTCATGGAAGACAAGAATTTTTACCAAAAGTTGGTAGAGGAAACTCTTCGCCACCAGACAACGACGAAACAATTACATTTTGAATCTCTTGAAAAAAAATTAAAACATTTCGAACTTAATTATTTGAAAGGTACATTCATTCCTCAAACAGGATTGATCCGTTTCCAAACTAAACTTGGTCCTCTGGATATTCCAAGTAACTGGTCACACTTCAAACAACTTATTGATAGTGATTCAGATCAAATGATTAATCTCAAAGAGGATGAAGATCATTTCTTAGATATTCTTCAGCATTATTACGCTGATAATTTCTCTTATATTTGGCTTACCCTGGACGAAGGTAGTTGTTATCTTGTGATGATTAAAAAGCATCAGAAAGAGTTGTGGGATCATTTGAGAAGCGAGAAACATGGACAGGAAGCAGCTTAAAAAATAGATAAAAAAAAAGCCCCTCAAAGAGGGGCTTTTTTTATTTTATTAAAGCGCCATATAATAATTTTTTAGCATTTGAGCATCGCCTTCAAGGTTAGGTGAATTACAAATCACATAACCGCGAGCATCTTGATCTTTAAGGGCCTTCATGAGGTCACGCCAGTTAAACTTAGATTTCTCAAGGTTTAAGTGTTTTAAGTCACCTTTAGAGTTTGAGCTAATCCCAGAAATATGAATATGCATTTCCTGAAGAGCTTTAGGTCCTAGTTCAGCTTTAAGTGTCTCAAGAGTTTCAGAGAATGCTTTATAGTCATTCACTTCGCCACCACGAGCATAAAGATGAGAGAAGTCCATACAAGGCTTCACAGAGTTCACTGATTTAGAAAGAGAGATAAGCTCTTCAAGTGATCCAAACTGAGAAGTCTTTCCAGTAAGTTCTGGACGAAGTTCAATTTCAATATCAAGACGAGAAAGTCTTTCTTCAATAACATTTAGTGATTTCTCTACAAGATCAAATACATCATACGGAGAATCTTTCATGTAGAAAGCCGCATGGAATGTCATTGATTCAGCACCACAAAGATCAGAGATCTTAGCTGTTTGAATAATACGCTCTACAGATGAGTCAATTTTATCTTGCTCACGAGCGTTTAAGTTAATGTAGTAAGGACCGTGTGATGTTAGCGGAACACCCAACTCATAAGAAACTTTACGAAGAGCAGAAGAAACTTCTTCTTTCATACGTACACCATGAGCGAATTCCAATTGCATACAGTCTAGGGCAAGCTCATGAATACGCTTAACACCTTCAACGGGACTGTTCTTTTTGGCAGTACTATTAGGAACACCAGCAGTACCAAACAAGAGTCTGTCGAAAACCATTTGAAACTCCTTCATACGTGAACATTAAAATATCAGATCAAACCATTCATTTTTTCGTCGTACACATGTCCCACATCCTTGGGAAAATTGAAACCGCTGTTGTAATTTCTCTATATCAACAAGCTTTGTTTCTCCGCAAACTTCTCTGATATCACTGACTGAAACGCAAAAACATTCACATATCAGCACGTCATCGTTCAAAAGGGCTTTGGGCCCGTCATCCAGTAGCTCAGCTACTCGATCAATTTGATTGAGAAAGTCTTTGTCCATTATCCTCATATCCTGCGAGGCGTTAAGACTCTCTTAAGGAGAGCGCGTGAAGGTTTATAGCCTGAGACCAAATTTCTGTCCACGGGAAAGGGTCCCGCTCTGTAATAAAGTAATACAATAACTTTCGAGTGAGTGTTAACATTATGAAAATAGGTCACAAATTTATGCGTATAAGACTCTTTTTTTTCACATTTAGCCTCTGCGTACTGGGATTTCTCCTCTGGACGCTCTCTGGTTTTTTCTTAGGCCTGGCCTTGATGCTTTGGGGCCTATTCTTCTGTGCTGGTCTTCTATTCAGAGACAAAGTGGTCTTGAGTTTTCTTCGAGCAAGGCAGTGGCAGTCAGCAGATCAGGTGGAAATTTTTGAGGCGATTCTTCATCAGGCCTATAAATTAGATCTCCCGATTCCAGAGATTTACACTTATCACGGCTTTTTTCAAAGGGCCTATGTCTTCTCTCGTTCTAAAAAACTAACTCTGGTTTTTGATAGTCGCTTAATTCAAAGACTGACTCCAAAAGAAATTGGAATTCTTAGTTTTTTCTTAATGATTGAGGCCAAGGCTGGTATGAGTAGTAGACGTACTCTTCTCTTCTATATGGCCGGAGCTCTTCAAACCTTCTTTCATATCCCAGTGACTCTTTTAGCAAAACTGCAAAAACATACTCGCTTCGGTGAGGCCCTTCAGTGGTGGGAAGACTACCTAATACTTCCCTGGTCTGAGATGATGTTTAACCTTCTTCTCTCAAAGAAATTTTTTAAAGAATCAAGAAAGCTCATTAAACGTTATCCGATTGAAGAAGCTGAACTCAAAATTCTTCGTCACAAATTAATGAGCTCAAATGAGCTTACTTCTTTTTCTCATCGCTCGGCCTATCGCCTTGGTCACCAAGGTCGAAGTCTAGGCCGAAAGCTTATTCTTCTCATGGAATTTTTTCCTCATGAAATAGAGCATGTGTGGGCAAAATATGAATGAAAATAAGTCATGGTACGCCCTAGATTTTAATCGTATTGCACCACTTATGGTGACTCTGGCCTTTATTCTGGTGCTGATTCAGTATTCATTTTATCCGTTAGAGGCTTTCTTCTACGATCTTTGGGTGAAACTTGATTTTAGCCATGATGATATTCATGAAAAAGTAGTGGTTGTGACTCTGGATGATGAGTCAGATATGTTTTTAGGTGAGACTTATCCTTATTCATACGCCACTCACGTTCGTCTTATGAATCGCATATTGCAGGATAAACCTGGATTCGTGAATTACTTCGTGAACCTTTTAGAACCTGATTCAGAGATTGAATCAAGATACCAAGATGAGTTCTCTGATATCATTAAAAAGTTCTCTCCTCGTCATGAACACTTTAGATTTGGAACTGATATTGATACCTTTGGAGAATTACTTCCACCAGATAAGCTCAAAAATATTGGTTACTCTCTAGCAACGCTGAACCGCGACTCTCTTCTCTTTGCTAAAGATGATGTGGTCAGGCGAGCGATTCTTACCATCTCAGGGGAGGATTCTCTTCATCTCTGGACCGCTAAACGCTATCGAGAAATGATTGGTCTCTCCAACGATCAAGAGCAGTACAAGGGAACTTATTACAGTCCTGAAGCTGATGCAAATTTTGTTCTCTTTAAGTATTTATTTAATCCTATTAAAAAGGGAGTCATTCCAACGATTCCTTTTCATAGAGTCGTGGTAGGACATTTTCCTGAAAATTATTTTGCCAATAAAATAGTTCTCATTGGACCTCAGTATCTATCCAATGGAGCAGACTACGTCCTGACTCCTTTTGATAAGGAAAATATTAAGGTCTCAAAACTTACAGTTCACGCCAATATTATCAGCTCACTTATTAATAAGCAGACAGTAGTTGAAATCAAAGAGCTCTATACAAAAATTGCTGCCCTTCTGGTTTCACTCATTCTCTCCCTTCTTATTTCAAGAGTGCAGCCTCTTCGTGGTCTGGTGATGACTGTCGCGATTATTACCACCATTCTCTTACTGTCATATATTTCATTCTCTGTTTTTGGAGTTTGGATTAAACTTGCTCACCTTATTTTAAGTGTCTTCGTTGTTTATTATATCTGGGTTCCTTTTCGGGCCATTGAAGAGTATCAACGTAGGTATGCGATTCAAGAGGAAACAAAACTTCTTAAACAAGTTGATAATTTAAAGCAAAATTTTATTAGCTTAATGTCTCACGATCTTAAAACTCCTGTGGCCAAGATTGCAGGGATTGCTGATATCCTTAAAATTAAATACGACAACACTGCTGATCAGCGTAGTATGCTTGATAATATTGTGAACGCGACCAAAGAGCTTAATAGCTTTATTACTTCAATTTTAGACCTGACAAAAATTGAATCTCAAAATCTCACGATCATCAAAGAATCTAAAGACGTTAATAAATTGATTGAGCTTATTGTTGAAAAATTACGTTTTGAAGTTGGCCAGAAACAAATGTTTTTAGAGACTGAACTCTCTCCACTTTATCCCATTCAGATTGATGTCACGTTGATGAACAGGGTTATTTCTAATCTTGTGGAAAACGCCATTAAATATGCCGGAAAAGGTAAAACTGTACTGGTTAAGACTTGGGATGACGCAGACTGGGTCTATATTGAGGTGCGAGATAATGGAGTAGGAGTGTCGGAAGAAGACATTCTTCATATTTTTGATAAGTTTTATCGAGTAAAAAACGACTCAACTCACGCTATTAAAGGGTCGGGACTCGGATTATACTTGGTGAAATACTTTATTGAACTGCATAATGGTAGTATTAGTGCTCAATCAAAGCTTGGTGAGGGTACGTCTTTTATAATAAAATTAAAGAATGAATAAGTCGGTCAGGAGACAGGTATGCATAAAGTTTTAGTCGTTGATGATGATAAAGTTCTTCAGCAGTCAGTTCGTGAGGCCCTCGAGTTTCACCACTTCGTCGTAGAAGTAGCTGATAACGGAAAGGAAGCGGTTAATAAAATTTACCGTGATAAATACGACTTAGTAGTAATGGATGTGAATATGCCAGAGATGGATGGTATTCAGGCCCTTACTGAAATTAAAAAGCATGACCCTTCTGTCATCGTTCTTATTCTTACTGCTTACTCAAATGTAACGGATGCAGTGAAGGTAGTGAAAGAGGGGGCTTATAACTATCTTGAAAAACCTATTACTTCAGAAAACCTCGTAGCACTTATTAAGCGAGCTCTTAAAGCACGTACATTAGTTGAAACTGTTGGATTCTCTTCACCATCACTTTCTTTAGGTGGTGGATCAGGTTCAGATAAATTCATTGGTGAATCAAACGCCATGAAAAAAGTGTTTGATGTTATTTCAAAACTTGCCAAGGTAACAACACCGGTCCTCATTCGTGGTGAATCAGGAACGGGTAAAGAACTAGTAGCTAAGGCCATTCACTATAACTCACCTAGAAAAGATGAGAAGTTTGTCACTCTTAACTGTGGTGCGGTTCCAGAAAATCTTATTGAGTCAGAACTTTTTGGTCATGAGAAGGGTGCCTTTACTGGAGCCTCTGAAAGAAAAATCGGTAAGTTTCAATTTGCTGATGGTGGAACACTTTTCTTAGATGAGATTGGAGATATTTCTCCGGCTATGCAGGTTAAACTACTTCGCGTTCTTCAAGAAAAAACTTTTACTCCAGTTGGTTCAAACAGAGAAATTAAAGTTGATGTGAGAATCATCGCAGCTTCACATAAGCCGTTTGAAGAAATGATTAAAGATGGAACATTCCGCGAAGATTTATTCTATCGTTTAAATGTTCTTCCTGTTTATCTTCCACCACTTCGTGACCGTAAAACTGATATCCCGGTTCTTATTAATTATTATATTAATTACTTCAATAATGTTCATAGTCTTCAAGTGAAGGGAATGGATCCTGAAGCTATTGAAATACTTTCTAATTATTCATGGCCCGGAAATATTCGAGAGTTAAGAAATATCATTGAACACTGTTTTATTATGGAAGCAGCGGATGTGATTTATGCGAACTCACTTCCTCAGCAAGTGTTTAAGAATAGTAAGCCAGCTATTGAAGAAGACGATGATCATGATGAGCAAGACACAGTGTTCGACATGGCCGATATTCAAAACTCTGTTTTTGATAATCAAAATGAAGGCAATGAAGTTCAGTTTAATTTTACAGCGAAGCTTGGGGCTGATTCAAAATTAGACTTTGCTATCGCTAAAGATCAGTTTGAAAAAGAATTTATTGTTCAGGCCTTAAAAATTAATAAGGGACGTATTAATCAAACAGCATTAAATGCGAACATCCCGAAAAAAACTTTATTACGTAAGATTGAGAAATACGAAATCAATCCGAAAGATTACTACTAGGATTTATGCAGATGGCCCGCTTTTGGAAATTGTTATTGATGATGGTGACTTTAATTATGATTGATCAGTTCTCGAAAGGGGCGGTTCAAACAAATATGACTTGGGGCCAATCGATTCCTGTTATAGATGGATTTTTTAGTTTCACATTTGTTAAAAATACTGGATCTGCCTTTGGTTTTTTGGCCGGGGCCCATGAGACAGTCAGACAAATTATGTTTCTTTTATTACCTGTGATTTTTTGCGGCTGGATCTTTGTTATCCTTGTGAAAACTCTCAAAGGGCCATTTTATGTGTCTCTGGCTTACGCACTTATTTTAGCAGGAGCGGTAGGGAACTTAATTGATAGATTCTCACTTGGTTATGTAGTGGATTTCCTCCACTTCTATGCTTTTGATTATCACTTCTATGTCTTTAATGTCGCTGATAGCTGCATCACTGTGGCTGCAGGACTTTTAATTATTGATTTCTTTCATCAGATCAAACTGAAAAAAGAACAACAGAAGACAGATGCTACCCATACTCCTTGAAACATCTTCATTAACTTTATATTCCTACCCACTCATGTTTGGATTAGCTTGGGGGGTAGGATATCAAATCTTACTCGCCTACGAGAAAGAACTTCATCTCACGACAACTAAAATAATTTTTCTTCTGTTCTCAATGTTTGTTTCTTCATGGATTGGCGCGAAGCTTTTCTTTCTTTTTACTCTTCCAGAAGATTACAGAAATGATCTGGCCACAGAATCATCTTTTTGGATGGGTGGAGGATTAGTCTTTTTAGGTGGCCTTATTTTTGGGCTTATCGCCTTTTTGATTTGGAAAAAGATGAGTGGATTCTCGTTTAAATACGGATTTCCACTTCTGCTCGCTCTTATCTGGGGACACGCCATAGGACGCGTGGGATGCCTTCTGGCGGGGTGTTGTTATGGCAATGCTACGACACTGCCTTGGGGAATTCATCTTCATGGAGAAAATCGTCATCCCACTCAGGCCTATGAGATTATTCTTTTGGTTTGTACGGCCATCTTTTTAAACCGTGATTATAAAAAATACCAAGATGTTATCAGATCCCTTTTTATCTATTTCATTTTTTACGGTGTAGGCCGGTTTCTCATCGAAATTTTTCGTGGGGATGAAATCAGGGGACAGTGGGGATTTTTCACACCTTCTCAATGGGTAGGGATTATCATGGCGGCTACTGGTGTCGTGGGCCTTCTCTATAAGCATCGTCAGCATAATCATTCCAAGTAATTACAGCAGTAATCCAAGAGTTCGAGCAATCTTATCAGTTTTAGTCAAGTTTTGGACTCAAGCGTCCGATAAACTACTAGATTAAATCAAAGGAGTCGTCCCTTGGATACGGCACGTACATTTGAAGTCATGCAACCTCGTTTACTAAAATACCGGGCCCACTATAAGTGGTATCTGGGTGGTATGTATTTAGGAGCCGCGGTAGTTGCTGGATACTGTGCTTATCTGTTTTATATGGTGGGGACTGATGTCGTTTTCAAAGACTATCAAATGGAGCTGGCATTTACTGCATTCTATTTTGTGGCTTCAATTCTTGGTTACGCATTTTGGTTAAGAAAAAAACTTACACGCTCAGTTCAAGTTCATATGAGTGGTATTAATATTCATCACGGAACTCATACAGACAATATTTTATATTCTGATATTGAAGTGATTGCTCCTGTCGCTCGTTCAATGTTTTATCTAAAAATGAAAAACGGTGTGAAACATTATTTTAACTCATCTCTTGAACGTATTGATTATGTTTGGGAAGGTCTCTATCACGCACGTCCTGACTTATTTGGCTCTGTAGACTTTGAAGGTTATAGAGTGAAATTGGTTCAGTATGATCACCATCAAAAAAGAAAAGAGTGGTTCTTTAAGCATAAATTCGTTGATATCTTTCAATGGATAATGATTCCAGCTCTTTTTGTTTTCTTAACTTATAAAATTCAATCTCAGTATATTCATATTAATCAGCTTGGACTTTATGTCTTCAGATTAAGTATGTACTCATTTCTCGCTATGATTGTTTGTACATTTTTCTATTCATTTGTTTTAAAGAAAGTTCTTTTTGATAAAAAGATTAAAGCAAATATGGAAGGTAGTGGAGACAAGGTTCGTGATATGGATTACGAAAGTGTTATTGTTCAACGATCTAAAATGCTTCAAACCATGACTGCTTGTTTTATGCTCGCTCTTCTTGTGAGAATGGATATGAATCTTTTCTCAGTGACTCGTTTAAAAGAAGATGTAGCGATGACTAATCTGAATAAGGGTAAAACAGTTCTTATTGATAACAGATACAATTGTTATAGCTGCAAGTATTCCATCCAAGATGGTGATTGGGTTGTCTTTGGACGTGGTCAAATTGGCCAGGTGATGGCGAAATCAGGGGAAACAGTTGCCCAGATCAAGCAGGATAATTCAGGTCGCATGATCGCTTCTACAGACATGATGGAAGTCCCAGAGGGCCATATCGCCTTGAGAATCGGTTCAAAAGGGCAAGATGTGCTCTTTGTAAATGCAACCGAGTTAGTCGGTAGAATTCAAAAATAATGCATAAATTGCAAAACGCTCTACAATGAATAGTGATTGTCACTATTAACATAGGAGCGTTTTGGTGAAAAAGATTTATCAACTGTTATTACTTCTTGGATTAGTTTTCGGAACCAACGCCCGTGCCGATCTTCTCATCGAACCCCTAGTAGGATATTCATTCGGAAAATTTACAACAGATGCTGCTGGATATGATGATGCCACTATTAACGGTACGTCATACGGTGGTCGTCTTGGTTATTCAAACCTTGGTTTTCAACTTGGTGTGGACTATCTAAATTCAAATATGAATGTAAAAGATGATAACGATGATCTTAAAGCTTCTGAGTGGGCAGGATTTGTTGGATTTAAATTTCCAATTCTTCTTCGTGTTTATGCTGGATATATTTTCAGTGGGACAGCAAGCCAAGGGAATCTTGATTTTGACAAAGGAACTGGAGCAAAGTTTGGTATTGGATTTACAGGTCTACCATTTGTGAATATCAATCTTGAATACAGAAAAATTTCATATGATGAAACAAAAGTTGGTTCTTTAGAGTTGAACAGCGATTTTGGTTATAATGCTTATATGCTATCGATCTCGCTTCCCTTCACGATCTAAAAAGTTTTTTGTTACGCTCACAAAGGCCGGTCATCTTGAAAGAGGTGGCCGGCTTTTTTTTGCCAAGAAAGTTTTGATAGTATCATGTGATACTATCACTCTTCTATTTTTAGCCAAAAAAAAGCCCTCTTCCGAGGGCCTTTCTATTTAAACAGCTTGATCAGCTTCTTTGTTTTCGTCTTCTTTTTTCTCTTCTTGATCGATATAGAGGCTTGAAGAGAGTGTCTCATTACCCCAAGCGGTGAATGCATCATCATGTTGGTACATAGTGATCGTTTCCCATGGACAGTCTTGTGAACAGTTCTGACAACCAATACAACGAGCTAAATCGATTTCTACCATCTGCTGATAAGCAGGGTTTTTAGGATCTGGTCCTGGAACCAATTCGATTGAATCTACCGGACAACCAGCAATACAAACTTCACAACCTGTACATCCAGATTGGTGAACAATCGCCAATAATTTAGGCGGTTTTTTACCCTTACGCACTGGCTTAAGTCTGGCTCCGTGGAGGGGGTTTTCTACTTTTACATCACTCATGATCGACCTCAAAAATAATCTAAACGAATCGTACCATAACATCGACGATAAATCCCATGCGTGATAGAGTTTTTTTACTTTTTGTTAAATAACTCATATTTAGTTCCGAGGTGTGTCAATGACTTCCCGTAAACTCCGCTTCGTCACAGCTGCTTCCCTGTTCGACGGCCATGATGCTTCAATTAATATTATGCGCAGACTACTCCAATCCAAAGGGGTGGAAGTGATCCATTTAGGCCATAACCGTTCGGCCAAAGAAGTGGTGGATGCAGTGTTGATGGAAGATGCTCATGCAGTGGCGATTAGCTCATATCAAGGTGGGCATATGGAGTACTTCACGTATGTGAGAGAACTTCTGGATGCGGCCGGAGCAAAGCACGTTCGTATTTTTGGTGGTGGTGGTGGAGTTATTACTCCTCCAGAAATCGCAGAACTTCATAAACGTGGGATCACTCGTATCTATCATCCCAATGATGGGACATCGATGGGTCTTTTAGGAATGATTGATGACATGATCGCAAAAGCTGATTATTCAACAATCGAGGCGACGGATTTTTCTAAACTTCAAAATAAAAAACTCACTCCTTATGAGTTAGCAAAAGTTGTCTCGTTTATTGAGAACAATCGTGAGTTTCCTTTTAACGTCACGGCAAAAAATATTCCCGTTCTTGGTATTACTGGAACAGGAGGAGCTGGGAAGTCATCTTTAATTGATGAACTCCTTTTAAGATTTCACCGTTATTACTCCGATAAAAAAATTGCTTTAATTTCTGTGGATCCAACGAAAAAGAAAACTCAAGGAGCTCTCCTTGGTGATCGTATTCGTTTGGGATCTGCGATTTATGAGCAGTTCTATATTCGCTCTCTTGCCACCCGTGATTCAACAAATGAGCTTTCTCCAGAAATTAAAAAAGTTATTGAGTTCTTAAAGACTCAAGATTTTGATTTAGTTTTAGTAGAAACTTCAGGAATTGGTCAGGCCTCAGATGAAATTACAAAAGTTTCATCAAAAACTCTTTATGTGATGACTCCGGAATACGGAGCTTCTACTCAGCTTGAAAAAATTGAGATGCTTGAAGTGGCCAATTTCATCGCCGTTAATAAATTTGAAAAACCAAGATCTGAAGACGCTCTTCGTGATGTTCGTAAACAATATCGCAGGAACCACAATCTCTTTGCAGGACACCCTGGAAGTCCAACAGATAGTGAACTTCCGATCTATGGAACCATGGCCTCAAAATTTAACGATGTGGGAGTCAATGCACTCTTTAAAGATTTAATGGGTGCTCTTGAATTTAAAATAAATCCAGAAATGGATATTCTTCCTTCTGAGAAATGTGCTGAGAAAAAGAATTCAGTCATTCCTGCAGGACGAGTGAATTACTTAAGAGATATTGCTGAAACTTGCAAAAATTATAATAAGCGTGCCCTGGCCTCTGTGGAAAAACTCAGAAGTTATGAGTCCCTTGTTGAGGCCCAAAAGCTTTTAGGTAATAACGCTGAAATTAAAGCGAAGAAAGAAGAGCTTGAAAAAGAATTAGCTGGTGAGCTTGCAGAGATTGCGGCCTTGGATAATATTGTAGATCAGTACACAAAAGGTGAGTATAGCTATAAGGTTCGTGAGAAAACTCTCACTGTCCCAAGCAAATATACTTCACTTTCATATTCTCAAATTTCTAAAGTGGGATTTCCTAAATTTCATTATCCATCTGAGAAACTAAAATTTATTCGTTCACAAAACCTACCAGGGTTTTATCCATTTGCAGCGGGAGTGTTTCCTTTTAAGCGTGCGGATGAAGATCCTAAACGTCAGTTTGCCGGAGAAGGTGGACCAAAAAGAACCAATGCACGTTTTCTTTATCTTTCAAAAAATGATGAAGCTAAACGTCTCTCAACTGCTTTTGACTCGGTAACTTTATATGGAGAAAATCCAGCTGAGCGTCCTGATATTTATGGTAAAGTCGGGGAGTCGGGAGTTTCAATTTGTACTATTGAAGACATGATGGATCTTTATAATGGATTTGATCTCTTGAGTCCTGCCACCTCTGTTTCAATGACAATCAATGGCCCAGCTCCAATTATCCTTGCGATGTTTATGAACACGGCCGTGAACCGCTCACTGGCCCCTGCAGATCAAGAAAATCCAGAGAAGGTGGCAGATGTTATTAGACAAGTGCGAGGAACAGTTCAGGCCGATATTTTAAAAGAAGATCAAGCCCAGAATACATGTATCTTCTCTTTAGAGTTCGCACTTAAAATGATGGGTGATGTTCAAGAGTATTTCTGTAAAAACAAAGTTAAAAATTATTATACGGTTTCGATTTCTGGTTATCATATTGCTGAGGCTGGAGCGAATCCAATCACTCAGCTTGCTCTTACTCTGACGAATGGTTTTACTTATGTTGAGTATTATCTTTCGCGAGGAATGAAGATTGATGACTTCTGTGAGAACTTATCATTCTTCTTCTCTAACGGTCTTGATCCTGAATATACAGTGATGGGACGCGTGGCCCGAAAGATTTGGGCCGTGGCGATGAAAGAGAAATATGGTGCTTCTGATAAATCACAAAAACTGAAATACCATATTCAAACTTCTGGTCGCTCACTTCACGCGCAAGAAATTGATTTCAACGATATCAGAACAACTCTTCAGGCGTTCTTGGCACTTTCTGATAACTGTAACTCACTTCATACAAATGCCTATGATGAGGCGATCACGACTCCTACTGAGGAATCAGTTCGTCGTGCTATGGCGATTCAGCTCATTATTAATCGTGAATACGGTTTAAATAAAACTGATAATCCACTTCAAGGATCATTCATTGTTGATGAACTCGCAGAACTCCTAGAAGAAGCTGTCCTTACTGAATTTGAAAGAATTTCTGATAAGGGTGGAGTTCTTGGTGCGATGGAGTCAATGTATCAACGTGGAAAGATCCAAGAAGAATCTCTTTACTATGAAACTCTAAAAGATAACGGACAACTTCCTATTATTGGTGTGAATACATTTCTTCCTGAGAAAATTGAAGAATGGAAACCAATCGAGATGTCTCGTGCCTCAAGTGAAGAAAAGAATGATCAAATTAACCGCTTGAATGCCTTTAAAAAACGCAATTCAAGTGAATCAGCTGAGAGACTAAAGCGACTTCGTGATATTGCTCTTAAAAATGGAAATATTTTCGAAGAACTTTTAACGACTGTTCGTTACTGCTCGTTAGGTGAAATTACTTCAGTTCTTTATGAAGTGGGTGGTCGTTATAGAAGAAATATGTAAGCCGAAGGCTTGCATATAACCGAAGGAAATATGTAATGAAAAAATCAAAGGTTTATACAAAAACAGGAGATAAAGGAGAAACTTCTCTTGTTTCTGGAAATCGTATTTCTAAAGCAGATCACCGAATTGATCTCTATGGAGATCTCGATGAATTAAATTCACGTGTAGGGATTGCTGCTTCTCATATGAATCTAGTGGTAGAACTTAAAAGTGCAGTTTCTTTTCTTCATGATATTCAGTCTATGCTTTTTAATCTTGGGTCAAATATGGCCTGTGAAGTAGAGAACCGAGCAAAATATAAATTACCTCAAGTGAGTGCTGATTTTGTTTTAAGGCTTGAGAGTGAAATAGATAGAATGGATCAAGAGCTTGAGCCACTTAAAAACTTTATTCTTCCAGGTGGAACAGTTCTTGCCTCAGAACTTCACCTGTGTCGAACAGGGGCAAGATCAGTGGAGAGAAAGGCCATCGCTTTTTTAAATACGACTAAAGAAGAGTTGCCTGATAATTGTGTGATTTTTTTGAATCGTCTTTCTGATTTTTTCTTTGTGCTTGCTCGCTATGCGAACAAGCTTCAAGGTGGAGAAGAAATTTTATGGAAGCCGGAGACCTAGTCTTTTGGCTTCATCAGTTTTGGAAAGCCTGTAAACTTCTCTCCTAGAGAAAAACCTTTTTTTCTAAAATTAATAAGTGAAAAAATAGTTGCTGCAAGAACTACCATCACTGCCAGTATCATCAATCTATGATGATCTATATCGGCTTTAATGATCACCATCTTTCCAATTTCTACTTGGGCCTGCTGTGACATCCAACTAAGAACTTTAAGTGGTCCAATTCCAGCAATAAGAATCAGTAAGACAATATCAATACTGATGGCCACAAGTGCTTTTGTTTTATGTTCAGACTTTACCTGCGCCTTAGTCAGAGGAGCTGGTGTGATTAGCTTTTTTCTTACTTGTTGCTGGCTTGTATGAATATTGAAATCATCTCTCCCACCAACTTTATGATTGGCGGTATAATCGATTTTTAATTCGTGCTCAACACGCTCTTTAAAAGGGCCCGGAAAGGTAAGAGTACTTGTAGAGTCTGGATCCATTCTCATAGGTTCTAGAGTGACTATGGTACTTCCAATCTTTACTGAATCGTTGACAAAAATTTCAGATCTTAAAACACGAATGCCGTTAAGATAAACACCATTTTTAGATTCCATATCATAAACTTCAAGTCTGTCTGCTTTGAGAATAAAACGACAGTGAACACTGCTCATCATAGGGTCATCTGAGATTACTTCAGATCGACTTGTTCTACCGATGGTAAGAGGCTTGTTTAATACGAGCTCTGCAAACTGCTCTTTACCATTTAATACTATTTTTAACTGTGCTTTCACTCTATCTCCAGAAGTCTTGATGATAATCAAATTTACATATATTTTTTACAGATTGCAGGTAACCGTGAATCTTCTCTGGAAATTGAAATTCAGGAACAACATAAAGTCCCCAGAGGTGAGAGGCCAGAAGAATATCTTTAAGGCCAAATTCATCAGATTCAAAAAAGGGATGAAGGTTTTTCTCCAATTCCCTCCATTCTTTATCAAGCGCTGAAATAAATGTGTCTCTATTATGAACGAGGTTTTTAAATGGACCACGTTTTTTTTCTTTTTGTATAAGAAAATAATTTCGTGAGTCTTCATCAAACTCAGGAGTCCAAATCCAATAAGGCATGGCCAGCGGATGAACTAAATTCGAGAGGCGACTAAGGAGAGCTTCAAATTGAGGAAAGCTCGGATCGTTGATAGTCTCTTTAATTTTTAATTTATTAGTTTCATCCAGAAGCTGCATGATCTCTAAGCTCTCATTCATGGGTTTTGAATTCACCGAGAGAATAGGGAGCATCTTCTTGCCAGTAAGTGATTCAGGGGTTTTTACGTCATTATAAGGCAGGACTTTAGACTCATAGGCCTTATCCAATAGCCCAAAAGTCATCCTGACACGGATGCAAAAGGGGCAATGCTCGTAATGAAACAATGTGTACATTAATTCTCCTGACCTATACCTTTGATATTATAGAGACAACTGCTTGAAATTCCAATTTATAAGAGGCCAGTTGTCTTGGATTCATTTATAATGTAAGAAATCAATAAGTTGGAGAAAACTTATGCAAACTGAACTGATTCAAATTACAGACAAGGCCTTACAACAAATTCAGGCGATTTTCGCAAATGAGAAGCCATCAGATAAAAGTGGACTACGCTTAGCTGTTATTGGTGGAGGCTGTTCGGGTCTTTCTTATAAGATTGAATTTGGTGAAGCCAGAGAGAAAGATAATATTTTGGCCTACGGTGAAGTAAAAGTTCTCATTGATCCCAAGTCAGTTATTTATTTAAAGGGCATCACCCTTGATTACAAAGACGGACTTAATGGGAAAGGATTTGTCTTCGAGAACCCAAATGCGAAAAATACCTGCGGTTGCGGCGAATCTTTCTCGCTTTAAATAGGTATGCTCAACAGATATAGATTTCATAGCGGACAATTTACTTACGATTTTTACTCTCTGACTATTTCTGGAGGGGACGCAACTTCGTTTCTTCATAATCAAACAACCTATGATGTTCTTAATATGCAATCAGGTGAGTTTCATCTGGCAAGTATGCTCGATCCTCAGGGACGAGTTGAAACATATTTTTGGATTTTGAAAAAGACCTCTGATTATATTCTTTTAATTCCAAAACGCATTCTTGAGAGAACGATCATTCGTTTAAATAAATTTCTCATCGCTGAAGATGTAGAAATCAGCGAAGCCATCCTCTCTCCATGGACCATCCTCCTTGGCCCAAAAGGTGCCAGCTACCTTTTGGATAGAAAGCATTTGGCCTTTGCAGGTGATTTTTTTGAAGATGAAGGCATTTTACTTCAAGGTGAAATTCCACTTTCAACAAATATCATTCCCACTGAAGATATTGAGCAATGGCGAGGACTCGCTGGGTTTCCATCTCTTGATGGGGAAGATTGCCCAAATGATATTATTAATAATCATCGTTTGTTTGATCTCACTGTTTCTCTTAAAAAAGGGTGCTACCCTGGACAAGAAACAGTCGCTAAAATTCATTATAATCGTGGAGCCGCTTACGCTCCGGTTCTTCTTAAACTAGAGACAAAACCAACTATTGAAATTTTTCCCTGCGAAATTTCAGTTCACGAAAAAAAAATAGGCAAGCTTGTTGGGCTTTATGAATGGGAGAATCATTGGTATCTCTCTGCTTCTTTACTCAGAGATTTCAGAGTGGAAGGGCTTGATCTGACCGCCGATATTTCAACTGATACTCTGAAGGCCAAAGTTGTCTATTTTCCACTCTTCTCATCTGGGAAAGAAGGAAAGGCCCTCGAATTATTTTATCTCGGATGCGATTTTTTTAAAAAAGATAATCTTGAAGCAGCTGAAGAAGCACTTCATTTGGCAATTGAGCTCAGTCCAAGTTTTGCTGATGCCTATGAAAGCTTAGGAGTTATCCTAGGACGCTCAGAAAGATTTCAAGAAGCCATTAGCATGATGGAGAAGCTCGTTGAAGTTGATCCAACATCGGTCATGGCCCATACAAATATGTCTCTCTACCTTATGAAACTAGGAAAGATTGATGAAGCCGAGACTCAAAAATCTCTGGCCACAGTAAAGTCATTTCAAAAATTTGGTGAAGAAGCAAAACTCAAAGAAAATCTAGAAAAGAAAAAACAAGCTGAGCTTGAAGAACTTGCTAGGCGCGAAGATATGTTTCGTCAGGTGCTTGAAATTGATGCCGATGATACATTGGCCAATTATGGACTTGGAACAATATTTCTAGACAAAGAAGAGTATGCTGAAGCTATTACTTGTTTAGAAAAAGTTATTGAGCAAGACGCGAAATACTCAGTGGCCTATCTTGCTCTTGGGAAAGCTTATATGGCCCTCTCTCAGAAAGATCAGGCCCGTGATATATGGGATCGTGGAATTAAAGTGGCGGCATCAAAGGGTGATTTGATGCCGGCCAATCAAATGCAGTCACTTATTTCAAAAATCTAATTACTTATTCAAGATCGCCGTGTTTAACATAAACAGCTGTCGGTCTGCTTTTTGCTGCCACTTCAGTCGCTTCCTTAAGAAGTTTTTTAATTCTATGTTTTTTAACTTTAATCGTTGCTTTAATTTTTGAATCACCAATCTTGATATTCTTATTTATTTTAATAAGCTTCAGAAAAAACCTCTTATAGCTTTTTGAAAGCTCATAAGTACAAGCTGCTGTCTTACAATTAACAAAAAGTGACTCTGCAATATAAGAAACGGCGCGGTTGTAGGCTTCTTTTTTAGGTTTAAATCTTACTGATTCTTTTGCATCATAAAGAACTGTCCAAAATCCAGAATATTCATAACTATCACCCCAATTTGTAATCCACTGGTTTGGTGAAACAACAATTGGTAGAGGAGCAGGTGCTGCCCAAAGAATAATGGCCGCAATGGCAAGTCCACCAGTCCCTACAATACTACCAAGACGATCACCAACGTGAGGCTTGCGAACATTGGCACTCACCAGGTAAGAGTTTTGAAGAGCATTTGAAAGAGAAGCTGTATAGGTCGTTTGAAGTTTATTAATCAGATCATTATATTGAGTTGTGAGATCCTCTTTCATTCTTTTCTTTTCTAATTCATGTGTCTTTTTGAAAGTATCTTTGCTTTGAGGATATTTTTTCATCGCCGCTTCTAAGGCAAAGAGCTTAGATGAGTATTCACCTTGTAGTTTCTTAATACTTGCTGAACCGGCCAGGGCCTGATCTTTAAGATCTAACATCCCTTTTTCAAAATTTGTAAGAACTTCATTCGCATTGTGATTAAAAATTGTTGCTGCTTCTTTATAATCAGGAATTGTGACTGAAAGAGCTTCAATTTCACCTTCACTATCAAACTGAATTTCATCAAGAACATCTCTAATAGATTTTTGTTGTTTATCAAAATTTTTAAAATCGACTTTAGGTACGTTTAGATCTGGGTGAATTTTTTGTTGAGCGAAGGCCGATCCGCTAACAAGTGCTAGGCAAAGAATTAAGTTTTTCAGTTTCATCATTTCCTCCAAATAGGGTTGTGCGGCACTATTTAACATAGATAATGATATTGGGAACCACTGGGGCCAGAAAGAGTGTAGCACTCTATACGCTACACCCTAGGTGATGTAGCAAAAAAGACTTTGCTACAGAAACTTAAGGTCTAATGCTCACTTCTTCAGACTTCAATGCTAAGACCCAGCACATGAAAACAAGTATTTATTATATTAATAAGCTAAAACAAAAACTTTTTGAAACCCAGGAAAAGAATCCTAACTATTCTCTACGGGCCTATGCTCGTGATTTAGGAATTCATCCCGCAACTCTCAGTTTGATAATGAAGAGTAAGAGGGCCTTTCCATTAAATAGCTTAGATAAAGTGGCAGAAGCTTTGGGATTAAGTGAAGCTGAGAAAAATATTTTTCTCGAGAGTGTGACGAAGGTAAAATTTTCTACCAGAAAAGAAGTCTCATCAACATCTTTAAAAGTTTCAGTCCGAGAGGATAAGGCAGAGGAGGCAGAACATCTTATTAGTCATTTTTCTAAGCTGATTCAGAATCTAGAAAAGCCTTCAGAGAATGAACCAGCTAAAAAATATATTATCAAAATATATAGAAATTAACGGTAATGTATTTGTGCTTTCAGTAAGCTCTTTTCTAATTCACTTATCTTTTTAAGGTTCTCTTTTGAGAGCTTCTTCTTAAGAGCTAGAACTTGTTTTTTAGATTGAATGAGCTCATTTTGTTGCTTTTGAACTAACTCCATCCCTTTTTTTGTAATGAGCTTATTTTTATAAGCTATTTCTAAGTCTTTAAATGAGTATTCAAGCATCAGCATTTCTTCAATGGCACGAGTATAGATCTTATCTCTCTCTTGATCTGTGAAAACATAATATGGATGAATCAGATTACTCTCAGATAAATCCTTAAATAATTTAAAGGCCCAAAAGAATGTGAAATAAGCATGATAAATTCCACGAAGTGGGCGAAGAGTTTCTCTCCACGGTGAGTAATAGATATTGTCTGTTGGTTCATCAATCAGTTTTTGAAGATTAAGGTAATAATTTAAATGATGATGACCATTTTCGTGAATAAGGTCATCGAGCAAATCGACAAAATCACGATGATATAGATTAATCATCGAAGTCCCAGGAAGTTCTTGGTGAGAGAAACTTACGAACTCTTTTTGTTTAATCGGAATGATTGTATCGGTGAATGCTTCAAACCTCTCATAACTGCTTGGTGAGAAGTGCTCAATCAAAGTCACACCCACAAGTATATCAGGAGGAAACTGATCTTTCTCTTTCTTAGAATGATAGTGAAGTCTAAGTTCACAATCTTCGAAACGCATATTAAGAACAGGGATATGAGTTAAGACACCCTTCTTTCTCTGTTCTCCAAGTGATTCGTTTTCGCGATAGTTCTTATGATCAATATCCTTATCTAAAACAATTCGTTGAAATAATACTGAGAGATGATCTTCAACGACTTTAAGAGTTGAGAGACTGGCTTTTTTTACACTTTGTCCTTTTTGAACAAATTGTAAAAAGTCCTGAGAGAACTCACTCTTGTTCCATTTCTCAAAAAGATATTCTTCAGCTGTATCTAAGTAAAAATCATCTTTAGTCTCTGAAATCTTTCCTACTTGCTCATGCATCTTTTCAAAGAAAGAAAATTGTTCGATGAGATACCAAAGCTGAGGTGAGTAGTTGTCACGCAAGACTTGAGCGTGCTTATTCCAAAGTTTTAATAGCTTCGGAGAATGAAGGGAACTTTCAATCTTGTCTACTTTGAGGGAATAGGCCTTAAGAAGGTCTTTTTTGAGTTTTAGGTATTGGTTTTTCATATGCGCAATTAACTACCATTTTGATAGCAGTTTTGAGAATGAATTTAACAGATGATTGAGGTAAAAAAAGATGGCTGGGAAGGTGGGAGTTGAACCCACGACCAATAGATTAACAGTCTACTGCGCTAACCACTGCGCCACTTCCCAACTATTTTTACCTTTTGAGGTGAATAGATTTATAAGGTCTTGGGCCTCTTTTGTCCAGTCAGAATTTACAAATACCCGTTATTTAGGCAAAAAACTCAAGTTTTTACCCGACTGTTCCGATATGGTACTTCGGAGGCTTAAGTGCAAAAGGGTGAAACTTCAGTTTTTAAAACATTACGCTTAATGTCGTTGGATGATGTCCGGCAAATGACGGCATCACACGAGGTTCAAAAGGCCGTAGACCTGCCAATGGCGGCCGGAGCTGAGTTTACTCAGTGGGATGCTCCCCCACGTAAAATGCCTGAAAAGCAAAAGCTTCAAGAGAAAGAAGCCGAATCCTTTGAAGGCAAGGTTTTACACTTCCCTGAAAAAATTAAGGCACCTGTCACTTCGACACCGAAAGAAGCTGTTGAGGGCGGAGAGGATGAGCTTGAGCTTCACCGTGAAATGTTTCGTGTTCGTGAGGATCACCATCATATGAAAGATGGAGTTGAGCTTTACCGCAAAACAACTTCGGCACACATGATGAGAGCTTCAAAAGAGAAGGGAAGCAAACTCAAATTTGCTAGTACCAATGGCGTTCTTATCAATAAAAAACAGGACTAAAACGGAATCGCCGTCAGAGTTTGTTTTTCTAATTTAAACTTTTCTTTTAATTCATCAGGAAAACAAATTTCATTTCTTTCATTTAATGAAATGGCTGTTTTTGTCGCAAAAAAATCATGATTATCATTTGGAATTTTGATGAGCACATCAATCGCTTTCGCCGCCTCAAACTTCGCTTCCGGATTATAGGTGGCTTGGATCATATTCTTTACAGGCTTGATATCTTTTAAGTCTGAGCGATAGTGTGGCCCACCATCAAAGGGATCTACTTCATAAGTGTATTTGAATCCGATACTCTCAAGCATTTTTCTGACGGGCTCAGTATCTTTTCCCACTTTCCCAATTGCATCTCGTGCCTCAAAAGGAAGAAGAGTCTGATAAATATTTTCAGCAGGGAAAAGGCTTAAAATAAATTCTTTATTTGAGCGACTTAAAATATCTGCTTCGTGATAATCCATATTCATAAATCTGCGTCCAATCGCCTCCCAGAGAGGTGAATTACCTTTATTATCAAAAGGTGGCATTAGTTCAGAATGAATAGTTTTTTTGAAACGATCTGGATTAAGCGCCATATAGAGAAAACGAACAAAAGATAATTGTTTTCCAAGTTTTTCAGCATTTCCTCTGAACTCAGGATTTAAAATAAGACCACCAATTTCTGTTGGCCCATCAAAATCTAATCCAAGTTTAAGTGTCCCGTGAATGAATCCAGTATTAATTGTATTTGAGAACTTACTCTCTTGAGAGACTTTCAAAAAGAAATGGGGCTCTTCTTCAGTTCCATGTTGAGCATGTATCATGCTGCAACCTAAAACCTCATCGTTCTCATCATCTTCGATGACAAAAATATAATAGTTTTCCCATAAATCTTTTGAAGGATTTTTAAAACTTTTAATCGAGCTTTCAATTTTTGATTCAATGATTTCTTGATCAGGGGGAAGGTTAATAAAAACCACTAGATTACTTAATTTATATAAATCTTTTAAATCTTTTTCTGATACCGAACGAAGTATATACATGATTTGAGTCCTAATCTTTTTTGATCGCTCTTTTCCATTGCTCAAAAACCGTTGTTGGCCATGTGAGAGGAATACTTAAAATAAGGGTGTTATCAAGTTTTGTGACTTGAAATCCATTGTCCTTAAGTTTCTTTTGGTGAAGATCATTTTGAGGATCTATAATTTTAAAAACGAGTCCAGAAACTTCTAACTTTTCAGTTGATAGCTCGGCAAGTGCTTCTTTCACATTTTTATGGAGTTTATGGATTTTTCCTTCAGCACGCCACAAATCATAGCTGAAGAAAAAGCTCAGGCACTCGTCAAGGAGTGTCATTCCTAGAGATATTGGAGCTGAGGGAAGCTCAGTTTCTGAGACTACTAGAGTCATATAACCAGGTAAATCGAGAATTTGTGGATAACTACAGTTAGTATCCACTAAGTCCAAGGATTGAATGTGGATAAGTGAAGATATTTTCCAGTTTTTTGATTCAGGTAAGTAAGCACTAACTTCATGGATTGAACTAAAACTCGAAATGAAGAAATCTTTTTTATGAAGCTCTTTAAGCGTTTTTTGTAGTTCTTGTTTAAGTTTGAGGTCACTGGCCAGTGCCAGAGCATTTGGGCTTGCGGCTTGAGTAAGAAATTTTTTAACAAGTCGAGGATGACTTGGCCCAAAAGAATGAGCGCGACTCAGGCTGAGGTCAAAATCCTCAGGAATAAGTTGATGGGCGTGATCAATCACTAACTCTGAAAAATACTGTTCCATAAAGGACATGCCAAACCCTTGCCTTCCATTCCTGTGATAGGGATAATAGTCTCTATTTGGAGGATACTACTATCAAAGATGAATTGAAAACCTACCAAGATCTTTGGCAAGCAAAGGAGTATCAAAAAGCTAAAATTTGGCTTGAGAATCACCCAACTTCCTTTTCAGCAGAGACTTGGCACTATAATTTAGGCACAACTGAAGCTCAGTTAAATGAGCTTCCTTCAGCACGTTATCATTTTGAGCAGGCCTATCAGTTAGGGAAAAGAGATAGTAAAGTTGCCGAGAGTTTAATTTGGATTCGTAAAGAACTTCAAACTGAACAATGGGAAACGAGTTCAGCTTGGACTGATTATATTTATAAATTTCTTATTTATCGACCTCAGTATTTTTTCTCACAACTCACTCTAGTGACACTGGCCTTGGGATTTGGTCTTTTCGCGATTAAAAAAATTACTAAAAAAATCATGATTAGTTTTGTCGTGGCAGGCTTTCTCTTTTCATGTTTGGGACTTTATTTAAGTCAAAACATTGTGTTGATTACCCAAGAACCTGTTCAGTCCTATCGTGGTCCCTCTAAGATTTTTGACTTCCAAGAAGTCCCAGCAGGAGTCATGCTCTATCTACGTCCCTATGGAAATACATATAAAGTACTTTACCCTTCACTAGCTAAGGGGTGGGTCCTCAAAGATACAAAACAAGTAATAAAAGAAGGCTCAATATGGGATCTTATGAATCAGAACTAAAAGAAAAAAGAGAGAAGGGCCATCTCGTTGATGGAAAGTTAGACATCACACTAATCAAATATGTCTGTCAGGCTTCTCCTTTAACTTTTAAAAAAGCTGAAAATATTCCTCATTTTTTTAAACAAGTAGAGATTCTGAATACATTTTCAGATCGTGAAGTTTGGCAATTTACTAAGTTTCTTCGCCGCAGAGTCTTCTCTGCTGATGAACTTGTTTTTAAACAGGGTGATTCCGGATATGGATTTTATTTCATTGTCAGTGGATCAGTAAATGTGATGAGTGACTTAGGGACGAAAACCGAAAATCCTCATGGGGAATTTGTGATTAAACTAGGTGAGTTCCAATATTTTGGCGAAATGGGACTCTTAGAGGATTTTAATCGTCGTGGTGCAACTGTTATTGCCAATGAAAAAACAGTTCTCTTAGGTATTTTTAAACCTGATCTAGAAGAACTTATTGAACAGTATCCAGTCGTCGGCGCTAAATTTTTACGTGAGATTTCATTAGTCATGGCCACTCGTATGAGTCAGCTCTCAGCGGAAGTCATTCAGCTGACAAAAAAGAATAATGAACTTCTTGCGAAGGTTAACTCATGAATATGAGAAGAGCTCAAATAAGGTATTACTTATTTTTTGGAACGATTATTGCCTTCATTGGATTTTGTATTTTATTTCCAAGACTCTCTTTGCCATTTGGACTGGCCTATATTATTTACGCCATGGTTAAACCAATTAAAACATTCTTAGAAACTCAAGAAGGTCATAAAAGAGCGATCTATACAGTGGGAGTTATTGTTCTGGCTGCCCTCATTATAGTTCCACTTATTTATTCAGTTCTGACGATCGATGCAGATGTGCAAGAAATAAAAAATCAATTGCCTCGTATCCAGTCTGTAGTTCAAGAAAAATATATGGGTCTCAGAAACTGGTTAAGTGATTCTTTTGGAATTAAGTTAAAGGCCAATCTCGTCTCTCAACTTGCTCAAAGCTTGCAAACGAGATCAGAAACGTTTTTAGTGAAAATTCCTGCACTTCTTTCATCAATTCTTGAGTGGTTGATTTTACTTCCACTTTTTCTTTATTTCTTCTTTTCTGAAAGCCATAAAGTAAAAGATTCGTTGCTGGGTTATATTCCAAATCCACTTTTTGAAAAAGCTTATGTGCTTTATCATCAGTTCAATACAAAGTTTTCATCATACATTTTAGCAAAATTTATTGAAGCTACTTTTGTTGGTACTTGTATAGCCATTGGCCTGGCCTTTGTGGGTGTTCCGTACTGGCCACTATTGGCGCTCTTTGCTGCAATAACTAATATTTTGCCTTATATTGGCCCTCTCCTTCAGGGCCTACGCATCTAAATTCTTTCGCCCAATAAGGATTTCCAATAGATAA
>DZBG01000090.1 GCA_022729855.1 Bdellovibrio sp.
GAAATCAGCAACTTAAATGTGGAGTTGCACTAGGAAAAATTTTTCGGGTTATACTCAGCTGAGTAAGTTTCAATAAAACCAATGATCTCATGGTCAGTCATCTTATGGTCTTTTGCCATTTTTTGAAGAGAGCTGCTGATACTGCTATAACTGCAGCTTGGATCATCGCCAATTGAAGCTATGGCCACATCAGCAACCCCACCTGTGATTGATTTATTTTTTACATCCTGTGCATATTTTAGTGCGACCCAAAGAGGATGATATTGAAGGGTCGTTGTTTTTTTATTTTTTAGTAAATAATAGTTCGCCAGCTGTGAGGCGGAATAGGCATAACAAGTTCCAGATCCATCTTGGTTATAAACTGGAATTGTATTAAAAGGAGATTCTTTTTCAGTTAATAAGTTTTTCGTTGGACAAGATTGTGCCCAGACGTAAGTAACCAGCATGAATTGCATTAGTATTTGAATCAATATCATCAAGATACATTTCGTCAGGTCTTAAGGAATCATTGAGGGTAGATCAACGATTTTATTTGTTGAATGATCTGCTCGGAATTGTCCGCAGAGAGTTCATGTTTTCCATTTTCAATTTCAGCATATCTTCCATTCATGAGGTGGTTGGCCGCCTTCTCAGATTCGGGTAATGTTACCATTCTGTCCTCAGAGCCTCTTAGAATAAGAACCGGACAGTTTACGTCGGCCAAATCTTCATGGCTTAGTCCGTCTAATTTTTGAAGGTTTTGCATCATATGAGCAGTTGAACGCACTACTTGTTTCCATCTCTCACCATGTCGGATTTCAAGCTCTTCAGCAAAATGAGGAACTTTTGTCTGGATACCTACAGGATCAAGCTTAGGGGTTTCTTTGAGAACTTCTTCTTCAGACCAATTAAATTTTGTTCCGTAAGTAAGAATACTGGTAATAGGAGAGTCTTCGAAATTTGCTTTATGATACAGGGCCACATAGCCACCCATTGAATAACCAAAAACCGCTACATCAGTGAGTTGCTGTTGCTTAAAAAAATCTTCTAGATCTTGTGCAAAAGTTTCAATACGAAAGTCTTTTGGCCAAAATGTTCCTTTGGCGTGCCCTGAAAAATTGAGAAGTTTTAAATCAAAATCTTCCGCTAACTGATTGGCCAGAGGAGCGAAGTCCTCAACCGTACCAAGTGCACCATGTAAACAAACAAGAGTTTTTTTCGCCATATATATCCTTTTCAAGTATATTTTAGTCTAAAGGATATGAAATGACAGCTATCAAATTTGGCATATATCGTCACTACAAAGGCAAACTTTATCGAGTGCATTATCTCGCATCGCACTCTGAAACACAGGAGCCACATGTTGTGTACGAAGCGCTCTATGATAATGAAATTGGGAGCCACTGGATTAGACCACTCAAAATGTTTTTAGAAAATGTTCAAACAAGCGAAGGCTTAAAACCTCGCTTTGAATATATTGGTGATAAAAGAACTATAGAAAGACTTTAGGAGAAACAAATGAAGAAATTAAAAGTTTATGAATACGCAAAATGTGGCACATGTGTGAAGGCCAAAAAATTCTTAGAAAAAAATAAAATTACCTTTGAGCCAGTAGGAATTGTAGAAACTCCGCCTACAAAAACAGAACTTAAAAAGATGCTTTCTTATTTAAAAGACCGTGGAGAAAAGATTAATAAACTTTTTAATACTTCAGGTGTTCTCTATAAAGAGATGAAGCTTTCATCAAAAATAAGCGATATGAGTGAGACTGAGCTGATAGATTTGCTCTCGCAGCATGGAAAGCTAATAAAAAGACCATTTCTTCTTTTAGACAATGATGGTGTTGTTGGTTTTAAAGAAGAGGAATGGAAAGAAAAAGTTTTATAATAAAAGGATTCGCGATGTATATCTTATTACTGATTTTGAGCTTTTCTTGTTTTGCTGAGACTCTTACCTATGAAGGAGTGGCGACAATTAAAGGTAAAACAATTTATATCGAAAAACATCGCGTAGAGCTCAATAGCAAAGGGCAAGTCCTTGAGTCAGAAACAAAGTACACAGATCCATCAGGAACACTTTTAGGCGTTCTGAAAAACGATTATCGTAAAGTCATAAATATTCCTGATCATGAAATGCATGATATCAGAAAGAAAACAAAACATGGAACTCGTCTTAAGGGTGAGCAAATAGAGCTTTTCTCGCAAGATGAAGGTGAGAAGGAAGAAACCAAGGTTATTAAGAACAAAGTGGACAAGGGGCTTATTGTGGCCTCACAAGGGCTCCATTATTATTTGATCTCTCATTTTGAAGAAATGAAAGTGAAGAAGTTTCCTCTTAAATTTCTTATCCCTGGAAAGCTTGATTCCTATACTTTTATCTTGAGTTATCTAGGGAAAACCAAAGATGGCCTTGATGAATTTGAAGTAGAAATAGACAATTGGTTCTTACGGCTTTTTGCTCCATCACTCATCCTCAAATATCATCCCGACACAAAGCACCTTATTTACTATAAAGGGCTCTCAAATCTTGCGAGTGAGAAAGGCGAGATGATGAGTGTTGAGATTAACTATAGCTACTAAGGTAGTATCTGAATCATCAATTGTGGGAAAAATCCTGTCACAATAAAAAACATAAGAATCAGATAGTACGGTAGGAGTCTGTGGTAAGGTAAATCAAAATTGGCCTGAGGGATATAAACCTTCGGTGTCCCTAAGAATAATTTGGCAAATAATTGATAAATCAAAATACCATTCAAACAAGCGGCTAAGATATGGACCAGTCCAAGCCAGTGAGCATGTTCTAGTAAGGCGTGGATGATTAAATCCTCTGAAGCAAAACCCAAGCTGAGAGGAAGAGAGATCACAGCAAATCCCATGGTAATAAAAACAAAGGCAAGCCTTGGTGTGTATTTGGCCAGTCCATGAAATGAAGTTTGAGTGTTCAGTTTAAATTCTTTATCTAAGTAATGAGTGATTGACCACATGGCCGTGCTACTCAATGAAATGATAAGCATCTGAAGAAGAGCGCCTTTTGCCCCAACAACACCGGCCTGAAGCCCTGTGATTATTAATGAAAGTTGAGAGAGATAAAACATCCCAATTGCTTTGTGAGCATTCTTTTCAATAATACCCAAGCAGACCCAGTAAAGAGAAGAGACAATAGACACTACCATAATCCCGATTTGAAAACTGACAGGTTCTGCTTCAAGGCTTGGCATAATCATTTTATAAAAAAGAATGACACCTGAAGATGAGATAATAAAGGTTGAGACTTCTTGCCATGTGAACGAACTAATAAGATCTGTTCCCCATTGATGAAAAGGGAAGACCGCTTGGGACATAAACGAGAGAATCATTAAAATGATAAGGTTTGGCATCGTGAAAAATGCAGAGGGGTAATTCCCCAAAGTTGTATTCATCAAATTCATCTCAGAGCTTTGTGTAAGAAGATAAATAAATAATCCAGCAGCTATGACATGCATCAAGATAAAACTGCCAGCTTTTCTTCCTGTCTCATTTTTAAAGTCTTTAACAAAATGAGCAAAAGGAATAGAGCGGTGAAGAACCCAGAATAGAAAAAAAGTAAAAAGATTATTGGCAAAAATGATTCCGAGTCCTAGAAAAAAGATGGCAAGAAAGCGCGGAGTAAGTGATGCATGTTCTCTTGTTGGAAAGAGGCTGAGGGCGAGGGATAAGCAATAAATGATTCCCATGAAAATACTAAAGGGGGCCAGATCAAAATCAAGGAGGAAGTTTGAACTTGTCACATCAAGGTGTGTCCCTTGAAAAAGAAAGAAGGCGAGCATCGCTAAGATAAAATAAAGACTACTGAATGTAATAACTGAAATTCGTCTTTGAAGCATTTCCATAATTATTTCCTTAAAACGATTCCCACGATCTTATTGTTAACTTCCATGAGCCAGCGGTCAAATCTTTTAAACTGAGCAATCGGTTTATAGAAAGCATATTTTAAAAAATTGGTAGTAAAGTAATCAAGATGAAATTCATTTAAAGCATGAATATAAAGTCTCATTCTTAAAGGTCCTGGAATGAGTCTCTCAATTGAAAATTGTCTTTTGATGACTGTATCTTGATAAACCAGAGGATTCTCTTGAAAATCTTGAATGAGCGATGAGGCCCTTAAGAATTGCCAAGATCTCAGAGAGGCATTGGCCACCATATGAATAAGGGCGAGTTTATAAAACCCAAGTGAGATCTCAACAAAGATAACACCAAGCTGGGTCATGGTTGCGTAAGCAAGCATAGTTTTAGCATCACTTCGAGTACGTCCAACTAAAGTCGCATACATCGCTGTAGCACCACCAATAAGTCCAATAATAAGAGTTAAGCTCCAGTGCTGTTCTAGGAAAGGAGCCGCTCTGAGAAGTAAAAATGGTCCTAAGTGAATTGAGAGGGCACCATAAAATACGGCACTAGAGGGCGTTGGCCCTTCCATCGCTTTGGGAAGCCAAGCCGAGAAGGGGAGCTGAGCGGCTTTGGCGAGCGAGGCCCAAATAATAAATAGGCCAATCATGATATAAATATAAAAATGACCTTCATGATCTAATTCGTAAACATGCTGGGCCATTCCTCTAAAACTCGTTGTTTCCATATGGTGGTGGGCCCAAGCTGAGGCGGCGAGAATTCCCATATCACACAGTCTGTAACCGATGAGCGCCTTAATAGAATTTCTCACGCTGCTGACATTTTGATGGAAGAAAGCAATGAGAAGAACTGAAGTTGTTCCCACTAATTCCCAACCAATAAAAAGAATATCAAGTGTTCCCGCATAACAAACTAAAATAAGTCCACAGTAGAGAAGACCAATTAAAAAGAAATACCGAAAATGACCTTCTTCTTTGTACAAATAATTAAATGAGAATTTAATGATGACACTTAAAATAACGGCCGAAAGTGCTCCATAAACAACTGAGAGATGATCAATTAAAAAAACCGTATCAAAAGAATATTGTCTATAGGAAAACCATGGCGGTAAATTTACGGCATAGGCCGGAATTTGATAAATATAAAAATACCCGAGCTGAGTGAGACCTAAAATGGCAATAAGCACACTGGCCAAAGTCCAGGCCCTTTGAAGGTTTTTTTCACGGAGTGGGCCATTCAAGAAAAAGCTCAGTGCCAGTAAAATAATAAAGGCAAAAGGGATCGCCAGGTTTAAATAGAGGAGTGTGTTCATATTCATACGCTCACTCCAATATGAGCAAAATCAATTTTAGTGGCGGTCTTTCTGATAAGTTCACTAGATGAGGCAAAGTTTGGCAAGATGAGTTCTTCAGCTTGATAAGGAAGAAACTCTTCACCATTAAAGATCAGTACTTCTTTTGTTTCTGGATCTTTAATCACAAACTTCATCCATAAATTATAACTCATCTTTTTGAGTCTTGGATTATTGTCCACAATATTCATGATACGTGCTCTTGGAGCTTCAATAAGAACAAGAATTCTCATGGGCTCATGAAGCTCAACCATTTGTCTTGCGAGCCCAATACGAAGATCACTTTGGGCCCCAGTCATCACACCGAGAAGAGAAGTCACATTAAGTGGTAGCTTAGAACCACAACCAAATTTTTCATTATCAACATGAGAGAAATAATAATCCATATTGATGTTCACGCACACTGGAACACAACCTAACATTACCTGAGTCAAAACTTCACCATGGGGATCTGTTTCCCAGTCATAGGTACACAGAAATGATCTGTGATTCAGAAATATATTTTTTGTGAGATCTCTTTTTCCAACAACAGCAAGGGCCACACGGTTGTGTCCGTATTCAGGTCTTGGTTGGGCCAGATCCTCAGCTCTCTCTCTTACATGCATCTGAGCACTTTTCTGGTCCTTAATTGCAGATGATGAGTTAAAACGCTGACATCTCTCCCAAGCATTTCTTTCACAAGCTTCTTTAAAAACTTTTTTTAGATAAGTAAGATCTGCTGCATACCGTTCCGGCGTTAATTCTTCATTTAAAAATATAATGGAATCAGAAGTCGTATCATGGAAGGCCGCTTGAATATAACTGGTATCGGGAATATCCATGCCCTGAGTTCGAAGAATTTTTCTGACTTCAGGATCATTGGCCATTGTTGAGAAGGCGCGCGCATTAGGAAAACCTTGATTGCCTCCACAAGCACCACAACCATAGGCCTGCTTGAAGGGGTTATTGGCACTAGAGGCTCCATGGGACACCATCACAATAAAATCTGAATAATAATTTTTAAACGAGCAAATATCAAAAAGGCTTTTAACAATGCCTGCCATCTCTTCTTTTGAGTAACCCTCCGTTTCAGAAACTTTATCTAGAAGGAGCTTAGTCTTTGGCACAGGAGTAATAATATTAAGGGCCATTCTTCTTAGTTTTGAAGCAGTCCTTGGCATCAGCACTTTCATCGTAAGAGGAATAAAGCTCGCCAGACCCAAAACTAAAGAAACTAAGAACCCACGAATAAGTGTTCTCGAGTTATAGTAAACTGATAAGAGATAGCGTCCCCAGTTATCATGGCTATTCTGAGATTTGACCCCTGTCTCGCCATGTGAGTGGCAGACTTCTCGAATGATTTTTCGTGGAGTCACTACTGGAGGGCACTGGGCCACTAGTCTGCGCTGATTAATTCCAGAAAATTTCATATCCACATTGAAAAATCCCACAACACCAAAAGTGGCAATCTCTGGGGCCACTTCTTCTACATGACGACGAATAGATTCTTCTCGGTCATCAATGCAAAATGAAAGTTGATATTTTGGCTTTTGAGGAATTGATCGATCATTTTTTTGGTGAACAAGGATTGAGTTCAGAGACTCACAATAAAAATGCTGCTCATAGGCCTCTTGCCAAAGTGGCAAGCGGTGATGTCGGTTAAAAATCATAAGCTGCTCGAGAGCATCTTGAGCAGTTGTGGTTGTGAGTTGATTAATCCAAATCTCGGGATTTTCTGTTAATTTACTCATCTCATAAATCAGAAGAGAGGATTCCATTTTAGAGAGGACAATATCATCTGATTGAGAGAAGAGTGTCGCTAGATCAAGAGAATATTTTTTAGCAAGATGCTGGTTAAGTGTATTTTCAATGAGAAGCAATATGGCGGTGTACTCTTCAAGAGAGCACTTAGGGGCCTTAAGTGGTGCCTGATGAGGCTCCAGTTCTAGCTTATTGATCATCCCAGACCAACCCTTAAGGTCAAAAAGAATTTCGAGAAGATAATTCTCCTGTTGGTCTGGATCGAATTCTCTTGCTAAAAGTTCTTGTTCTAAAATTTCAGAAACACTAAAACCTTTAACGAGATAAGCTTGAACTTTATTATTCAACTCTTTAACCCACTCATCTTCCATCGCAGCAGTTTCATTTAAGCTATAGATAAAAAAGGCCCAGAGACCTTTTTTGGCAAATGGATTCGGCCAGAAGCTCATGCCTTGGTCAAGGAAACTAGAAAGGAGGCGAATCACAAGCGGGTATGAGTACTGCTCCATAGACTCATCATACTCTTCACGCCAGTAAGACTTAAGACGAAGAGATCTCTTATAACTAAATTTGAATCTTGATTCAGGAGCCGTAAATAGCTCGTATGCCTTTTGCCAAAGATCTTGATTTGTGACAGTTAAAATTTTTCGTGGATGAATCCTGAGATGATCAGCAAAAAGGAGCTTCTTCCAAAATCTTTTTTCATTTTCAAGGCCATGAGGGAGTTTTATATCCCCATAGACCTTGAAGTATGAATCATAAATATCTTCGATGTCTTTATCAGTTATTCTTCCCGCTTTGAAGTGATCAATAAAAAAATCTTCTTCGCGGTAAGGGCGTGCTTGATAATAAAAGGAAGCATCTCTGAGGGCCGTATGAAATTTCTTATCTTCAAACATCATCAAAATATTGTTATGAACAAAAGTTTGAAGTGGATTTTGAATGGGAAGTTTTGAACGAATGCTTTTTTGCATTCGTTCAAAACTATATTGATGAGAACTCATAATATAATCCTTAGAGACTTTTACGCTTTTTTAATCTTAGTACTGTGCTCATGGTTTGATACACTCTTGTGTAAGTCTAGACCACGAAGCTCGACGATTTTACCATTATTCTTTGCATAGATATCAATTAAATGGAATACAGGATGCTCTACCACTTTTGCCGAAGCAAAATTGAAAATAACCTTCTTCTTATCTGGGCCAATGTCTTGAAGAAGCTTTTTAAGTTTAAAAGTATTAGTAAATAATACCGGACTTAAAAAATCCATGTGATGTTCATCAGCTGCTGCTGCCTGAGCTGTTTTAGTCTCAATATTGAAAAGATTTTTAAGTGAGATTCCACGAGACATATTCAGGATTAATTGAAGGATTAAACCAATCACAACACCTGATAGAAGATCGAAGGCAAGAGTGATGATGAAAGTTGTCATGAAAGGAATAAACTGATCTAGTCCGATCTTGAAGTTATGACTGAACTCTTTTGGAGAAGCAAGTCGAAAACCTGTAAAGACGAGCATCGCTGCAAGAGTAGCAGTAGGAATCATGTGAAGAATTTGTGGGAACATCATCACCGAAACCAAAAGTAAGACACCATGGAAAAAGTTAGATGTTGCTGATTTTGCCCCTGCATCAACATTGGCCTTTGAACGAACGATCTCAGAGATCATAGGAAGCCCACCAACAGCTGAAGCAATGAGATTTGCAACACCTGTGGCAACAAGGTCTTTATTAAGGTTAGATGTTTTCTTTTCTGGGTCAATGGAGTCAACAGCATTTACAGTCAAAAGAGACTCAATACTTCCGACTAAGCTGAACATGACAATATACTTAATGGAAGTAAAACTTGTAATGGCCGAAAAATCAGGAAAAGTAATAGCCCCTAAAAAACTATCAGGAAGACTAATAAGAAGTTTTGGATCAACTGAATAATCTTGGCTTAAAAAGTGGTAGCTGTGCATATGTTCAAAGTCAAAATAAGCACCAAAGGCAATAGACATACCAACTGCTACAATGGGAGCAGGAATTTTCTTTGCAATAGGGTGATTAATTTTTGGCCAGAAAAGTAAGGCCGCCAGAGTCAGTCCACCGATGAGAAAAACTTCTGGATTCATGCTCGTAATATTCATGGGAAATTGACCAAGGAGAGCCAGTGGAGATTTGGCAGTTGGAATCACACCAATAACAGTATGAATTTGTTTTGCGATAATGATCACACCAATGGCAGATAACATTCCGTGAATAACACTTCCTGGAATAAGCTCACCAATGAGACCACCTTTGACTAATCCAAAAACAATTTGAAAAGCAGCTGCAACACATCCTACAGCTAAAGCTTTCTGGTAACCAGAGTACGGATCTCCCATCCCAAGTTCAGTTACTGCACCGATGGCAATAACAATAAGTCCGGCAGCTGGACCTTTAATTGTCAGTCTTGAGCTTCCCAAGAGAGAACCAATAATTCCACCAATCACTGCTGTGTAAATTCCGGCCACAGGAGGAAATCCTGAGGCAATTGAAATACCCAAACAGAGAGGCAGAGCGAGGAGGAACACAAAAAAGCCGGCCTTGAGGTCATCGGCCAAGTACTTTAGACTCATTGTCATAAAAAACTCCCATTCATGAGTAATAAAACTAAAACGAAAAAAAATATTTTGAACTAATAACTTGAACTAACTAAGACAGGATTGGAGGCGGGATATTGGAATACATACTATGGATGCGATCAATTTCAAAAAAATGTTCAGCACCATTAATAGTTGCTTCTTTGCTTTGAGACTCTTGCAATAAAAGAATATAGTCGGAGTATAAAAATAGAATTTGCGCCTGAGCTAAAGTTTTATAAGGCTTTTTGATAAACGTAAGAGCATTGGCCTCGAGTAAAATTTCTGAAGTCGGATGACTCGTTAAATCTTTAATAAAAGGCGTTTGATTAAAAAGAGAAATAGAGAGAAAAACGACTAACAAGGCCAAGATGACCACAGATTTAATTGATGAATGAGAAGGAAGAATCTTCGTTTTCATGAATTAATATTAAGATGGACGCAAGTTAAAATCGACTAATGTTTTTTTAATGTCGAAAATATTAATGTAGATTAAAAAAAAGTAATTTGATGATCTTAGGCCTTGGCCTGTCTGAGTAAAAGGAAAGGCTTTGCTTCTGATGGGTTAGGTGGCCAAAAATGGCGAGGATATTCTCGATTAAACTCTTTGAGTAAGTCAGGATAGGTTTTATTCCAAAAACGAGCGAGGTCATTTGTGACTTGAACTGGTCTTTTATGAGGGCCAATAAGTTTTAAAACCAATTTTTGCCCATTTTTCATGACAGGCGTGTCTTTGACGCCATAAAAATCTTGAATATAAGTGGACAAAAATGGTGACTCACTCGTTGAGTAGTGGATCAGTAAGCTCTTCTGATTGCTCAGTTTTACTTCATGGGGGTATTTATCGGCGAGGTAAGTTTCTGCCTGTTCACCTAGTAAATTTTCATAAGTTAAAAGGTAGAAAGGAACAAAAGCCTCTTCTGAAAGCACCCACTGATTTTGATAATAAAGTGAGAGAATATCTCGAGGAGCAATAGGCAAAAGTTTAAGGTCTTCCTGAATACCCGAAAAATTTTTCCTAGTGCAACTCCACATTTAAGTTGCTGATTTCA
>DZBG01000091.1 GCA_022729855.1 Bdellovibrio sp.
TGAAATCAGCAACTTAAATGTGGAGTTGCACTAGGAAAAATTTTTCGGGTATTAAGAATGTTCCAGAAGAGCATAAGAAGACATTTGCTGGGGCACTTGATAATTGGAATAAAGAGTTCACGAAAATTATTGGACGTGACCTTCTTACATATGAATTCGTTGATGCCACTGACCCACGTTCAGCAGAGCTAGTTCCTGGAGATATCCGTTATAATATCATCGAGTGGGATTTAGAAAATATTGCTGGATACGGTGGACTAGGGCCATCAATTGCTAACCAGTACTCTGGTGAAACAATTTCGGCCAACGTTCTCATCCAAGAGCCAACAATTATTTCTCTTTATACTAAGTGGTTCAAAGTATCAAAAGATGCTCAAGCACTTGAGAAACAAGGAAAAGCAAAAGAAGCAAACGAATTGATTGCACAGTTTACTAAAGAGACTCAAAAGACAATCAATAGCAGAAAAGGTCAGTTTAAAATTAAATTAGGGAAGAATCTTGAGATGAACGTTCATTCTCAACGAGCTGAACTAGAAGATCCGATGATTAAAACTGATTTTGAAAAAGTTCCTGAAGGCGTGAGCTATGAAGCTTATATGGCCGGATATTTCACAGAAATGCTAGAGCATGAGCTTGGACACAACCTTGGACTTCGCCACAACTTCAAAGGAAACCTTGGAGCAAATGAATCACAAACAAAAGGTTCAGTGTCTCGTTCGATTATGGAATACCTAGGTCGTCCTTACCGTCACCTCAATGCGATTGGCCTTTACGATAAAATGGCGATCTCATATGGATACAAAGGTAAAGCACCTGCTCACCTTAACTGGTTCTGTACTGATGAAGATCAAGGCTCTGGAGCAACACTTGCGACTAAGTCTCCTGAGTGTACAAAAGCAGATGCAACAAGTGACCCGTTCTCTTTCTGGGAAGCAAGACTTGCACGCAATATTGAGCTTTTAGTTGATACACATTCATCTTCAGCTCCTGTGTGGAAGGCATCTGAAATTGCTTCACAGATTACAGATACTGTAACGGGACTTGCAGCTTATGCTGCCAGTGCAGAAAAGACTGCGGATTCATGGACTAACTTCTTTGGAAAAGCTGATCGTCCTGAGAACAAGTCTGATGTAAAAGCATATGTACTTGAAAGCTTTAAAAAGCAAATCTGTAGTCCAGAACTTACAGCGATCCTGGCCTCAAAAGAATCGGCTGAAGCTCGTGATCTTGCAGCAGAGAACCTTCTTCAGTTGATGGTTGCTTTTGCTCAACAAACGATGCCACTTGGCCTTTACTCTGTAGATCAAATTATTTGTCAGTAAGCGACTCCAATAAAAAAAACCCTCTGAAAAGAGGGCTTTTTTTTTGAAATACAAGCTCAAGAATTTAGTCTATAATCTTAAATATGGGACTCATCAGAAACAAATACGCACAACTTCGCCCGAAGTTTAAAATACTAAGAAAGCTATTGCTCATTTCTGCTGCGCTCTCATTTCTGACCTCTGTTCTTCTGGTCACAATCCTAAAATGGTTTCCTGTTTATATCACTCCCCTTATTCTTATCCGTACAGGTGAGTACGCCCTTGATGGCAAATGGGTCTCAATAAAAAAAGATTGGACACCCATTGAGGAAATCTCTCCTCATCTTCAAAAAGCAGTTATCGCTTCGGAAGATCCTAAATTTTTAGATCATTCTGGATTTGATTTTGTGGCGATTTCAAAAGCGATTGAAGCAAATAAAAAAAGACAAATTAAAATTGGTGGATCAACTATCACTCAGCAAACAGCCAAGAATGTTTTTCTCTACCCTACAAGAAGTTATTTCAGAAAGGGCCTTGAGGCCTATTTTACAATCTTGATTGAACTCATATGGGATAAGCGCAGAATTCTTGAAGTCTATTTGAATGTTATTGAATTAGGCCCAGGAATCTACGGAGCCGAAGCAGCTGCTGAGCACTTCTATCATAAAAAGGCCAAAGACCTCTCAATTGGTGAAGCCCAGTTGTTTGCGGCCATTCTTCCCAATCCTCGAAAATGGAATCCAAAAGCACCTACAAATTTTGTTCTTCGTAGGCGCAATTTTATCAGACGTAATTTAAACTTACTTGGTGGAGCTTATTTTAAGACTTTGAACGAAGGCTAACACTTTCGGAAGTTTCATCAGCTTCGGTCCATATATAACAAGTCCCACACTCGTAATAATTAAAATTGATGCTACAATCACTTTCAACGTTACTGGTTCATTCAAATAAATCATACCAAAGATAATAGCAAGAAGTGGGTTCACAAGAGCATAAGTTGAGGTTATCTCTGGTGCTACTTCCTTTAATAAATAACTATAACATGTATAGGCCAGAACCGTTCCAATCAAACCAAGGTAGAGTACACTCAAAATTCCTGAAGTTGAAATCGCACTCCAAGCAACAGCTCTCTCACCAATCAAAGGTGAAACGATTAATAAGATAATTCCCCCAGCAGTCATTTGAATTGAGCCCCTTGAAATAAAACTTAAAGGACTATGAGTCACTCTGATTGTGAGTGAACCAATCGTCCAAGACAAGTTGGCCACCAGTACGCCGAAAACAACCACCAAGCTCGTTGCTGATGATGTCTCCCATGAGATAACAGCGAGCCCACAAAGTCCGACAAATAATCCAAAGATGGCCATCACTTGCGGTTTCTTTTTCTCAAAGGCAATCCAGTTCACCACGGCAAATTGAAGAGGAATTGCTCCAACAATAAGTGCGGCCACACCTGATGAGAGATACTGCTCAGACCAACAAACACCGGCATTAGCGAGAGTCAGAAGGACTCCAATCAGCACTTCTCTTAGAATTTCATTTCGAGTTAAATTTTTAAGGCCCTTACCTCTTGAGAGAATAAGAAAAAGCATCCCTGCCAAGACAAAACGAAGTCCTGCTAAAATAAAAGGTGGAAAATCAACAAGCCCCCACTTTATCGCAGTAAAAGTTGATCCCCAAACAATATAAATAACAAGAAAAGAGAATAATACTTTTGGACTCATAGTCCCTCCTACTTGCTATTTATTCTACTTAAGGCTTAGAATCATAACAGATACAGAATTAAACTATTTCAACCAGAACAGATTTTTTATGCTTTACCAACAGATTGTTGATTTTATTACTGAAAGAATTGATAAGGGAACGATCCTTCCGGGCGAAAAACTCCCGTCACTAAGAAAAATGGCCGATCAGTTTGATGTCTCCCTTTCTACAGCAGTGGAAGCCTATAGGAAGCTGGAACTTTTTGGTTATGTAGAGGCGAAAGACAGAAGTGCTTATCGGGCCAGACTCCCTATCTCTAATAATATAATTCTTAAACCATCTAAGAAGTTTCAGTCTAAAGTGGCCCAGATTGAAAACATAGATCATATTCTTGAATTGTTTAACCAATCCCAAGATACAGAAACGGCACCCTTTGGAGTGGGAACACCCGCCCTAGAGAAATTTCCCTTTAAGCTCTTAAATCGTTATTTAATTCAAACTTTAAAATATCAGCCTTTAAGTGCTGTTGGGTATTTGTTTGGAAACGGTCTTGAAGAATTAAGAGTCCTTCTCTCAAAGTGGATTCGCCCTTGGGCAGGAGTCAGTCACCCAAGTAATATTATTATTACAAACGGCTGCCTTGAGGCAGTGAATATCTCACTGGCCACAGAGTGTGAAGCAGGTGATATTGTCGCCATTGAGTCCCCTTGTTATTTTGGACTTCTCCATGCCATTCATCATCACCAATTAAAGGCCATTGAGATTAAAACGGATCCACAATCAGGAATCATTCCTGAAAGTTTGGAAGAGCTCAGCAAAAAACACAAAATAAAAATTCTTATTACTTCGGCCAACGGTCAAAACCCACTAGGCTTCACCATGAGTGACGAGAGAAAAAAAGAAATTTTAAAAATTTGTAAAAAAAATAATATTCATATTATTGAAGATGATCTTTATGGAGAAATTTGTTACCAAAAGAAAAGACCCAAAACATATAAGTATTTTGATAAAGATAATATTGTCACTTACTGCTCATCATTTTCTAAATTCTTAGGGCCAGGTCTAAGGATTGGTTGGTGTATTCCCTCTCATAAAGCACAAGATTATCTACGCCATAAATTAAGTCTTAATCTTTCGAGCACAAGTATTTCACAATATGTTGCCTCTAATCTCTTAAAGAATGAAGACGTACTAAGTCTTGGTGAATCCCTCTCAGATTATTATCAGAAAAACACTCAGATTTATTCTAATGTATTGGAAAATTATCTTGGGGATAAGGTGTCTCTTTCAAGACCTAGTGGTTCTTATTTTCTTTGGGTAAGAATTGAAGGACTTGATTCTGTGAAAGTCTTTGAAAAAGCTAAAAAGATGAAACTCTCATTTACTCCAGGACCATTTTTTTCAGCAACCGGACAATTTGAATCTTATCTTCGTATAAACTGCGCCCATGAATTTACAGAAAAAAGACATGAGCAACTTGTGAAATTATGTAAGCTTTTTTTGGCCGAGCTAGCTAAATCTTAATCCGAGCATCCGCTTTTCTTAATCTTTCTGCTAATGTCATATAAAGAATCTCAAGCCATTTAGGTTGAGTTGAAAAAACTTTTTCAAAAGTTTCTTGTGGGATTTCAATGAGCTCACAATCGGTCACGGCCTGAACTGTGGCGCTTCTGGGTTCTTTATCAAGAAATGATATTTCCCCTACTAATTCTTTAGAGAAAATATGTCCGAGTGTCACTTCGTCTTTTCCACGTTTTTTAGTCACTACAAGTTGACCGGATTGAACAAAGTACATAACTGAACTTTTCTCTCCTTCGCGAATTAATATTTCATTTGGTTTTAGATTAATTGTTTTGGCCATGACAAAACTCTATCACAAACTAAGGATCGTAGCGAAAATATGTGACATCAAGTTCATAAAAATACTCTATTCCCAGATACTGAAATCCCAGCTTCTTCAGGACGTTTTTTGAACCTTCGTTTTCTTGATGAGTTACGGCCACGAGATACGAGTAACCAAGCTGACTAATAAGGTAATCTCGAAAGGCCACACCCATTTCTGTAGCGTATCCCTTTCCCCAGAATTTTTTATGAAACCTGTAACCCAGCTCAGGTTCTTGAGTAGAGTCTAAAAACTTAAGAAGAAACCATCCAACAAACTCATTGCTCTCTTTCTCATAAACAGCAAAGAGTCCATGATTAGGATTAGTCTCCTGTCCTTTGCGAACTCGAATCATCGTTTCTCTCACTTCATCTGCTGTTTGTGGAGGTCTGATATATTTCACAACCTCAGGATCAGCATGAAGCCTGCAAAGATCATCAAAATGTTCTTCTTCAGTTAAACGAGTTAAATAGAGTCTTGATGTTTCTATGATTTTCAAACGAGCTTTGCTCCATTAGGTGCTTCGCTATCGGCGGTGGCCAAAACCACTTCACCCTCGGCACGATAAAAACCAGTCACAAGAATTTCAGACATGAACTTCCCTACTTGGCGTGGTGGAAAGTTTACAACGGCCAAAACTCTTTTCCCCACTAGTTCCTCTAGTTGATAAACTTTGGTGATCTGTGCACTCGATTTTTTCACTCCGATCTCATCTCCGAGATCTACCCAAAGCTTATAGGCAGGACGTTTGGCCTCAGGAAACTCTTCAGCTTTAATAATCGTCCCAAGTCTAATATCTACTTTTTCAAAATCTTCCCAGCTAATCATATTTCTCTCAAAAAAAAGGGCCCGAAGGCCCTTCTAAATTATTTCTTATATTTTGACTGATAAAGTTCAAAAGATTCTTTGATAATTCTAAAAGCATCAGCTTTACCAAGAACACCTGTAATCTCTACTTTCTTTTTCTCAAGAGTTTTATATTGCTCAAGGAAAACACGTAGCTCATCAACTTGGTACTGAGGAATATCAGTAAGCTCTTTTACATGCTTGTACATTGGATCGCCTTCAAGAACGGCGATAATTTTATCGTCAAGCTCACCCTTATCAATCATTTTAATCACACCAATTGGGCGTGCTTTAACTAATGAAAAAGGCAGAAGTGATTCTGTACTAATAACAAAAATATCTAAAGGATCTTTATCATCACAAAGTGATTGAGGGATAAATCCATAATTAGCAGGGTAAAATGAAGGACTTGAAAGAATACGATCCACACAAAGAAGACCTGTTTCTTTATCCAGCTCATATTTTACTTTTGATTTCATCGAGATTTCTAAAATCGCATTTACCTCTTCTGGAGTGTTAGAACCAGCAGACAAATCATGCCAAAGATGCATCGTAATTTCCTTTTGTGACTTAAAAAAACAGACCCTTAACTAGTATGCTAGGACTAGCATCTTTTCAATCATATTTTACTATGCGCAAAGCAGCATTCGGGTTGCAAATGCGACTTAATCGCAATATAGTGCGGCTCTATGAAGAAAGAACACTCCCATAATCATACAGATGCTCTTAAAGATAATGGTCTCAAGATCACAAAAAACCGCCTCGAGGTTTTAGATGTGATTGGGCACTCCGACTCTCCGCTGTCTGCTGAAGAAATTTTCTCAAAGCTACCAACAAATAGCTGTGATCGCGCCACTCTTTTTAGAACTCTCAAGCAGTTCACTGAGCACAACTTAGTGGAGATGCTCGACTTCTCTGAAGGCTTTCATCGCTATGGTATGCACTGTGAAGAACATCATCATCACCATGTGATCTGTACTGGTTGTAAAAAAATCGAACCGGTTCCATTTTGCGTTCCTAAAGAATATGAACTAAGCTTGAAGCGCCGTGGGTATTCAAATATTCAGCATAAAATGGAGTTTTTCGGACTCTGCTCAAGTTGTACGTAAGTGAGGTAGTATGGACATTTATGGATTTCACATTAATCAAAAATTAATTTTTTGTATCATTTTCACCTTCATTCTATTTCTTGTTTTAACTATTATAAGAAAATTCGTCCTAAAAAAATTGAAAGTCATTTCTGAAAGGACTGAAAGCAGACTAGACGACTACGTCTATATTGCTCTTGAAAAAACAGGTCATATCTTTCTTATATTAATATCTCTTTATATTGGTTTTTATCAATTCAAGTTCACAAGTAAAATTGAAATCGTCATCGATAGACTCGTCATCGTGATCCTAGCTGTTCAAATTGGAAAGTTAGGAAGCTCTCTTCTTTCTGCTGGAATTCAAAATTATTTTTTAAAGAAGAATCCAGACGAAGTTGAAACGGAAAGGGCCACGATTGGACTTCTTACACTTGCGGCGAAAGCCGTGTTTTTTATCGTTCTTTTTCTTTTCGTTCTTCATAATTTAGGAATCAATGTTACTGCCCTTGTCACAGGTCTTGGAGTTGGGGGTATTGCTATTGCTCTTGCAGTCCAAAGTATCCTTGGCGATATGATTGGATCGATGAGTATTATCATGGATAAGCCATTCGTCGTGGGTGATTATATTGTTGTAGATAACTTAGAGGGGACAGTTGAGGATATTGGACTTAAAACAACTCGCCTTCGTTCAAATACCGGTGAGCAACTTATTTTCTCAAATGCTGATCTTCTTAAAAGTCGTATCAAAAACTTAAAACGAATGAATCAGCGAAGAATTAATATTCCTCTAGGCGTAACCTACGAGACACCAAAAGAGAAAGTCGCAAAAATACCGGCCATCCTTAAGGCCATTGCTGATGCAGAGACAAATGTTCGTTTTGAGCGATGCTATTTTATAAGCTTTGGACCTTCATCACTTGATTTTGAATTTATTTATTGGATTCTTAGTCGTGATTTGATTGTGGCCCGTGAAGCTCAGCAATCAATTAATCTTCAAGTTTTAGAAGCATTTGAGAAGGAAGCCATTGATTTTGCCTACCCTACTCAAACACTTCATTTAAATCAAATTACTAAAAGCTAATTTTTCTCGGAAAGTGACATGTATAACCACTAGGATTTTTTTCTAAATAATCCTGGTGGTAATCTTCTGCACGCCAAAACTCTTTAAATGGCACTACCTGAGTCACGACTTTTCCGTCCCATACTTTGGCCTTATCCACACGATCAATCATTCTAATCGCACTGTCATGTTGGGCCTGAGAAGCATAAAAGATTACTGAACGGTACTGAGACCCCACATCGTTACCTTGACGGTTCTCCGTTGTTGGATCATGCACTTTAAAAAATGTCACAAGAATATCTTCATATTGCAATTTGGCCGGATCAAAAAGAATTTGAACTGATTCTGCATGTCCAGTCACTCCCGTTTTCACGGCATTATAATCGGCATTTTTAAGATTCCCACCGCTGTATCCAACCTGAGTCGTAATCACACCATTCATTTGTCTGAGAAGCTCCTCCATTCCCCAGAAACAACCTCCAGCAAGTGTCGCCACTTCCCAGTGTTTTTTCTCAGCAAATCTAAAAAGATATTTTCCATATCCTTTGGCCTCTAAATCTTTAACTGGAATAAAATTCAGCGCAGCCGAATTCATACAATATCTCTTTCCACCTTTATCAGCTGGGCCATCATCGAAGACGTGTCCCAAATGGGAATCAGCATTTTTTGATCTCACTTCAGTTCTAGGGTAAAGAAGTTTTGTATCGGTTTTAAGTTTTAAATTTTTCGAATCTGAATCAATGGGTCCTGTAAAACTCGGCCATCCAGTTCCTGAATCATATTTATCTAATGAAATAAATAATGGTTCTCCACTCACTACATCAACATAGATCCCATCTTCTTTATTGTCCCAATAAGCATTATGAAAAGGTTTTTCAGTTCCCTCTTCCTGAGTACAGATATACTGCTCAGGAGTAAGCTTCTTTTTAAGCTCTTCAGCTGTTGGTTTTACATATTTATTTTCACTCATATACTTCTCCGTCGATGTTTTATCCTGCTCTACAATATCTGGTTTATTCCTTTGGCAGGAAACAAAAAAGATTGAAAAAACCATTAATAAACTAAGTAATTTTGTATGATACACGTCATGCTCCTTGCATTAGTTCTATTACACCCTATAAGACGCTTAAAATCACCCTTTTGTGACGGCCTTTTGCTTTGCAGAAGAGCACGTTTCCATGGACAAGCCCCCCTTTTTCCCTCAAAATAGGACCACCTTCCTATCACTTACAAATTATTGGAGATTATGATGCAAAAAATTAAAGTTGCAAATCCTGTTGTAGAACTTGATGGCGATGAAATGACTCGTATTATTTGGTCATTCATTAAGCAAAAACTTGTTCTTCCCTACCTTGATCTAGATATTAAATACTATGACCTTGGAATGGAAAACCGCGATGCTACAGATGATAAAGTTACTGTTGAAGCTGCTGAGGCTATCAAAAAGTATAATGTTGGTATCAAGTGCGCCACAATCACGCCTGATGAAGAGCGCGTGAAAGAATTCAATCTTAAGCAAATGTGGAAATCTCCAAACGGAACAATCAGAAATATTCTTGATGGAACTGTTTTCCGTGAGCCAATCGTCATGAAAAACGTTCCTCGTCTAGTTCCAAACTGGACTGCGCCAATCGTTATTGGCCGTCATGCATTTGGTGACCAATACCGCGCTACAGACGCAGTAATCAAAGGTAAAGGAACTCTCAAAATGAGTTTCACTGCTGAAGATGGAAAAGTGACTGAGTGGGAAGTTTATAATTTCAAAGGTGATGGTGTTGCTCTTTCAATGTATAACACTGATGAGTCTATCCGTGGATTTGCTCATTCATGTTTTAACATGGCCCTTGTCAAAGGATGGCCACTTTATCTTTCAACTAAGAATACAATTCTTAAGAAATACGATGGGCGTTTCAAAGATATCTTCAATGAAATCTTCGAAGCTGATTATAAGAAGAAATTTGAAGCCAAAGGCATCGTATACGAACACCGTCTTATCGATGATATGGTTGCTTCTGCTCTTAAATGGAATGGAAATTTTGTTTGGGCATGTAAGAACTACGATGGAGATGTTCAATCAGATACAGTAGCTCAAGGTTTTGGATCTCTAGGTCTTATGACTTCAGTCCTTGTGACTCCAGATGGTAAAACGATGGAAGCGGAAGCTGCTCACGGAACAGTGACTCGTCACTACCGTATGCACCAACAAGGTAAGCCAACTTCAACAAACCCAATCGCCTCTATCTTTGCTTGGACTCGTGGTCTTGAGCACAGAGGAAAACTTGATTCAAACAAAGAGCTAGTGAACTATGCTCAGACTCTTGAAAAAGTTTGTATTGATGTAGTTGAGTCTGGGAAAATGACTAAAGATCTAGCTGTTTGTATCCATGGTGATAAAGTCACTGCGGACAAATATCTAAATACAGAAGATTTCCTAGAAGCGATCAATCTTGAACTTCAAAAAAGATTAAATTCAAAATAATTCTATCTTAATCAAGGGCCTACATTCGTAGGCCCTTTTTTTTACTCGCAAACCTTCTTTAATTTTTGAATCTCTTTGATCAACTCTATTCTTTGTAAGTTAACCTCAAATGTTGTTTGATCTGCAAATGATGGAGACAGAGCTAAGATATCCTCGGCTTCAGACTTAAAATTTCCCAACTACCATTTCCTAGTGCAACTTTTCTTCATCATAACTTCATAAGG
>DZBG01000015.1 GCA_022729855.1 Bdellovibrio sp.
CTTTTGACTTAAATTATGACCTAAAGTGTGTCGATTGAGCCCGGACAGCACAATTATAAGTAAAAAATCCAAGTCTCTCTTCAAGTCCATCTGCATAAATTCTTGAAGCCAGAATCATTCGTTCACCGTGATGATCACAAGGTGAATAAAAATATTTTGTATTCTTGTCTTGATAAACTTCTTTCATATCAAGAATCAAAGCATCCAAATGTGAATCAGGATTTTTTGGAGCAAGAGCATAAATATAATGTTGTTTCCCAAGAGTCCCTGGAGTAATCCCCACCTCATCTACATTATAATCATCCATCAATTTTTCTTCATGACGATTAGATAAGAAGTGCTCAAGAATATTTTTGACAGCGACATCATCGGGCGAGACAGGAAAATCTCGCATTTTTTTTGACCATTTTTTATTCGACTTAAGATAGTCCTTGGCACTGACTTGCCACTTAAGAGGAGTAATATCTTTAAGCATTTTTATTTGTCTAAAGGGAATCTCAGGATTTAAAAAATGAGTGATATAGCCATCGATAAAAGCTTCCACTATTTTTTTATCTAAAAAACCATCATCATCTTGTCGTCTTAAAGAAAGCGAAGAAAGAAATCTGATAATATCCCATGAGTATGGCCCTATACGAGAACGATCAAAATCCACCATTCCTGCTCCACGAGCAGTTTTTACATAATTATCTAAATGAGGGTTTCCATGAATAAAGACCGCAGGAATCTTACTGAGATCGAGAAATTTCGACATCTTTGCCTGCATCAAAGGGCCCATCATCCTAAAATAAAGAAATCTAGCCGTTTTGCCATTAACCGACTGGGTTTGTAGTCTTTTTTCAAAAAGATGTGAGTTACGTAGATAATCTTCCATATTTCTTCCTAGATTAAGGAGATTGTTAACAAATATTATAACATAGGCTAACATGATCGGATGATAGAGAAATGCCAAAATCACTTTAAAAAATGGAATCCAAAGACCTTTTTATGGGTTGCGGTTCTCATTTTGCTTATTCTGGACATCGGTAACGGCCAATTTTTAAGATTAAGCTGGCTAGAGAAGAACACTTCGATGTTTATCATCAATATTATGACTTCAAGTGGTGAGCTTAGTTTAAATGAGCTATCTGGCGACACAGTTACCGAGTTACTGGGTATGTTCAATAATACCTTTCTCTTCTTTCTTTTTATTATTTTACTGAATAACTTATTTTTCTACTGCTTCACTCTACTCAGAAAAGCATGGGCCCATAGCTATTTAGTTTTTTATACAATGACGGGAGCATTCTTTTCATTGTTTATGGTTTTTGATTCTTTTGGCATGGGAAGTTTTTGGGGATTCTTTAATATCATAAGCATCATTATCTATACTTATTTATTTGTTGGATTAAAGCTTGTTCCTTTAAATCCAACTTCTAGCGAAAACTCGGCACAATAAAATTACCTTTATCTGCATTCCCCCAAACAGGAATCTCTTGTAGGTTTTCCATCAGCATTCTTTGCCCGACAACGGCTAAAAGAAATGAATCAAAGGCCTGAGGATTTTTGACAATCACATCAATATCTCGCTCATAAATAAAGATCCCAATCTTCTTTTCAATTTCAATAATAATGGTCTCTCTCGCAATAGGAGCGAGATCAAGATCAAAGAGTTGAACGAGAGTTTGTTTTCCGATAATTTTTGCACGATAGAGCTCAAGCAAACAAATCTGCGTACTCGATTCAAACATCGTGAGATCAACTGGTAAGTGTCTCACCAAATAATTTAAACGAGACAGAAGCATGAGTGAAACATGCCCAAAAGAGTCATAAGTATTTTTAAAAATGCTTAAGAGTTGATCGTAGTAATTACACCAGACCCAAAAATCAATGGGTCTGTGCCAGTAAGGAATAAACCCTTTGCGAAGTTTTCTTTTAAAAGAGCGTGAGAGAATATGATGATCAGTTTTTTTATCTAAAAGATTTCGTGAATGATCAAACTCATTCATCTTCTGTCTTTCTTGCTCATACTTTTTGGGATTTTTATTATAGAGTTTTGAATCCTCTTCAAGAAGAGCATTCATCTCATCCCTCACCGCCATCACCGGAGGTTGAGGACAAATAGTGGCCCCAGGGCATTTAAGAGCACAAGTTTCACAAGGTGCTTTTGAGAGAGGGAAATCCACTACGAGCTGGCGAATACTATACTGTTCAATCCAGCTGGTAATAATTTCATCTCGGTCTTGAACTTCTTCATCACGTACTTGATGAAGAGATTTTAAGAACCAGCGATCGCGGTCCTCATAATATTCTAGCAACGCGAGGAAAAAATTTTCTTTCGAACCGCCGCCGAGACTCATCCCTGCAACATTTTTAATTTTAACCTCGGTCATTAGTTAGTCCTTATAACTAAAGTGGAGACTCAACTTCAAAAGGGAGAATCTGCATATCGTGCTCTTGGACTTTAGCTGCGATAGTCGCTCTATCAAGTCCTTCGTGAACGAGAATAAAACATCCTCCTCCACCAGCTCCACACATTTTCACACCTAATACTTTACCAAGAGATGAGATATCTTTTGTAAAAGTATTAATTTTATCTGTCGTGATCCCTGGGAATAGTTTTTCGCGAAGTTTTCCTTCACGAGCAATCCCTTCTAACATTTTACCCCAATCTTTGGCCTTTAGGGCAAGATAAGTTTCATAACTTACCTCTGCAATACTTGTGAGTCCCGAAACAACTTCTGGACGCTTATCAAAGAAACCTTTGTAAACTTCCCAATTATTGATCCCTGAAGCTCGAGATTGCCCTGAATAGATAAGAACAAGATGCTTTTCGAGAACACCTTTTAATTCATCTGAATAAAGTTGCTCAACTTTAATCTCTCCCTCAATCCCTTTCACTGCAAGAACACCGCCAGTTAAAGCGGGGAAATAATCTTGGTATCCGGCCACCCCTTGATTCAAAATTCTTGATTCAACGGCCTTTACTCTTTGTACGGCAATATTTCGATCGTAATTATCCCCAGTCAAATTACAAAGTGCCTTATATAAAGTCACTCCCATGGCCGAAGATCCACCAAGGCCTGAGCCTGCTGGAGCACCAGATGAGAGTTCCAGTTTGTGTCCTGAAGTAATCTTAAAGAGACCCAAGATTTGAAGAACAAAAGTCATCTCTTCAAAACGACGAGAATACACAACATTGTCTTCAGTTAAATCTTTGGCATCAAATTTATAAGTTTTATTATAATCAGTTGAAACAATTTCGATTCCATCAAAACTTGTCTCTGAGATTGAAACTTTTGCTTTTAATCCTGTGGCCACATTGAGTGTCACTACATTTTTAATAATGAGATTAATGGGCTCAATATCAAGAGTTCCACCAACAAGATCAACTCTTACACTTCCTTGATTAGTTACCAGCATTTAAAACTCCAATATATGGTAGTTCGCGGTATCTCCCTGCATAGTCAAGGCCAAATCCAATAACAAATTTATCTTCAATTTCAAATCCAAGATAATTGATATCCACTCTGTGTTTTAGTTTTGCAGGCTTAAATAAAAGTGAAGCCAGTTTTACTGAAGAAGGTTTTCTTAAAGCAAGCATGTTCAATAATGTTTTAATTGTCAGTCCGGTATCAACGATATCCTCGATCACAAGAACATGTTTCCCTTCGATATTGGCCGTAATATCCATCTCAAGACGTACATTACCAGAGCTATTAGTTCCGTCACCGTATGAAGATAATGAAATAAACTCAAGACGAACTGGGCGATTAATTTTTTTGATTAAATCAGAGCAAAACATAAATGCTCCTTTTAAAACACAAATCACGACAAGTTCTTCGTTCTCGTAATCATTAGTGATCGCACGTCCAAGTTCACTAATTCGAAGAGCAATCTCTTCTTCTGAGATCAAAACCTCAGGTGTGTACATTTCCATTTCTATCTCCTAGCAATATGAATTATTTAAAATTTCACCAAGACCACCAGCTCCGGGAACAATATATTGATGCTGATTCAGTCCTTTCTCTTCATTTATATGAGTTCCAGGAATTGTTTGAAGAATCTCTTCTCCCGACAATCCTCTATCAAGTCTTAAGGCCACAATTTTTATATCAGGACACTCTTTAGTCACTTTGCGAATATACTCAGGAGTAATAATTAAATGCATGGCCACCATCAAACGTGGAGTGCCCAGCACTTGCTTGTGATAATGATTATAAGCACGAACGATTGTTGATCCAGTGGCACCCATTGGGTCAGGAAAAAGAACGATGGCTTTCTCAACATCGCCACCAATCTTTGAACCGGCCACACTCACACCAGTGACTTGCCCAGATTCATCACTCACTCGGGCCACATAAAAATGATCCTGACGAACGTGTTTTGGATTCATGAGATAATTGAGTTTGTTATAACAAAGATGACTTGGAAATGTTCCTGCACGGGCCAGATCAACCGAGACCACAGGAACTTCAGGATCAATGATCTCACCTTCATACTCGGCTTCCGTATGCACATCTCTCATGCGTGTCTCAAGAACCACTTTCTTTTTAGGAAAATAAAGATCGATGGTCTGATCAACAAGATAGCTATAAAGCATTTGTGTTAGTTCATTAATCTGTGGTTGATGAGTCGAAGGATGCCCAAGCTTGGCGAGTAAACTCAGCATCAAGGGTGATGAGAGAAGAATAACATTCTCGCCATACTTATGAGCAATTTGAGTAGGAATAAACTTTAAATTTTGGTGTTGAATATCGTTAGACATGGCAAAAGGGTACCATGTCTAACTCTGAATTGTGGAGAACTTATTAGTTTGAAAGAGAAGCAGCGATAGTCTTTGACTCTACATCCAATGGAAGCTGAGTTTGCTCTTCAGCGTCATCAAAATGGTAGTGTCCACGGCAACGAGCTTCGTATGCATCTGTCTCACCAAGAAGGATTTGATCTTTTTGAGAGAGGCTTAGACGCTGAGAACGAGTGGCCGGAGCTCCACAAACAGTACAGATGGCATGAATTTTAAAAACATCATCAGCAAGCGCAAGAAGAAGAGGCATTGGGCCAAATGGCTGTGCTCTATAATCAAGGTCAAGCCCAGCACAGATCACTCTGTATCCACGAGCGGCCAGCTTAGTCACCACAGTGATGATGGCCTCATCAAAAAATTGAACTTCATCAATGGCCACAACACGAGTTGAATCTTTAAGACGAATCAGAATCTCAACAGCACTTTCTACTGGTTCAGATTTAATCGCTTGAGATGAGTGTGAAACGACATCTTCAATATCGTAACGAATATCAATGGCCGGTTTAAAAATTTGAACTCTTTGCTTGGCGATCTGAGCGCGCTTTACTCTACGAATAAGCTCCTCAGTTTTACCTGAAAACATCGGGCCGCAAACGACCTCAATAGAACCGTGATGATACTGATGTGTCACCTTTCTCTCCTCATCAAAAAATCTTTTTTTGCTGTATATGTGTGTGGAGTGATATTTTCGGCCAGAGGAGAAAATGTCTACGGCCCCTCTTTGTTTAGTCGAGGCCAAGTCTCGATAATTGCATGGGCCGTAAGAAAATTTATGACTTTTTACAGGTTAAAATAAACAATAAATCAGAAAAGATGCTGAGCACAAAACCATAGTCAATAAAATTGCTGGGGCCACCAGAATAACGATGGCCAGGGAACGAGAGGCACGGAGGTTCTCTCTGAGACCGGCATAGAGCATGATATAGTACATAAAACTTTGAATCACTTCACCAATGAGTGGGACGAGAAAAAAGACATAAGAACTTAAAGCAGTGATCGTAATCTGATGAGACACTTCATCACTGTCACCTTCAAACTTCATCAGCTTGGCAAAGACTCGAATAACCCATGCCCAAAACTCTGTGGTCACCATGGTTAAGATTGGAAAAAAAACAATATCAAGCATTGCTGAGAATAATAAAAAATAATAAGTCGTCAGCCCTGCTTCTTGGGCCACCATTTCAAAGAAAGGAAAGTTTGCTGATTGAAATGAGATGAAAGACTGGATAAAAACATTTATGAGAACAATTCTCATCAGGCCTTTTAGAACGGCAAAGATCCACGAAAATAAAAGGGCCTCAGATAAACTCAGTGTTCCCACTTGCTCACCTTCTCGTCCAGGCAACGGTACATTCATATGAAAGTAGCGATGAATCCTAAAAGGATGAACTATAGGGAGCAAATAAGTTTCGAAGAGATTGAGCAATTGTTGCATGTCAAAATTAAATCAATCAGTGGTTAAGAAGTAAAGAAGTCTTCCCACTGATCTCCAATAGAAATATCAAAAAGGATGAAATGCGCTTTAAACCCCTGAGTAAAATTAACCACTACTAGTTCATTGCTTTTACGGATGAGCATAAGATCCTGCCCAAAGACATTCATTCTAATATGAGCTTCGTTCTGATATTGCTGTTTTTCACTTTTAGTGAGTATGGAAACTCTTGAAGCTTCATCATACTGTCCAAGATTAAATAAAATCCCAAAAAGGTTATGAAGCTTGTCTTCTTTCAGCTTTATCAAGTTATCTGGAGACGAGAACCCCAACGGTTCTTGGTTTAAAACGTTAACAGTGGCTTCTTTATCACCTAAGATAAATTGCACTCGCATTTCATCAAAGGCCTTAAAAACATTTCTTGGAATGATTTTTCTATCCCAATAATCTTGAACCTGATCAAAAAAGACCTTTGCCGTACTTCCTTGAACTTTAAACATTCGTCTCTCTTCTGGAACATAAACAACGGCATCAGCATTCAGTGGCCCTATACGATGCAACTCAAAGCTCAATACTTTTTTCTCATCTTGATAGAGATTAATCGCCGCCATCTTTTGATAGAGTAAACCAAGATCAGGAGTTATTTGTTCAGTGAACTGAATTCTGTCCATCTCATGCCAAAACTTCTGATCAATATGAGGATGTTGAAGAATACCAGCAATGGGTTTAGGAGTTGTCACCTTATTGACTAAATCTAACTCAAAACTCAAAATCCCAGGCGTCTCAAACACCGCCTTCTGAAAATTTACATTTGAAAAATAGGGAAAGACTCTTTTCTCAATCATCTGCTCAGCGGTTTTCTCTTTTACTTCATCAAGCATTTGAAAAAGATCACTTGGAAAAAGTTGCATCTGTAATATTTGATGACGTTCTTTATCAAATAAATAAATCCCTTTCTCATCACTTGTTTTGTCTCCCAAAATGAACTCTTGCCCATCAATTTTAAGCGAAAATCCATCAGTGATAAAATCATCGAATTTGACTGTTTCTGTTAAAGGGATAGCACGCTCAAGTTTTAAACTGGTAAGAGTTCTGCGCCATTTGGCCCAAGCTGGTATCGCCATTAAATCTTGTCCATGGGTCCAAAGATTATCGACCAATTTCCACTCAACACCTTGGACTTCAAAACTTTGAGCATTATCAACTAATTCTTTTAGTTGAAAACTCTCATCATGGCCTCTCCACCACTCTCTATCTGGACGTTCAATCCACACATAAGTTGCTGTGAGAAGCACAAGTAAGATGGCAAATAATTTTAAATTGCTCTTCATCATAACTGTCTTCTCTTTCTGTACATCATATAGGCCAAGGCCCAAAAGATAACCGGTACTAATAAAATTGAGATCACAAAAATAAGGTTCAGATGAACAGAACTTAAAACAACAGGAGACTCTGCCTCAATACTTTTATTAAAAGAAAGAATTCCTTCATCAAAAGCGAGCCATGCTACAGCTTGTGAAAATAATTTTCTATTTCCTTCTTGCTGAATATAACCGTTCACCATGGCCGAACTTGAGCCACTTAATAAAATTCGAGAATCTTTGATTTTGGCATTATGTGAATGTTTTTCAGCTGCGGCGAGAACGGCCACAGGACCTTTGAGATCTTTCTCATCAAAAGCTGCCTTACCTTTGATCACTGTCTCAAGATCGCTTTCGGCCCAGCTTCCTGGAAATTGAGTTGTCATGGCCAGAAGAGAAGAATGAATATCATCAACCTTCACTTTTGAAATTGATGAACTCATAGGAAATAAACTTCGGCTCTTCAAATCTTTTGTGAGTTCGTGATCACTGGCATAACTATTAATAAGGGGAATAGTGGCATCTGCCCCTTGAACAGTTGAAAGACGATCAAGGACAAGATCATTTCTTATATCAAGTCCCCACTTCTTCATCAGCTCTCGCAAATTAGAATAACGATCAATTTCAAATGAAGGGGCCAGGGCCATGAGAAGGGCCCCACCATTATCTAAATACTTTCCGAGTCGATCCACTTCTTCTTTGAGAAAAGCCGAGTCAGGCCCGGCCACGATCACCACATCGGCATCAGCTGGGACAGCTTGCTCTTTCATGAGATCAAGTTCGGCCAATTCATAGTTTGTGTATGTGAGTGAGTCACAAAAAGTCGAAAGACCTTCGGCTTCTTTGCTTTTGCAAGTCAGCTCATTGTGTCCAATTGTGAAATAAACCTTCACTGATTTTGAGCGCAGAGTTTTAAGGATGGCATTTGTTAAAGTCAGCTCTGAATCAAGAAGCACAAGCAGTTGAGTTTTATCTGAGACAACCTCAATCGTTCCACTCTCAGTGATCCCCTTCTCTTTTGCCAAGTGAGGCTTCAAATCAATATCAATGGCCTCAACTTGAATCTTAGGACTGGCGTTGGTAAACATTTTAAGTAAACCGAGATATTTTCCCCAGTCCTCACGTTTAGCATAAAGAGTAATCTTCACTGGATTTTTAACCATCTCTAAAACTTTCAGAGATTGAGGAGCAATCGTATTGGTTTTTCTCGCCGTAATATCATAGGTAATAATCCGTTTATTTCCTAAATAATTAAATAGTCCAATGATCGAAAGAACGAGTCCGATATTAATTCCTAGACCAATAAGTTTTTTAAAGTATGAACTTTTCACAAACTGGCGAATTTCATTTCTTTGAGGATAAAGAAGGACAATAGTTAAGACTAAAGCAAATACACTCAATGAAATATTTAGCGTCACCATTCCAGGAGCCGCTAACCACAGGACCATCGTTGAGATGATAATTAATAAATCAATAATGGCCCAAATTCTTATAATCCAAATTTTCATTACCAAGTCCGACGTTCTAGGTTTCTTACTGTTGAAAACAGCATGAGTCCTATAAAAGAGAAATAAAAGAGAAGATCATTACTTCCAATCATGCCGTGAACAAGACGCTCAAAATGGGGAGTGAATGAAAGATAGAGAAAAATCTCAGAGAATATATAATTAGAAGTCACATTACCGGCCCAAGCGAGCATCCAGCCCATCATGATTCCAATGACTGTGAGTATCCCCGCTACAATTGTCTGGTCAGTGAGGCTTGAGCACAGAAGGCCCAAAGCAATATAGCTCACACCATTTAAGAAAACTCCGAGGAAGCAACTTCCAAGATGTCCGATATCGTTGATTCCTGCTCCCATAAGAATAATGGGATAAACTAGAATGATAAGAAGCATACAGACAAATAAAATAGTCGAACTGAAAAATTTCCCCAGTACGACTTGCCACTCTTTTAAGGGAGAGAGCCAGTACAGATCCAGGGTATGAGTTCTTTTTTCTTCTGCAATACTTTTCATCGTGATCATGGGCATGAAAAGAATCATCAAGAAATTGATATTGGCAAAAAGCTTATACACCACTTCTTGCATGAATGAGATGCCTTGGTTTTCGGCAATTTGAGTTGTCACAACTTGAAGCTGATCGGCATAAGTTAAAAGGAGATTCACAAAGATCACTCCTGTGATCGCCGAGAACAACCCAATAATCACATAGGCCAGTGGTGAACCAAAGAGACAACGAAGTTCTTTTAAGGTCATAATCCAAATCATTTTCATTGGACCCCCTCAGCCACTGTTAATTTCATAAATATCTCTTCCAGATCGAAATCTGCACTTTCAACTGAATAAACATCAATCTTCTGACTGACAAGCCATGCAATCAGAGCAGGCCTCATATCTTCATCACCTTTAAGAATCATTTCTAAATTCATCTTCTTATGATCAAAATGAGAATTTAAAATAGAGTCGGTAAAAGGTAATTTCAAAAGATCAGACTCAAGATGCTTTTTAACCCCAACTTCTATTTTAATTTTTTGGCCGTGATTAAACTTTTTTTGAATATCAACAAGCTTTCCTGTTGCTTTAATCTGCCCTTGGTTAATAACTGTAATATCATCACAAAGATGCTCTACTTCACTCAAAACATGACTTGAGAAAATAATTGTTTTTCTTGGAGTTAATTTTTTGATCCAGTCTCTCCACTCAACCACTGAGTGAGGATCAAGTCCTGTTGTGGGCTCATCCATAATAATAATCTCTGGATCATAAATCATCGCTTGGGCGAGTCCTACTCTTTGTCTGTATCCCCGCGAGAGATGACCTATAAGGCGACTACTCACCTCACCTAACTGAAGCTCCGAGATTAATCTATCAACTTCTGATTTTTCAAATTTTTGATGAATCTTCAAAACAAACTGCAAGTACTCCTTCACTGTTAGCTCAGGATAAAGAGGTGCATGTTCTGGTAAAAGACCGATTTGATTTTTTAATAAATTATTTTCAGGAGTCTGAATCATGCCATTGATAAGAATTTTCCCATCTGTCGCACTCAGAAGTCCTGCAATCATTTTTAAAGTTGTGGATTTCCCAGCTCCATTGGGTCCCAAGAATCCATGAATCGTTCCACGTCTCACGCTAAAGCTCAGTGAGTCCACAGCTCTTCTTCCTGGGTAATCTTTAGTCAAACCCTCAACTACTATCGTTTTATCACTATCATTATTGGCCAAAAGCTACCATCCGTTTGAAAATAGGAGAAAAGGTTACAGTTAACCTTTAATATGCCGAAAATTAGGGTGCATGACTATTGTAGATATTTTTAGATCAAGAATTCAAGGGTCACAGAACATTCTGGTGACAACACATGAGTTTCCCGACGCTGACGGGATCGGTAGCGAAATAGCCCTTACTCTGGCCCTCAAAAGCCTTGGTAAGAACGTTATTTGTGTGAACGAGGAGACTCTCCTTGAGAGGTACCGCTATTTGGACTCTGAGCATGCTGTGATAAGCCTTGATGAGTACAAAAAAAATCACAAAAATTTTACTCCAGACCTTTTAATAGTGGTTGATACCAACGCCATTGAGCGAGTTGGCCCAAATTTTAATAAACATCTAAATAAAAATACTAAAATTCTTTATATTGATCACCATCCTGCTCGTGGAAATGATTTTGCTGAACATTGCCTCAATGTTCAGGCCGCTGCCACTGGTGAACTTGTGGCCGAATTGATTGAATCAGTAGGTGTCACACTTACTAAGAAGATGGCCCTTCCTCTTTATACGGCCATCATTATTGATACTAGTAGTTTTAGATATCCTAATGTCACGGCGAAAACCCATGAAATGGTGGCCAAGCTGATGGCTACAGGGATTAGTCCTCCCGAAGCGTACAACGGTATTTATGGAACTAAAAAAGTTCCTCATATGCATTTGCTTGGAATGATTCTTCAAACCGCTCAAATTAATAAACGTGAAGACATTGCTTGGATTGTTTTTAAGCGCGAAGATATTGAGCGCTATGGTTCAGATGTTGAAGATACACATGCCTTTATTAACCATCTCCTTATTCTTGCTCATATGCGTGTCGCTTGTATGTTCCGAGATGATGGGGACATGGTGAAGATTTCACTCCGTTCACAAGGTGATTTAGATGTAGGTCTTATTGCTCAAGGTATGGGCGGTGGAGGGCACTCTCACTCTGCGGCCACTATTGTGCCTAAGAACGGAAGAACTTGTGAAGTTGTTGTTTCTGAATCAATCCAAAAAATTGAAAGTCTTATTGATGGTCTAAAAAAATAATTACTTCTGATCGAAAAAATGTCTCATCTTAGATTTAAATAAACGCTCATTCCACTTAAGCCCTGCTCTTCTTAAAAGTTTGCGATCAAATTGAAGATACTTATTCTCAACTTGAGTCAAAAGATCACTTAAATTTTCCTGAGTCCACTCATTCACAAAAAAGCTCATTCCTTCAGGAAGATATTCTTTATAAACAGGTGTGTTCATCACAACTGCAGGTCTTCCATTACAAAGGGCCCCAAAAGCACGTGAAGGAAACGATGAGTTTGAAAAATCACAAACGGCTTTGGCCTGATGAGAAACCATTGAAGCTGTTGCTTCACAATGATCTCCAATAAATTCCACTTCAGGATATTTTGATTTAAGGCTTTCCAGATGGGCATCTGGTCCCATGATTTTGAGAGAATGCTTAAGTTCACGGGCCACTGAGAAAAGAAGATCTAATTCTTCAAGAGTGCGTCCATAAGTGTAAACAAGAGTATGTGTGAATAAGAAATTATGATCTTCATCTTTAACAAAATTATAATCTTCTGTTTTAAATGTCGGGGCGATCACTTCTGCCTCAGAGAGTCCTAGTTTATTTTTTAAATGCTCAGAACTTACGGCGATATGATGAAACTGCTTTAAACTTTTAAGGCGCCAGTCATTCACGTAGGCCTTGAAAAGTTTTTGGAATCCAGAGACTTTATTTGAATCAAGATAGGTATCCCACTCGTAAATATAAAGAGATGTTTTAATATTTTTTGGAATATTAAGCCCATGAACATAACCACGAGAAAAAATAATTAGCTCAGTTGTCTCAGCCGGTAAGTTAAGAGATTTAGTTCCCGAAGGAAGAACCCAAAAATTTGAAAGAAGGCCTTTGATATCTGTTACTTTTTTGGCCAGGAAACTTGAAATCACTTTATGAAATTCAACAGTCCCTAGGATTCCCCCTTGCTTGTGAGCAAGAGTCATAATCGTCGCTTCATGATCTCTTTGGAGCATCAGCTCAAAACAAAAGATCGCTTGATCACGAGAGAGAAGAGAATCGATAGCAAATACTGTACTCATAACTAATACTTTTTAAGTTGAATCACAAGAGAGCCTAAAATAAGAAGCCCTCCTCCGACAAGTTGAATCTCAGACAATTGTTTTCCAAGAAAAACCCAATTGGCAATGACTGCAAAGAAGGGAAAAAACATTTCAGCGATAGCACAAGACTTAGCCGAAATTTTATTCAATCCTTGGTAATATAGATACATGGCGAGACCGCCAGAGATAAGAACCATAATCACTAGTTTTAGGTAATCAGTAGGATCACTAAAGAACATTCCCGTATTCCATTTGATAAAGGGAATCATCGCCATCATCCCAATAAAAAACCGTCCACCCATAATGGTGCCAGCGCTATAGCCCTGCATGGTGAGTTTTTTTCCGAATACAGTTGTCGCTCCCCAACCAAGAATGGAGATACCAACAAGGCCATATCCGTAGAGGGCCGAATCAGAACTTACCTTTCCAAAGTCAGTGACCATTAAGTCATAAAAGCGAGCGATGTCTGGCGCACTGACTAGGTAGCCACCAAATAAACAAACACCGGCCCAGAATAAAAACTTGGGAGCAATTTGTTCTTTAAGAAAAATCGCAGCAAGGAGAATCGCCACAATTGGCTGAAGCTTTTGAAGAAGAATAACCAGTGAAGGATTGAGGTACTGAAATGATTCTGTAAAACAAACAGTGGCAAAGGCCGAACCGATGGCACCTACAAACAGAAAGTAAAACTGATCGCCTAATCTGAATTCACCAATACGCTTGATATTTCCAATTAAAGGAAGAGCAAAAAGAATTGTCAGAATAATATGCTCAAAGAAAACAATATTAAGGGGATTAATCCCCTTCTCCACTAAAGGATAGCGAATTAAAGTATCAAGTGCCCAAAGGAATGAGGCCAGAACAACCAATAAAATACCAATCACAGGTGTACCCACTGTTAAAACTTATGTGGCTTATTGTAACTCAGAAATAAACTGCTCGAAAACCTCTCTGGCCTTAATTGCCACTAATTCTTTTTTGATTTTCTTACGGTTCTTATTTCTTCGTTGCTCTTTCGTTAACTCAATCGAAGGGAGAAGCCCAAAGTTGATATTTGACGGCGTCGGCTTTTGGCACGTCATGATATAATTGACTAAGCAGCCCATCCCCGTTTGCACAGGAAAGATAGCTGCCTCTTTGTTCTGAATTTTACGCCAGAGTTGAAAAGCCGCATAGATTCCCATACTGGCACTTTCTGTATAACCTTCAACACCCGTAATCTGGCCGGCAAAATAAACATTTGGTTTTGTTTTCATTGAAAGATCTTGGTTCAAAAGCTTTCTCGCATTCAGGTAACTGTTACGGTGAACTGAACCTAAATGAATAAAACTTGCTTCCTCAAGACCTGGAATCATTCGGAATACACGCACTTGTTCTTTATAAGTCAGGCGTGTTTGAAATCCTACTAAGTTAAAAGCAGAACCTAGAAGATTCTCTTTACGAAGCTGAACAACCGCCCAAGCCTCAGTCCCATCAGGGAGTTCAAGACCGATAGGCTTCATGCAAGAAAATCTCGCTGTATCTTTTCCACGCTCGGCCATAAGGTCAACCGGTAAGCATGATTCAAAAAATTTCCAGTCTTCAAATTCTTTGGCCTGACTTTTCTCCGCATTCACAAGCTCTTCCATAAAGGCTTCATACTGAACCTTGTTCATGGGAGCATTCAGATAATCCGCAGATTCATCTGGTGATTTATGGCGGTCTTTAAAATAAAGTTTTGAATAATCCAGAGTATCAGCATCCACAACCGGAGCGATGGCATCGTAGAAATAGAAATCATCAGAAGATACTTCTGACATAATCCAGTTTTCAAGTTTTTTTGTCGTGAGTGGGCCACTGGCCACAATCACATATGAACATTCAAAATCTTTCATCATCTGATCAGGATTTTCAGCTTCAGCTTCAACCACACGAATCAATGGATGAGATTTTAATGTTGTTGTGACTTCAGCAGAAAAGAGTTCACGATCAACAGCAAGAGCGTCCCCTGCCGGCACGGCATGAAGATTAGCTGCTTTTAAAATAAGCGACCCAAAAGCACTCATCTCCGACTTTAAAAGTCCATGAGCTGAGTTGGCATCTTTTGATTTGAGTGAATTAGTACAAACAAGTTCTGCAAAACTAGCGATTTTTTGGGCCGGATTTTTTTGAAGAGTTTTATTCTCAACTAAAACCACCGGAATTCCCTTCTCTGCCAAAAAATATGCGGCTTCTGAACCGGCCATTCCGGCACCAATAACTAGAACTCGAGTGGAATTTTTATCAATCATAACTCTTCTCTCAAAACTGTGATTTTTTATGTATAATAATAGTGTTCCAATATCGCAAAATTAAGCCTTGTGTCAAGGCGATTGTCCTCGAGGATTTATGAGTAAAATTAGTCTCCATCAAACACACCAAACCCTTGCTGATTTCTCTAGTATTAGTCAGTACTTAAAGACCCATTTTAATGACACTGGATTGCATTTATTTCCAGAGCTTTTCCTCTCAGGATATTCTCTGCAAGACCTCTGTCTTCAGCGCTCATTCATAAAGGCCTATGAGGCCCATCTTAAAGAACTCAATACTTGGGTAAAAACTCTTCCAAAAACTTGGAAATCAAGGGCCCTTATTGGTGGCCTTGACTATGAAATGGATAAAGCGGGACTCCCCTTAAAAATTAAAAATAGTATTTATGAACTCACTCCAGGGATTGGACTTAAAAGTATTTATACCAAACGCCTTCTCCCTAATTACGATATTTTTGATGAACAAAAATACTTCTCTGCTGGAAATGAAAACAGCTTTTATGAATTTGACAGTAAAACCTATGGCCTTCTTATTTGTGAGGATATGTGGCACTCAAGTGTTCACTCAGTAGATCCATGTGCAGACTTAAAAGCTGAATGTGATAAGAAGAAACTCAAACTAGATGGTGTGATCAATCTCAGTGCCTCCCCTTTTGACTTAGATAAAATCGGCAAAAGACTCAAACGCGGAAAAGAGCTCTCTCATCTTTTTAAAGCTCCCTTCATGTATGTCAATTGTGTGGGTGGTGAAGACGAAGTCCTCTTTGATGGTTCAAGTTTTGTCATCCATGGGGATGAGGTTCTTCATCAAGGAAAACTTTTTGAATCACAAATCATCGAATGGGAAAATAATATTAAACCCGTTCCCTTTAAAGATGAAGTTCTCGGAAATGAAAATACTTGGGAAGGACTCTTCACTCCCCGTCTTGATCAAACTAAAAAGCCCATGACTCTACTTCCCTGGTCAGATCAGCAATGTGAAATCATTCTCAAAAGTTTATGTTTTGGCCTTCAGGAATATGCTTTAAAATCTGGCTTTAAAAAATTTCTCGTGGCCCTTTCAGGTGGAATTGACTCTGCTCTTGTGATGGCAATTATTAAATTAAGTTTAAAATCTGAGCAGACAATTGAGGCCATTTACATGCCGAGCATCCACTCAAGCTCCCTTTCAACCCAGCTTGCTGATGAAATGTGCCGCCGAATCGGGATCAGAATGCAATTTCTTCCTATTAAATTCTTCCACTCATCAGTGAAAAACGCCTTCACCCAAACTTTCTCAGAACCCTTTGAAGGTCTGACAGATGAGAATATTCAAAGTCGCCTCAGAGGTGCACTTCTCTACACTCGCTCTAACCAAACCGGTGCGATGGTGGTGAATACTTCCAATAAATCAGAGCTTGCTGTGGGATATTCAACTCAGTACGGAGACTCTGTTGGTGCCATCTCTCTCATCGGAGATCTATTTAAAACAGAGGTTTACAGGCTTTGTAAGTACATCAACAAGCATCACGGAGACCTCATCCCGGCCGGTATTATTGATCGCGGTCCATCAGCTGAACTTCGTGATAATCAACTCGATCAAGACTCACTTCCACCTTATGAACGCCTCGATGCCATCCTTGAAGGTGTCTTGAGCTACCGTTTAGATGCTGATGACTTAATTAAAAATGGCTTCTCAAAAGATGAAGTCCATAAAGTTTTTTCTCTATATGTGAAATCTGAATACAAACGTAAGCAATTTTGTCCTATTATAAAGACCAAGACAAAAAGCTTTGGATTCGGCTACCGAGTTCCGATAAGCAAAAGCTTGAAGTTTTACTAGTCACAAACATAACGAGGAGTGAAGTATGGAATCTGAAAAGAAAGATGGTGTCATGGGTAAGATCAAAGGGATCAAAAGCAATATCGAACACATGATTTCTGATGTGAACGTTGCTGATCTCAAAAAATCAATCAACAGCATGGTTAAAGATGCTCAAAAAGATTTTTCAAAACTTGTTGAAAAAGATCTGGCTGACGTAAAAAAGAAATTCAAAAAAGAAAAAAACAGCATTGAGAAAAAAGTGAATTCAACTTTGAATGCAGAACTAAGCAAAGCAAAGAAATTCATGGAAGCTCAAACTAAAGAAATCAAAGCTCTTCAATCAAAACTTGAAAAGATGATGAAATCTGGTTCATCAAAGTCATCTGCAAAAAAAGCAACGAAGAAAGTAGCGGCAAGTAAAAAAGCTGTGAAGAAAGTTGTAAAAGTTGCGAAGAAAGCGACAAAGAAAGTAGCTAAGAAGTAATTCGTTATATTTTAGTAAAGGATGATGTGAAGTCATCCTTTACTAAAAATTTTTGGTTCATTTCACGTTTAGTTCTTCAGCCTTGTAAGAATAATCATAACAAATATTGTCTACCGCTTTATAAAACTCAGCATAATTTTTATCATCTAATTCCACTGCAAACAGAGTGCTGAATTTTTCTTTCATTATGAGTTTTGTTCGAACCACCTGAGGACATTTTGTCATTTCAAGAAATGTATCTAAATATTCCCCGTTCCCTCTAGCGACATCCTTCTTCATTTGCTCAGAGTTCTTTAAAACATAATGTTTCATTTCTTCTTCGTGAGACATTCCTATGACAGAGCATTCTCCGGTGGATGAAATATAACTACCAACGGCAGCAGAGGTAGCAGAGACAGCTGTAAATATATTTGCGCCAGTTGTCTTTATAGACTCTTTACAATTTTTCCAATTAAACGCTTGTCCCTGAAAAGGAGTAAGTGTGATTAATAGGATTAAAATAATTATTTTATGCAATTTAAAAACCTATGAATTAATAAAGGATTATTTTATTTCGGCTCTAAAACTTCCGTCACATGAAATACTTTTCCGCGCCCAGACTTCTTAGACATGTACATCATTCTATCTGCAAAATCGATAATCGCTTTGGCACTTGTTGCGTCTGATGGATACTCGGCCAAACCAATTGAAAGTGAGAGGCGGTATTTGATTCCACCTTGGATGAGGAACTCTTTATTCTTAACTGATTCAGAAATTCTGAGAGCGATTCTTTTTGTTTCGTCTAAGTTGGCCTTCGGTAGAAGGACGATGAACTCATCTCCCCCGTAGCGGTAGACAAGATCGCTGGCGCGAAGCTCATGTCTGAGAACCACGGCCATATCAATGAGAAGCTGACTTCCGACGATATGTCCGAATTGATCATTTACGTTTTTAAAGAAGTCGATATCGATGAATAAGAGATTAAAGGGTCTGCGCTCTTGCTGGTACATTTTTATATAATGATCCAGATCGGCCAAAAGCTTTCTTTGGTTATAGGCCCCTGTGACTTCATCAGTGAGAGCGAGATGCTCGACTTGATCTCGTTCATCTTTTTGATGAAGACGAGTCAGTGAGGAGTGGATCATGTTTTTTAGATATGGCCCAAAGATCTCATTGATGTCGAATGGTGAATTATTTTCAGCGGACACAATACTAATTTCATGATTCTGGTGTTTCAGGAGAAAAACAACTTTTGAAGAATTGGCCAGATGGATTCCGAAGATGAGTCCATAAGGATCAACTAAAAATCTCTGGAGCTTATGATCTTGTTTTTCATTCTTAATCAGACCCATTTCTTTGAGACCTAAACGAAGTTTCGTGGGAGTCTTAAAAAATTTCTGATCATTAAGAACTAAGAAGTAATTTAAATAATGCCAGAGAACTGATGAGAGCTCTTCTCTTGATTCAAAATGATCAGGTCTCACGAATAAATGTAGGACTGCTCTCTCTGGACTTGTGCCCGTTGATGAGTGAGAAGTGGTCATATATTTTAAGCGGATATTAAATTCTTCTAGGTCTTCTTCAAGAATGGGATGAGTGAGGATATCAAAGATCCCTGTTCTCATGGCACCCATAACTAAAGGGAGCTCAATTTTTGAATGAATCAGAACAATATGGGACTGAGGAAACTGAAGTTTCAGCTGATTCAGTTCTCTTTTAATTTTTGAAATTTGAATATTAGATTGAACAAAAATGAACTGATAATCTTTTTGTTTTAAAGAATATACTTCTCTAGCGTTCTCTAGGATCGAGAGTCTGTATTCGATATTAAGATTTTTAAAATTCTTTTTTAACGTTTCTGTGACTTCTGGGTCAGTCCCGATAAAAAGAGTTTGTATTACATTCATTAACTAAACTTCAATATTCTTTTTTAATTTTTCAAGCACTCTCGCCGCTTCCGAATCATTTTCAAGGATGGTAATCGCCCCTTTTAATGTTCTGATCGCTTTATCGAGTTTTTGCTCAAGTTCAACTTTTCCTTCAAGAGATTTTTTCTCTTGATGCCCCATACTCTCCATATCAAACTCCATTCCGTCAACTCTTCGTTTGAGTTCTAGAATTTTTTGATCTCTATGGCGAATCTGTGTTTCAGCATCAATTTTTAAGAGCTCAAGTTTCTGCTCAAGCTCACGCTCTCTTCCTTGAACTTTTCTCACGTCGAGACGAGTCTTTTGTGAGACCTTCTCTACTTCGATTTGAAGGGCCTTGTTTTTTTCTTCCAAGATCATCTTCATCTCTTCATGAATTTTTACTTTATCTTTAAGCTCATTGTTTTCTTCATTGAGCTTCTTCTTAATAATTGTAAGCTCAATTTTCTTCTCATCAAGCTCTGCCCGCAGACTTAAATTCTGTCTGTGCTGAAGAAGTTTTTCTTCTTCAAGCTTTTGAATTTTATTTAATAATTCTTCTCTATCTACTCGAAGATTAGATAATGTGGCCGCTAGGCGCTCCATTTCTCCTGAATAGTTCCCGACAATTTCTTTAATGTCTTGATTGAGACTTCTCTCTGGAGCGGCTTCTTGAACTTCCGCTTCTTTCTTTTTCTTAGCAGGTTTTTTAACCTCAGGTTCTGGACTTGCAAACATATCATCATCAGAACTACTCAGATCAATTTGTCCAAGATCAATATCATCTGAAACCAGAGACTCATCAGCTGGGTCTCCCATCATTTCATCAATTTCTTTTAATTTTGCCATCGCATCGTCAGAGAGATCTCCAGAGTCAGGAGCGACTTCCTCATCCATGCTAAAGCTGAGATCATCACCAAGTCCTAGACCCAAATCCAGACCAGCATCGAGTTCTGGTTCCGGTGTCACTTCTGGGGCCTCATCCTCTCCGCCGAGTGAGAAATCAAGGGAATCATCTTCACCAAGTGAATCTGCACTTAATTCAGGAGAAGTGTCTCCCAGACTTAAATCATCTCCACCAAGATCGAGAATATCATCATCGGTTCCCACTTCATCACCAAGTGAGAGGTCATCATCAACGCTCAGATCATCAGACAATGATAAATCATCATCTCCTAACGAGAACTGGTCATCACCATCATCAGAGAGATCACTGACAGCTAGATCGTCTCCATCCTCAGAAAGACTAAAATCATCTCCACCAGTATCACCTAAACTAAACTCATCATCAGAATCCATCTGGGCCGATTCAACAACTTCCCCTTCCGCAGAAAGATCAAGCTCTTCAGAATCATCAAGACTCAAATCAAAGCCGCCGTCATCTTCGACAGTTTCTTCAGATGCAACAATATCGGCACCCAATTCCAAGTCACCTAAATCATCTAGGTCAAGTTCTTGGTCTTTATCACTCATATCATCACCCTCTGAAAGATTCACTTCGTCTATAATCGGTTCCTCATCGGGAACCGAGGCGAAGCTACTTACACTTTGAAATTTAATTTTTGATTTTGGAACTATGACAGATTCAAATATTTCATCCAAACTCTGCGACCCATAAGATTTTTTCCACTCATCAAGAGTGCTTAAATTCTGAAGATCATATTTTTTTAAAATATTTTGATTATTATTTTCTAATCTATTTCCCTTCGTATTCATGTCTTGGGGAGTCAGGGCCAAAAGCATCTGATCAAAATCCGCTGGAGAAATATCAAAGGGAAGATAGGCATCTCCACCTACTGTCGACCCTTGGTGATCTTTTAAAATTTGCCCTTCGAATTCTTGACAAAAATAGATAAGTTTAAATTCTTGTTGTTTTTTTATTTGAGTAAGTTGCTCAATAAAAAAATCCTGTGAATCGAAGTCTATGAAATAAAAAGAAAACTCGCCTGCTAGAGCGGCACTTAGAGTTGATAGTCCTCCACCCTCGGTGCACCACTGAGCTTTAGAGAGGACTGAATACTTGTCGAACGTACCCTTGAGTTCCTTGGGTCGTGTCGTAATGATGACGTAGGCCATACTCTTTAATCATAACCGAATCTTTCAGCAGGATGACATAAGAGTAAAAACAGGCAAAGATTGCATAGTTAAGGGTTTGAAAGATAAGGAGATTCTTTGTTGCTCAGTGACCTTTATCCAAGTTAGAATCTTAGTATATCTGTCTCTCTTTGGAGGATTCGTGCGTATTTTAATCGCCTACTTACTACTAAGCCTTAGTCTACTTCCCTCGCCGGCCATGGCCGAGGATAGTGCCTATTACCCATCAAATATTCTTATGCTTGATAGCAAGTTTGCTCACCATGTGATCCTTGTTGAAAAATCAACGCATAAACTCTATTTGTACGAGAACGATGCCACTAATCCAAAACTGATTAAAAGCTTCCCCATCGCTTCAGGAAAACTTAAAGGCGATAAGGCCAATGAGGGTGATCACAGAACTCCAGAAGGCGTTTATACGATTGAAGAGTTTCTTTCAAAAGAAGAGCTTCTTCGTAAACATGGAAGCTATGCTAAAATTTATGGAAGTGGCGCTTTCCCAATGAACTACCCTAACTTCATGGATGCCATTGAAGGAAAAACTGGCGGAGGAATCTGGTTACACTCAACAGATGATGACTCTCGGGTTTTTAAAGGCTTAGACTCTCGTGGTTGTGTGGTTGTTCAGAATGCAGACCTTAAAGAAGTTTCTAAGTATATCGAAATTGATAGAACACCCATTATTGTAGTTCAAGATGTATTCTTCCTTTCAAAATCAACTTGGGAGAGAAATCGTAAAGACATCAATGAAACAATTCAAAACTGGGGCAAAGCTTGGGAGTCTAAAGATTTTAATAACTATATTTCTTACTATGATGAGAATAGCTTTTACGACCGAACGAAAGGTAAATTTAACGCTTACAAAAATTATAAGCGTGCCGTTTTTTCAAGACCTGACCCTTGGTCAATTCAATTTGATTTCCTTTCAATTATGACAACAAATGATTATGCCGTGGTTCAACTTCAGCAAAATTATAAATCTTCAGTCATCAACGATATTGGTAAAAAAACTCTTTATCTTAAAAAAGATAAAAACTATGAGTGGAAAATTGTTGGAGAGCTTTTCTCAAAAAATGGCGTTGAAAGCAATATCGCAACATTCTCACCCTCAATGAGATTTTTTAAAGAGCAAGAATGAATTCATTAGAAGAAAAGTCTGACGAAGTTTCAATTGTTATTTACGATGCTCCTCGGCCACCAAGATACCTTAAGTTCAATAAGTCTTTCTTAAGCTGGATGCTTTATGGTGTTCCAACAGTGATTGGAATCATCATCAGTGCCTCAGTTGTGATGGCCCTTCTTCCAAGAAAAGGCTCTACCAGTTTTTCGACTCCATCACTTCAGCTTCCAACGAACATGAATGAAAAGAGTGATGAACTAAAAATGAAAGAAGCGAGTGCTCAAATTAGAGAACTTGAAGTTGAAAATCAAAAACTGCAAGAGAAGCTTGCGGGGACCCCAGCGGAAGGAAGTGATATCTATTTCGGACAAATTCTGCGTCCTTATGGTTCACAGAATTTAACTGAAAAAAGTTTACTTCAACTTGAGCAGATTGATTTTACAAGTGACTCAAAGAAGATGGTTCTTAATTTTCAAATTATCAATCCTCATCCTGAAGCAAGAGTCACAGGCCATATTATTGTTTTTGAGTACTCGGGCCTTGAAACAAGAGTTTACCCAGGCGTTCTTCAAAACAGTGCAATTGAAGGAATTAAATTTTCACAAGGTGAAGGTTTTGCAGTTTCAAGACTTCGCCCTACAACGGCTGAATTCTCGGGAATACCGACATCGAACAAAGTAAAATTTGTTATCTATATTTTTAATCGTGAAGGTGACTTACTTGTTAAGCATGTCACTCGTGATTTTGAAATGACCACTAAGGCACAATAATGGAAGAGCTAGACTTTAAGACCTATCACTATAATGTTGTCGGAATTGAATCAGAGATGACTGGGGTTCTTAAGCTTAAAGGTGACACAATCTTTAATGGCACTATCGATGGTGAACTTCACTTAGCTGAAGGCAAACTTGTTCTTGAACGAGGAAGTAAAATCAAAGGTAAAGTCATCGGACATGAAATTGAAGTTTTCGGTGAGATTAACGGAGACATCATCTGTACTGGTAAGCTTTCTTTTAGATCATCTGCTAAATTTGATGGGGATATTAAATCAAATTCTCTGGTTATTTATCCTGGGGCCCAAGTCAATATGCATGCTCAGGCCCAGGATTAATTCTTAAAGATATTTTTTATAATCAACTATTGTAACTGGCGCAATTTTCTTAAGAGACTTCTCAAGACTTTTACTCCCCACAACAACAATCACCTGACGATCCCATTGAAACAACTCTCCTACACCAGCAGCTAATTCAGAAGGTGTAATAGACTTAATTTTCTCAGGGAAACTAGCAAGTTCAGTGAGTGGTCGACCTTGAAGATCATACATAAAGACCTGTGATAAGAAGGCCTCAGACTGCTCAAATTGAAAAGCATAGCCACCAACTAAATGTCCAAGTTGATGTTCATATTCTTTCTGAGCAATCCCTTTGTCTTTAATTTCAGTTAAAATATTTTTGATCACTTCAATCGTCTCGGCCACAGTTTCATTCTTTGAAAAAGTTGTGATCCCTGCTCGTCCATAAACACCTTGAACCGAGGCATAAGCTCCTGCTGAATAAGTCAGACCTCTTTTCACACGAATCTCTTGGATAAGTTTAGAAGTGAAACCTCCACCTAAATACGAGCTTACAAAATTATAAAGATCATTTTTTCCAGCAAATTCATGTTCAGTCAGATAACGACCTAGACGGATTTGCGCCTGATTGGCCTCAGGAACTGGGACTAAAATGATTCTTCCCACTTTTCCTGAATCATTCAGACTCAATTTTTTAAGGGCTTCTTTCTCAACTGTCTTCCACCCACACTTAGCAATGGTTTTTTCAATTGATAAAACATCCTTAGGTCCAGTGATATAAAGAGTTTTCGGTGAATTTTTTAAACTCGCAAGCCTAGACATTAAATTGTCTGTTTTAAGTTTTTGAATGCTCTTAAGAGTTCCTTCAGCAGGAGAACTAAAAGGAGTTGTGCTCAATGATTCTTGTCTAAAAACACGATCGGCCAGGGCGGCATGTGAAGTCACAATACTCTTAATCTTACTTTGTTCGCGAGACAGGAGTGATTTAACTTCATTTGATGGATAGTTTGCTTCATCCAAAAGATGGCAAACTCTTTCCATAATAATGTCGGCATCTTTAACAAGTCCCGTGACTGAGATTGATGAGTATTCATGAGTCACTGAAGTTTTAGTACTCACACCGTAGAATTCAAAAAAATCATTCAACTCATTTTGATTATACTTTTTTGTTCCGGCCGTTAAAAAATCGAGAGCAAAATGTGTTTGTCCCTCAAGACCTTTCTCGTCTGAGAGGGCCCCATCTTTAAAAACGAGTGACCATGTATATTTGGGAAACTTTTCATCACGGATCCAAACAACATCGAGCTCTCCCCACTTCATTCTTTTAACTGAATCAACCCATTCAGTATTGGCCATGACAGGAAGAGAGAACATAAAGAGAAGATATAATATTTTTTTCATTTTAATTCCTAGTTTTTATTTTTTTCCCAAACAGTGATAAAAAGTGAAGGCTCCTTCACTAACTCTTGGCATACCGCCTTCACATCACCCACGCCAATAGCAGCATAGATCGCAAGCTCTTCTTTATAGGCCTTATAATCTCCATAGAATGTGTGTCTCTCACCTAAAAATGAAGCCAGCCCTGCATTTGTATCAAGCCCCTTGTATACATCTAAAAGATAATTGTTTTTTACTTTCATGATGGCGTGTTCGGTAATTTCACTCTCACAAGCAAGGGCCAATTCAGACTGAACCGTTTTCTTGAACTCAGCTAGCTTCACACCTTTCACTAACTCTCCACCAAGAAAAAAAACTCCTGATTTCTCAAGAGTGTAATTTCCTGCATAAATTGATGAGGCCATTGGTTTTTTCACAAGGACATAACGCTTTTTAAGAAATGAGCTGTCCCCATCTCCTAGAACCGAACCTAAAATATCAAGAGCATAAGATTTTGGATGTCCGTGTGCATATGAAGGATACGACATCATGAACATAGGTTGCGGAGTTGCCCCTTTAAGATGAACTTCACGGTCTTTTACGAGCTCAGACTTAAACATCGCAGGAGTTAAGCTATCATGCTCTCCTTGAACTGAAGGAGAAGAAGCAATCTTTCCAAATTTTTCTTCAATCATTTTGCGAGTTTTAGAAGATTTGATATCTCCCACGATCACCATCGTGACATTATTAGGGGCATAGAATTTTTTGAAGTATGCAAAAATTTGCTCACGTGAAACTGATTTCAGATCAGGGATATTTCCAATAACCGATGTTCCATAAGGAGTTCCCTTAAAAACTTCGGCCATCATCTGCATAAATAATTGTCCACGTGGAGAATTCTCGTAACGCATTTTACGTTCTTCAAGAACCACTGATCTCTCTTTTTCGAAATCATCAGGCTTTAAGAGTAAGTTCTCCATTCTGTCGGCTTCAATATCAAGCATGATATCAAGCTGACTTGAAGGAAGGTTCTCATAGTAAACAGTAAGATCATTAGTCGTATAAGCGTTGGTTGATCCCCCACTACCTTCAATCGTAAAATCGATAATTCCCGGGCCGTATTTTTTTGCTCCCTTAAACATCATGTGTTCAAGAAAGTGACTGGCCCCTGTGATTCCTGGATGCTCATTCTTACCACCAACTTTATAAAACATATAAAGTGAGAAGATAGGTAGTTTAGGATTTTCTACCATCAATACTGTGAGTCCATTTTCGAGCTTGACCTCTTGGACATCAATATCAATTTCAATATCAGCAAGACCAGTTTTCGGTTTGTGATTGGCACAACTCATGGCCAGAACCAGCGGGAGAAAGAGCATAAACTTCATCATAAGAATCCTTTCTAATATTTAAGTCTTCCTATTTTAGGCTTGATAGGTATTAATTTCCAGTGCTCAGATTGAATAAAACACATATTTTCTGCCTCGCTGCGCAATTAAATCGACAAAATCACACTTTTCCCTCCTCCCCAAGACTGAAAAAGAGAGCTAAGATGATCCCACTTTTATCTGCCTTTTTTAGTTTAAAAAATATCGAGGAGTACCCGATGAAAATTGCTGTGCCAAAAGAAATTAAAAACAATGAAAACCGTGTTGGTCTAGTTCCAGGTGGCGTACGTCAACTAGTTCTAGATGGTCATGAAGTTTACGTTCAACACAATGCTGGAATGGGAATTGGTATCTCTGATGAAGAGTATATCAAGGCCGGAGCAAAGATTGTTGATACACTAGAAGATGCATTTGCTGTTGGCGAAATGATCATCAAAGTAAAAGAGCCTCAAGCTAATGAGATCGCTCTTCTTAAACCTCACCATATTCTTTATACGTATCTTCACCTTGCTGCTGATAAGCCGCAAACTGAAGGCCTGATGAAGTCTGGGGCGACTTGTATTGCTTATGAAACAATTCAACTTGAAGACAACTCTCTTCCACTTCTAGTCCCTATGTCAGAAGTAGCAGGACGTATGTCGGTTCAAGTAGGAGCGACTTATCTACAATTAGATAAAGGCGGAAAAGGAATTCTTCTTGGTGGTGTTCCAGGAGTAAAACGCGCAAAAGTAACAATCATTGGTTGTGGGATTGCAGGAACAAATGCAGCTCAGATGGCCGTTGGTATGGGTGCTGATGTGACTCTTATCGATCTTTCGACAAAAAAACTTGCTGAAATGGATCACCTTTTTGAAAACAAAGTGAACACTATTTTCTCTAACACAACAAATATTGAAGAGTGTGTTATTCACTCTGACCTTGTGATCGGTGCAGTTCTAGTTCCAGGTGCCAAAGCTCCAAAACTAGTGACTCGTGAAATGATTTCAAAAATGGGTAAAGGTTCAGTTGTTGTTGATATCGCCGTAGATCAGGGTGGATGTATTGAAACTTGTAAGGCCACAACTCACGAAAACCCTACTTTCATCGTTGATGGTGTTATTCACTACTGTGTGGCCAATATGCCAGGTGCTGTAGCAAGAACATCAACTTTTGCTCTTACTAACGTGACTCTTAAGTACGCTCGTATGATTGCTAAAGAGGGTGTTGACCGCGCTATCATGAAAGATAAGCCCCTTCGCCTTGGTGTGAACATCTACAAAGGGAAGCTCGTTTATGAACAAGTAGCTATGGATCTTGATCTTCCATACACTCCCCTTGCTTTAGATAAATATCTTTAATCTATAAAATTCTCTTTTCTCGTCATGGCCTTGTGTTAACATAAAGCTATGACGGGAAAACCACTTCTAGATAAAATTCTTATTGCACTTAATGCACTCGTTGTTCTTGGAGCAGTGGGACTGATCGTTTATTCTCATATGGGAATCAAAAGAGAGCCTACCAATCAAGTAGCAGAGGCCGATCGCCTTCTACAAGAGGCCAAAGACCTGACTTTTATCAAGCCCCATTCAATGAAAAGCTTCACTGTTAATCTACTCTCAAATACCAATCGTCTTCGCTTTCTTGAAGTCGAGATGAACGTAGTCCCTTTTCAAATGTCACAACTTCCTGAATTGAAAAATGCAGAAACAATTATCAAAGATTCTTTGATTCAAATTGGAGCTGAAATGAGTCCTGATGATGTAGCGAGTGTGACGGGGAAAATTCTATTGGAGAATCGTTTGAAGAAAGCGGTTAACGACCGAATTGGTGGTCAACCGCTTATAAAACAAATTCTTTTTTCTAAGTTCGTAATACAGTAAAAAATTACTGCATTTTCTTTGCTTCTTCCTGATCTAAAGGAACAGCATTTTTTGAATCATCTGGAAGGTTATCAAGATGTTTCTCTAATTGTTCTTTTGTAATTTTACCTTGAGCAAGTAAACGATCGCGAAGGCGAACATCTACTAATTTTTCTTCATTGGCCATCTTAAGTCTCATGGGGAACCTCACTAAAATTTCGGAATCAACTTTCTATCATTTGGTCTATTTAAAGTCTAGTACTAACGCTTATTGCCAATATTTTGGTGGATTTTCTTTATCATCCTTCACTATCGAGAGCTTCGCTTTTGATTTCGGTCTCGCTGGAGATGGGTTTAAGATTCTTTTTATAACAGGCTGCGTCTGATATTTGATTAAGATAAAGGCCACGGCCATGCTTAAAATATGGGCCCAACTGCTGAGTCCGCTACTCGTGAAAGCAAAATAAAACTCGATAGCAGCAAGGATTAAACAAAAATAGCGGGCCTTCACTGGAAAGAGCATCATCAAAAGCATCTCTCTATCTGGATACAACATAGCATAGCTGATAAGAAGTGCGTAATTCAGTCCCGTGAGTCCCACTAGAACCGAGTAATGAAGAGATGTCCCAAAGAATAAAAGAAAACTCACTAATGAATAAATAATTCCAACAGCTAGAATATTGATCCCTAGGAAACGGCGATAGATCCCTTCACCCCAAGATGATTCAAGCTCACTTCCGATAAACCACAAAACCAATCCATTAAAAAGCACACTCATGAAATGAGCATCAACAAATGGATAAGTAATAAATTGGAAAATAAAACCGCGAGCAAGTCCCGCACTTGAAAGGCCTAAGATACTTGTCAGTGAGAGGGCTCCCACTGCCGTTAACAGAGCTTGGAGAATGAATCCCGCTGCCGCCACAATAAGAATCATTTTATTGGTTTTTGTCATTTTAGGAGCTGAAAACTGAACACGACCATTCATAAATTAAACCTTCTCAGAGAGTTCGATTAAAACTCCCCCCGTTGATTTGGGATGCATAAAATTCACAAGACACCCACCTGCACCAAGTTTAGGTTCAGGATAAATAAATCGGTACCCCTTTGCAAGAAGCTCCGCTTGTTTGGCCTTCACATCAGTCACTCTAAAACAAAGATGGTGAATTCCCTCACCTTTGCTTTGGATATATTTATGTATCGTACTTTCTTCTGATGTAGGTTCCAAGAGTTCAATATGCCCATGTTTATCAATTTGCGCAAAAGCGGTGATCACTTTCTGCTCTTTGACTTCTTCTAGATTGGGGCTAAAGACTAGGCCCATATCCTCATAAATTTTTTTAGCAGATGAAATACTTTTCACGGCAATCGCCACATGATCTAGCACACAATCGTTCAGCTCGGGTAATGACATAAAATCCGTCCTTATAAGAGACTTTAGTATGCCAGAGCTATGACAGTGGGTGAAGTGTCTATTCTAAAAATTTGGAGCCGCTACAGCATTTGAACAATCAGGGTTGTTGTAGTCAAAAGCAGGCGGACTAGATTGAGGAGGTGCCACACACACACCGTTCTTACAATCACCATACTCTTGAGTCACATAGCTTCTCAGCGTACATGTGATATTCCCTTGAGTATCAGTTCCTGTTTTAACAATTAAATATGTCGTGACCGGAGTTTTCTGACACCATTCTTTAGCGATACAGAAATCCCCTATTGGCTTTTGGCAAAGCACAGCAGGATTAAGTAATGTATTGTGAACAGCACATTTTCCAGAAGTTCTATTACAACATAATGACTGACACTCAACATCAGTCAAACATGTATCCCCTACCGGCTTGTTACCAACATAACTACCACTATCGATACATTGAGAAACAAGAGTCTCATCCCAACAACGATTGTTATAACAACACTCACTTGATCCACACATTGAATTGCTATTACATGTTTTATAATTGCTATAAAGCACGTTATCGTTAAGCTCTGTTGAGTATTGAGTAGGTCTTACTAATTGAAGTTTTACATCTTTTGATTCAGAAACCACGTACCAAACATTATTATCATCTTTGGCCACAATTTCCATACTGGCCGTGACACTACAAGATCCAACGTGCTCACCATCATAATTCTTGTTCACGCGCTCATTAGCACCATCTAACCATTTAGACTCACCATCTACACTTGCTCCCCCCTGAGGTGTTTTCACATCAAAAGGATTATCTGAACCGAGGTAATCAACACCGGCGCGGATACTTTTAATTTTTGTCGCTAGAGGGAACATATACGATTTGTAATAGAGAGTATTTGTTCCAAGTAAGTGAGCCGCTTCTTTAAAAAGTTTATTTTTATTTGTCAGCGTATCAGAGTTGCCTGAAATAAAAGCTAAATCATTTGACCCATAAGTACAGCGATTGAATTGCCATTCAGAACAGTTTTGAATTCCATATGGCCCTTGGTATTTATAATTTCCAAAAGCTCCAATCGCTTTAATCGTTGAGGCAATCACTTCTGCTTGAGTATAGTTGTAAGCAGCGGCCATATTGAAAAGGAAGTCACCAGAACCAGTGGTTGTATAATCATCTGGGAGTGGTCTTTTTAAGATTTCAGAAAGCACATCACCGTAATAACCATTCACGCCTTGTTCAACCTGAGGAACAGAAGGAACAACTGGAACGTAAACAGTACTTGTCACACCATTTGTAGTCACAGAAGTTTGTTTTAATAATCCCTGATCTGAAATTTTAGCATAAGAATATAAACAGTCCTCAGAGCTCGCATCACAAGCTCCTACACCATTAAAGGTTGGATCGTTTTCAAGCTTAAGAGCACGACAATAAAGTCCGCTATCTCTGTTATCTTGAACAGGCCCAGTGGTTGAAGTTGAATAGTCGTTATAATCAAAGAGATCATAAATCAGACGAATATTACGGAATGGTTCAGCTCTTAAATCTAGAATTAAAACATCCACATTCGTTTGTGGTGTAATCCCTGGAGCTTTTGCTACTGTCGCATTGATTTCTACAGGTTCAGCATTAAGACCAAATTTAAAACGCACTTTAACGTTTCTCGCGCCAAGCGTGCTGATATTAATCCCAGCGACATAAAGTTTTCCGGCATAGTTTTTGGGAAGAGTTAATTTACGAAGATAACTTCCTCCACCAGTGTAACCAGTACCTGATGAATAATTAGGATCGGTAGAGAGATTGGGTTCGATTAAATGTCTGATTTCAACTTTTGGTGTGATGTCTGTTTCGTCAGTTGATGTATCAGTTCCACCAGCATTAGCTCCTGAAGTAGACGAGCCACCAGTAGTCGCAACAGATGAACCAAAGCGCTTAGACGACTTAGCAGCATTCTCAGAGACACATCCTCCAAGAACGAATTGTCCTGCAAGCAGAACACCGATAAATGTTTTTCTAAACGATCTAAAATCCATGGCCTAAACCTCAAGAGTCTATTCGGCTTTTTCAAGCTAAATCATTAAGATCATTATCCCCTAACTTGAGGTTTTCAGGAGATCAAACTTGATACTTATTGATTTTCGATGACTTAGAGGAATAGTTGATAAATTTATGCAGGAAAAATTGGGTCTATAAATTGGCAACGAGGGGAGAAATATCGCTCTCCCCTCTGGTCTTCATTCTTAGTGAGCGTAAATATCATCAAGAATTTTAGCTAAACGAACTCCACCTTGAAACAATCTCTTTTCAAGAACAGGAACAAATTTATAGCTATATTCGTATGAGAGTTTAGGCAAATTACTGGCCGTTTCACTGTAAGGGCGAAGACAGTATGTCAGAGCATTTTGTCCTGCTTGATCCACAACTACTGGAGCTGGATAAAGAGTCATACGAATTTCTTTTGATTCAAGGGCCCAATCAAGAATTGACCCTTTTTTATTTTCATTTGTTTTTGATCCGTGTGTGCGATTCACAAAGTCAGCAAGCTCAGTATAACTTAACTTTGTAAAATCAATCATCGCCTCATCCCATAAGTGATGAAGATTTGTTTGAGTGTTCTGAAAGAAAACTCGGCAGTAGTTCCCACCTTGATCAACTCCATTCCCCACATGAAGGGGCATATGAAGATCTCCCACTAAATGGATAAGAAATTTTAAAGCAAAAGATTTTTCTTCTTTTGTTTTTTTATCATCTTTTAAAGTTGCGATTTGTTCTTCGATCGCTGGAATAAGTTTTCCAGAACTATTTTCATGATCATGAGTTTCTTGATCATCTTTCCAATCTGTGTAGTGCCAGTTGAATGTATAACTATATTTATTTGGCTCTGATTTTATTTCATCTGGCCAATTCGCCACACGGGCCATTGACTCGCCACCAAGAATTTCTCTTACTTTCACAAGAGTTTGAACTTCTACATGTTTCTCTGCCACTTCCCCAACAACTCTGTGGCCAGTTGGTCCCCATGCAAATACTGATGTACTAAAAAGTACTAGTGCGCTTAATAAAGTTTTCATTCGATCTCCTCGAAAGTGCCTTTGGTTTTATTTTTACGAACATTAGGAATATTAAAAAGTTTTCCGTGAAAAGTAGCATAGAATCCAGCATCAAGAATGCGAGCTGCAAAAACAGCTTCAATAACATTTTGAGCGGCATCAGAATCATCAAAGCCCAGTGGCTTCATGGCACCCGTGAAAACCACAGGGACTGAAATATCTTTAAATTTTTCGAAACAGAATTTTGCCGTGAGATCTAAAGTATCCGTGCCATGCAGAACCACAATGGGATTTCCGAATTTTGCATATGTTTGAATTGAGCTCAAAATTGATTCGCGATCTTTATCATCCATATGAAGCGAATCTTTTGACATGATTTGTTTCACTTGAATTTCAGTATAAGGAAGACGCAACTTCTGAAGGATTTTGTTTTTTACAATTGTGTCGCGATTTTGAAGTGAACCTTCAAATTCATCGTAGATTTTCTCAATCGTTCCACCTGTAGTTAAAATAAAAAGTGGCATAATCTGATTGCCCATGTACTTGCTGCCCTTGACGAATGAAAACTTACTCCCATACTTCTAATAGATTTCACTATTAAATGACAAGATGCCAAAATGACACTAGATCGGAGGATTTTATGACGACACGTAAGGGTGCGATTTCAGTTAAAACAAATGACATTTTTCCTATTATTAAAAAATGGCTCTACTCTGAGCATGACATTTTTACACGAGAGCTTGTCTCGAACGCTTGTGACGCGATCACAAAAAGAGCGACTTTGGCCAGAACAGCTGGTTATGACACGCCCGAAGGAAAGGTTCAGGTAGAATTAAATAAAGAACAAAAGACGATTAAAATTATTGATAACGGTCTTGGGATGAATGAAGCAGAGATCGAAAAATACATCGCTCAGCTTGCTTTTTCTGGTGCTGAAGAATTCGTTCAAAAAATGAAAACAGAAGGTGTTGGAACAACTAAAGATGAGATCATTGGAAAATTTGGTCTTGGTTTTTATTCAGCATTCATGGTGGCCGATAAAGTTGAAGTTGAGTCTCTTTCGATGACTCCTGGTGCAGTCGCTGCAAAATGGACTTGTCTTGGTGATACTGATTATGAATTCTCTGATTCAACACGCACTGAAGTAGGAACAGAGATCACTCTTCATATTAATGATGATGCCGCTGAATTTCTAGATATCTGGAAGCTCAGAGAAACACTGACTCGTTATTGTAATTTTATGCCATACACTGTGGCCCTTCTTAATACTGATGATAAAGAAGCTAAAGTTGATATCATTAATGAGACAACTCCCCTTTGGAAAAAAGATCCGACAACAATTACGGATGAAGAATATAAAGACTTCTATCGTAAACTTTTCCCTATGGATCAAGAGCCACTTTTCTGGCTTCACCTTAATGTTGACCATCCTTTTACTCTTCAAGGGATTTTATATTTCCCGAAGGTCAATCTTTCAAAACCAGTGACAGAGAATGGTGTAAAACTTTATAGCAAACAAGTTTTTGTTTCAGATAATATCAAAAATATCATGCCAGATTTCTTATCACTTCTTAAGGGAGCGATTGATTCAACTGATATTCCTTTGAACGTTTCAAGATCAGCTCTTCAGGGTGATCCAAATATCAAAAAGATCTCAAACTATATCATCAAAAAAGTAGCAGAGAGCTTGAAGAAACTTTTCAATAATGATCGCGAACGCTACAACACTGCTTGGGAAGATATCGGGCTTTTTGTAAAATATGGTTGTGTTCAGGATAATAAGTTTGATGAAATGATGAGATCGATGGTTCTTTTTGCTAACTCTGAAAACAAGCTCACAACTCTTGGAGAATACCAAGAATCAATCCCTGAAGCTTCAAAAGAGAAGCTCAAAAATAAATTCGTTTATTTCGAGAAACATGCTTCTGATGAATCACTGAGAAAGCAACTTCTAGCTGAAAAGATTCAAACCATTGAAACAGACAATTATATCGATCCACACTTTATGCAACATTCTGAAATGCATAAGCTTGGAGACAATGAAATGAAGTTTGTTTCAATTGATGCAGAAATAGAGAACTTACTTGAAACAAATGCAGTCACAGAAACTGATATGCAAATCAAAGAATTCTTTACAGCGACTCTGTCTGGTCAAGAGATTGAAGTAAAATCTCTTAAGAACTCTACATCGGCTGCTTATTTTAAAATTGATGAAAATTCAAAACGTATGCAGCAGATGACAAAGAGTATGGGACCCAATGCCTTTAACATCCCTCTTAAGAAAACTTTGATTGTGAATCCTTCTCACCCACTTATTAAGAATGCTTTTAGTCTTTGGAATAAAGGGGAGAAAAAAGACCTTGCTGAAAAGATGGTTCACTATGTTCAAGACATGGCGACGATTTCATCTGAGGGACTTTCGATTGATGAAAAAGAAAAATTTGTTTCAAGATCACAAGATTTGATTCAAGAACTTTCAAATTTAGCTCTTTAAGATAAACTGTCTCAGTAGTAGTCTTCTGCTACTGAGACTTTAAACTCACTCAGCGCTTTTACTTTTCCCTTCTTGATTACGATTTTCTTCTCTTTCTTTTACAAAATCAAAAATAAGAGCAGCAAGAGCGGCTTCAACATGTCCAGTACTACTGGCCTGACTCACCTCTTTCTTTTGCAACTCTTCTGGCTTATCAATGACCTTTCTTAGAGACCAAAAAATCATTCCAAAATCAACGACGATAAGAACAAGAAGAAAAATAATGGAATTAGAAAGATGAAAATCCTGTGCATCCAAAAGACTTAGGCATCGATCTATAAGATATCCCATCAAGACACATAATAAGGTTGAGCAGATAATAAGAATAATAAGAGATTGAAGAATCTTTTTTAAACCCCAACTACCATTTCCTAGTGCAACTTTTCTTCATCATAACTTCATAAG
>DZBG01000092.1 GCA_022729855.1 Bdellovibrio sp.
CTTATGAAGTTATGATGAAGAAAAGTTGCACTAGGAAATGGTAGTTGGGTAATAATAGCAAACACAGACGCCTTTAATTTGTCCTTAGACATAAAAATTCCTTGTAGAGAGTGAATGAAAAAAAAGAAAAGAAATTTTTAGGCCAAAGGTGGAGCGCGAGGAGAAATCGAAAATTTGAAAAGAATAGTTGAATGAGTCGTTGATTGATGTGTGAGTGAATATGAAAAAACTGATTTAAGTGATGAGATTGCAGATGAAGCTACATGGAGTGTTAAGTGTGAATTTTCATGATTATCAGTTTTGGTCTTACCAGCTTCTTGAAGATGAATCGAAAGATTTTGTGCTCCGTGGTAGCTGGCATAACTTGAGTCAGATTGAGTTCCAAGATTTAGATTCGATAAGTTCGGAATGAGATTATAACACCCTAGAGAGAGGATGAAGAGTGAGAGCTTTAAAAATGAGAAAAAACGAAGCTTTTCCATTGCCCCAAATTCTAGCATAGCGGTGTGCACTATGCTATAGGTATAAACTAGCAAAAAAGGAAAAAAATATGATGAATAGACTGGAGTTAATCCAAAAACTTCCCAAGGCCGAGCTTCACCTCCATATTGAAGGTAGTTTTGAGCCAGAGCTTATGTTTGAAATCGCCAAACGCAATAAAGTAAATATCCGTTTTAAGTCCATTGATGAAATCAAAGAGGCTTATAATTTTCATAATCTCCAATCATTTCTAGATATTTATTACGAAGGGGCCGGTGTGCTTCTTCATGAAAAAGATTTTTATGATTTAACCTATGCTTATCTTTTAAAGTGCAAAGAAGATAATGTGGTTCATGCTGAAATATTTTTTGATCCTCAAACTCACACTGATCGTGGAGTTAGTTTTGAAACTGTGATTAGCGGAATTAAAAAAGCAACGATCAAGGCCCATGAAGAGTGGGGGATGACAGCACATCTTATTATGTATTTTCTTCGCCACCTTTCAGAAGAAGAGGCTTTTAAAACTTTAAAAATGAGTGAACCTTTTAAAAAAGATATTATCGCAGTAGGGTTGGATTCTTCTGAAGTAGGACATCCACCTTCTAAATTTAAAAAAGTTTTTGATGAGGCGATGAAAATGGGTTATCTCACCGTGGCCCATGCTGGTGAAGAGGGACCTCCTGAATATGTTTGGGAAGCTTTGGATCTTTTAAAAGTGAAACGAGTGGATCATGGAGTTCGCTCGATTGAAGATGAAAAACTTTTAAAAAGACTCATTGATGAGGAAATGCCTCTCACAGTTTGCCCACTATCAAATATCAAACTTTGTGTTTTTGAAAAGATGGAAGATCATAATTTAAAAAAACTTTTACAACAAAATGTAAAAGTCATGATCAACTCAGATGATCCCGCTTATTTTGGTGGTTATGCAAACCAAAACTATATCGCCACAGCTGAGGCCCTTGATTTAAGTAATGCAGAAATTATTCAACTGGCCAAAAATTCTTTTGATGCTTCATTTATGACGGATGAGCTTAAGCAGAGCTGGATTAAGGCGTGCGAGGCCTTTAATGAATAAGGCCATCTTTCTTGATAGAGACGGCGTGATTAATAAAACAATTATTCGTGATGGGAAGGCCCGTGCTCCTTATATCATGGAGGACTTCGCTCTTTTTGAAGGAGTAGAAGAGGCCATTGGGCTTTTTAAAAAAGCTGGCTTTCATTTAATCGTTGTCACTAATCAGCCGGACGTGAGCCGAGGTTGGGTGAGCAAGGAGAGTGTGGAGCAAATGAATCAGAAGGTGCAAGAGCTTTTGCAAGTTGATTCAATCCAAGTTTGTTATCACGATAAAAAAGATCATTGCGATTGCAGGAAACCAAGACCTGGAATGCTTCTTCAAGGGGCATTTCTCTTTGATATAAAAATGTCTGACTCTTTTATGATTGGTGATCGTTTTAGTGATCTTGAAGCTGGATACACGGCAGGTTGCAAGTCTATCTTAGTAGGGGAAGGCGACGAGCAAAGAGACACAAAAGAGCCGATCTACCGCGCTCAATCTCTTCTTGATGCAGCAAAGTGGATAGTGAGTCAGAATGCCAATTAAAAACTCAGATCTTCAAAAATCTGAACGACATCATCTTCTCTATGGGATTTTAAAATCGAGAACCAGTGAAGATAATGCTCTCACTGTCACAGAAATTTTTGAGATACTTTCAAAAGAAGTGAGTGTTGATCGCAAAACAGTGGGGCGCGATCTTGAAGAGATGTCTGGTCCTTATAAACTTTTAGAAACAGAAGAGAAACCTCGCCGTTATTATGTCTCAAGTGATTTTTCCCCTGACTATGATTTAAGTTTTAATGAGGATGAGCTTCAGGCCCTGATTCTCTCTCTTGAGAATCTTCGTCATGTGGCCCCCATAGGAATTGAGAAAATTATTAGTGGAGTGAGATCTAAGATTTTAAGTAAACTGCCCAAGACACTGGCCGAAGACTTTGCAAGGTTTCAAGAAAAACTTGTGGTGACTGATTCAGTGACAGGGATGGAGAAGGGTGATGATGCTGAATCATCAAAACTCATCTTGGAGGCCTTAAGATCTGAGAAGGCAATTGAAGTTAAGAACTTTTCTCCTTATAAAAAAGAAAGGCCACAGTCGCGAGTGATCTATCCGCTTCTGCTCAATCTGACAGGGGGAGTTTTTTATCTTATTGCCAGTGACCCAAGTGATAAACTCAAAATCAAACGCTTTAGACTCTCACGTCTAAAAGATGTGAAAATCCTTTCTGAAAAAATAAAAATCAAATCAAATACCGCCCTTAAAAGTTTAGACTTTAGTTTTGGTGGCTATGGCACAGGTGATGAACCACTTGTGGATTATAAAATCATTTGCTCAGGGCAGTTGAGCCTCTTCTTTAGAGAACGAGTTTTTAATAAAACTCAAAAAATAAAAAACCTCTCTGAAAATCAAATCGAAGTCAGTTTTAAATCTCGCTCAAGTGATGAAATTATTCGTCTTTTGGCGGGATTTGGTAGTGACCTTCATTCCGTTTCTCCTTCAATAATTCAAGATCAAATCCTCTCTGTTTGGCGCTCAGGACTTAAGAAAATCAAGTAATTACCTAGGGACAGTTTTTGTCCCATCCCTTTGGCATACTTAATCTTAAGAACGGAGGTCCTTATGAAAAAAGTTAAGACAAAAGGGTTTAGATTAGTAGCAGGACATATTGATGACACTTGCTGTGTGGCGAGCCTCGCGATGGCATCTGGTGTTCGTTATTATGATGTTCTCGCAAAATTAAAATCATCAGGCATTTATACAGAAGAAGAATTAGATGAAAAATCGTACGCGATGGATGATGACCAATGGCTACGTGCTGTTGATCTGTTTAGCATTGCTGAGGGGACCGGTTATTACCGCATTCGAGAGAATGAGTATCACAAGAAGTCACTTGATCCCCTTTGGTTGGCCCATTTAGAAAAGGATTTTCTAATAACCCAACTTTATGCAAATGGTCAGCAGCACGTCATGTTGTGGGTCTATAATGACGGAGACCCATACATCAGGGATTGCAATTCTGTACGAGACGGAGGAATTCGCAGGGATTTTTCACGGATCCAGATTATCGAGGCCATTGCCATCAAACATCGCCGTGGGAGGCAAGATGGAGAAGACAAAGTAGCTTAGGCTTGAGTAGTATTGAAGAGACTTTTATTATCACAAAGGATTTATGATGAAATCGTTTCTTCTGATACTTACATTTTTTTCTCTGAGTGTTTATGCTGCCCCAAAGAAAGCGGCTTCTAAAAAAACTGCACCTGCCCCAAAAGCAGAAGTGAAAGTTGAAGCACATCCAAAAGTTCTTATGCAGACTTCACACGGAGAAATTGAAATCGAGCTTGACGCTGAAAAAGCACCACTCTCAGTAGCTAACTTTTTAAAGTACGTTGATGAAGGATTCTACAACGGTACTATTTTCCATCGAGTGATTAGTAGTTTTATGATTCAAGGTGGTGGGTTTACTCAGGACATGAATCAGAAAAAAACTCATGATCCCATTAAAAATGAAGCCGCTAATGGACTTCATAATGATACGGGAACAATTGCCATGGCCCGTACAGGTGATCCACATTCTGCTACTGCACAGTTCTTTATTAATGTGGCCGATAACTCATCACTCAATTACACAGCTCCTAATGAAGCCGGTTATGGGTATGCGGTATTCGGAAAAGTGACAACGGGAATGCATGTGGTGAACAGAATTAAGATGGTGAAGACAGGACAGATCGGTCCTTATGGTGATGTTCCAATGGATCCAGTTATTATTAAAACAGTCAAAAGAAAGTAATGATTTCGTTGTTTGAGGTCACTTCATGTGGCCTCAAATAACACTATGCATTTAGTTCCAAATCCGCTATATAGCCTCATGGCCAAAAAGAAACTTCAATCAGGACTCGAACTTTCGGGAATCGCTCCCAATATTCTTCTCAAACATGTTGAGAATACGAACCCTTTTCTTTTCCAAGGGGAGATTGAAACCTCTGGAGAAAAACGTGCCTACTTAGCAAAACTTGTTTTCTATAAAAAAAATCTGAACAGTCTCAAAAATATTGATCTCGCTGAATATTTTTATCTCTGCCTGAGTGCTCACTGGGCCACGGCAGGAACTTTTGTCCCAACTGATGTGGATAATCAAATTCGTGAGGGTCTGTGGAAGCATGGCCTCATCGAAAAATATATTGAGAAGATGGCCCGCTATACGATTGATTCGTGGACTTGGGATTATGAGCAAGTCACCAATCGCAAATCTTATAATCCAACGGAAAATCAAGTGATGAGCACACACGAGGGGACATGGCTCTCGGTCGCCATCGGAGCTTACTGTGCTCTTAAAAAATATCGAAGGGACGCACTGGCCGCAGAAGTAGCGGAGGTCATATTGGCCGAAGCTGTGAAAGAGGAGAAACTTCTTCTTAATCTACGTGAGAAACGTGATCATATAAATTTTCTTCGCTCGACGGCCTTGATGGCCCACAATTTTGGAGATCTAGACCGCGTGATTGATCAGTGGCAGATGCCCGAGGATGATCCGTTTAGACTTCATATTTATAAACTAGGTCATCGTTTAAATAAAAAATTTAATCCTATCCTGGCCTATGCAGGACAAGTGAATAAAGAATTTCTCTCTGTTGAAAATCACCGTCATATGTCGATGAGACAGCCAAAATGTCTTCGTCGCTCACATAAGTTTCTTATTCCTGTGGGACCATTTATGGATTCATGGGGAGAGGCCTTAGGAAGTTCAACAAAACTTTCAATGGAAGAGAAAGGTGAGATCGTAGCGGCCCTTCATGAGGGTTATACTCGTCAAGATCAGGCCATGGGTTATATTCGGGCCTTTAGAGGACTCACTCAAGCACTGCCTGAGGGACTTGATTCTCTGGAGCGGGATATTCCTTTTGATCTCATGAGTACTATCAGAAAAACAAAATTTGGTAAGCTTGCAGAAATTTCAAAAGATGATTTTGAAAATGATTTAAAAATAAAACTAGAAAGCTTTGTGTGTCCAATCACAAATCTAAAATTTTAAGAAGGATACCCTTATGAGAGAGATCTCTTTAGAAGGAAGACCATTTATCGAACTTTGTGATGTCTTAAAAAAGACGAATCTTTGCGAAAGTGGCGGAGCGGCCAAGCATATTATTGCTGATGGTGAGGTTTCAGTTGATGGAAGAATGGAGCTACGCAAACGAGCTAAAATTCTTGCCGGACAGGTGATTGAGTATAAAGGTGAGAAAGTTAAAATCGTATGAGTGAGGCAAAACCAAAAGATCCACTTCATGGAATCACACTAGAGCAAATTGTGACTGAGCTGCACGCACGCTATGGTTGGGAAGCCTTGGGTGAGATGATTACAATTCGCTGCTTTCAATTTGATCCAAGTGTGAAGTCGAGTTTAGTTTTTTTAAGAAAAACTCCATGGGCCAGAACTAAAGTTGAAGATCTTTATAAACTGATGAAACGAGGGGATGCTTAATGGATAATTTTCTTAAAAGAAAAGATCGTTTTGATTTTTTTGAGAATTTCGAAAATCCATTGGTGAATATTACATACAGACAAACAACTCCGGACTTTTTGAGCTTTTGCAAAACGAAAAATCTCCCTGCTTTTCACTTCTTTCTTTTTTGCATCATGAAGACTTTAAATAAACTCGATAATTTCAAATACAGAAATTTAAATGGCGAAATTATAAAAATTTCTAATATCTTTGGCTCTTACACCACTATTAATGAAGAGAATCTTTTTAATTATACTAAATTTGAACACTCTGATGACTTAGATGTTTTTATCAAGAGAAGTCTTGCGGCCAAAGAAGAGGCCAATACGGCAAAAACGTTGATTAATACTGGGGCCGAGCTTTCGCCTCGTGAAATGAAAAACTTTGTGTTTATTACCAGTCTTCCCTGGCTCGACTTTACGTCAATTCAGCATCCTGTTTATAAATTTAAATCGGCTGATATTCCTGCTCTTGCTTGGGGTAAATTCACAAAGACTTCAGATGGGAAGATTGAGATGCCATTTTCAATTCAGGCCCATCATGGGTTTGTTGATGGGTTTCATATTAATGAGTTTGGTGTGGTGTTGAGTGAAGTTGTGGGTGAGGAGATGAACAACAATAGGATGGAAAAATGAAAATATTAATTTTAGTCATAACAATATGCTTAGGATTAAGTTCTGCTTTTGCAGAAGAGGAAATATCTGATTATGAAAGAGGACTTCGTGATGGAATGCAGAGGGTAGGTCTTGGAGCCACTCCAAAGGCGGATCCATCAGAAATTCTATCTCAAGAAAATAGGAAAAAACATTCATACCAAGCAATTATCTCTTATGGGCCAGACTATAATGAAGTGACGACTCAAGTTGGATTTTATAAGTTTCTAAGTCGTGATCAAATTATTGGATTGAAACTAGGTTATGCTGAAAATGAAATAAGCAGTAGTAAAGACAGTTTTCAGTTCAATGTTTCCGCAGAGTTTAAACAATTTATAGGAAATTCTTTTTATCTTGCAACGAATTTTGTCTATCTTAAACAAGACTATTCTCAGAGTGATTATTATCTTGAACAAGACAATTCATTCTATAGAGGCTTTGGTGCAGGTATTCGAATTGGAAATCAGTGGTCGTGGGAACATTTTACTATTGGTTGTGATTGGATAGGAATTGGTTCAAAATTCATTCATCTCAGAAAAGAGGGTGATGATGTTCAAAATAGTTTTGCGACTCTACTAAATACTTATATTGGTTACAGCTTTTAAACATCAGCTGGGGCTTTTTTCTTAACACCCATTGTGCCTCCAAGTGAGGCACAAATAATACAGGCCATGGCAATCAACTGCCTTCCAGTTAGAACTTCCGTTAAAAATAAAAATCCCATAAGGGCCGCAATCGCCGGCTCTAGACTCATCAAAATTCCAAAAGTTTTTGCAGGAATCTTTTTGAGTGAAACCATCTCTAATGAGTAGGGAAGTGCACTTGAGAGAATGGCCACACCAAAAGCGAGAGGCATGGCCTCTGGGACAAATATACTTTTATTTGAAAAAATAAAATTAAAAGGAAGAATCACGATTGTGGCCACAAACATTCCTAGTGATGTCACAATCCCTGCATGCTCATCCCCACCAGCTTTCTGACCAAAGAGGATATAGAGGGCCCAACAAAATCCCGCTCCAAGAGCAAAAAGTACACCAAGTAAGTCTAAACTTCCTGTTGCCTCAGTCATGGGAAGAATAAGAAAAATTCCGATCGCCGCTAAAAGTGCCCATAAAAAGTCGATTGGCTTTTTAGAATGAAGAAGTGAGACAGCAAGAGGTCCGGTAAATTCGAGGGCCACTGCAATCCCAAGAGGAATTCTTTCTAGAGAAATATAGAAAAGAAGATTCATGAGTCCCAGGGAGGCCCCATAAATCCCAATGGAAAGATAAGATTTCTTGGTTAAACGTGAGCGCCACGGTCTCCAAATGATAAGAAGCAAAATCGACGCAATGCCAAGACGTAAAGTTGTCGCTCCATAAGCTCCCACTAGAGGGAAAAGGCCCTTCGCCATAGATGCTCCGAATTGAATCGAGACAATTGCGATAATAACCATAAAAAGAGGCATAAGAAGATTTGGCATAGCTAAACATTACTGTAAAAATAGTTTGAAGACTAAGGAAGAATTTTGGAAAAGTTAACAATTTGGATTGATTCAGACGCTTGCCCCAAGCCTGTAAAAGAAGTGATTTATCGCGCCTCTCATCGCTTGCAATTACCAGTGATTCTCGTGGCGAATTCTTATATGTCAGTTCCTCAGGGCTCTCTTGTGAGATCTGTCCAAGTAGATAAGGGCGCTGATGTGGCCGATCAATATATTGTTGAGCACTGTGCGCTTCAAGATATTGTTGTGACTCAAGATATTCCCTTGGCCGCTCTTATTGTTGAGAAAGGGGCTCATGCGATTAATCCTCGGGGAGAGTTATACACTGAAGAAAATATCAGTGAGCGACTAGCGATGAGAGATTTAATGAAAGAGCTTCGTGATGGAGGAATGGTCACTGGTGGCCCTGCTCCTTTTAGTCCAAAAGATGTGGAGCTTTTTGCCAATTCTTTAAATAAAATGCTTACAAAACTTGTAAAATAAATAGGGTTTTTATGAATAGAATAATAATTTTAATTTTGCTCATTAGTTTCATCTCATGCAGCACTAATCCAAAGATAAGTAAAAATACTGATGCCTGCTTTCTACTTTATAATTTGCAAACTAATGAATATGAAAAAGTGATCAATGGTGCTCGTTGTGAAGAGAGAACAGCCCCATGTTCTACTTTTAAATTACCTCTTGCAGTCATGAGCTTTGATGCAGGTATTTTAAGAGATGAGAATACATCATTCTTGTGGGATGGACGTCAGCGCTTTTTACCTGTTTGGAATAAAGACCATACGGCGCAATCATGGATTCAAAACTCTGTGGTGTGGTATTCTCAGGAAGTGACAAAAATTATGGGTATGAAAAAACTCAAAACCTATATGACAAAATTTGATTATGGAAACAAGGATGTCTCTGGCTCTCTTACGACTTCATGGTTAACCCCAAAGAATAAAGAAGAAGGGACAATTCGAATCTCAGCTTTTGAGCAAATTTCATTTCTAAAAAAACTTTGGACTAATAAATTACCTGCATCAGCGAGAGCGATGACCATTACTCAAAAGATTAGCTATCTTGAGACTTCTAAAAATGGATTTATTCTTAGTGGTAAAACGGGTTCTGGTACCATCGGTGAGAACATGGACAAGCGCCTTGGTTGGTTCATTGCTCATGTCCAAGGAAATGGGAAAGAATATCTAGCTGTTTATACTTTTAATGACAAAACTCCTGTTAAGGATGGGGCTTTCGGTGGGCCAGAAGCAAAAGAGATGTTGAAGTCATTGCTTGCGAAAGAGAAGCTTTGGTAGTGATTAATTATTATTTGTGATTAAGATAAACCTTCACCGGTTCACCCTCTTGCTGTTGATCAGGATGTTCGCCAGTGACTCTTGTAAACTCAACAGTTCTTCCAAGAAGTGAGATGCCAATATAGCCTCTGATTTTTAAGACATCATTATTCTGAAGCCACATTTTACACTTATATGTTTTTCCTGATTCTGGATCGTAAATTGATCCTTTCTCCCACGTATCATCACCATCAAATTTAAAACCACTTAAGATTTCAAGGCCAAGAATATGACGGGCCTGAAGAGCGGAGTCAGGATTTTCTGTATCCATCATTTCTTTTGATTCAGGTCTGAGGGCAATAATTTGGCCGTAATAGATGTCGTTTTGTTTTTTTATTTCCACTTTTGTTTTTTGCTCTGGAGACCACCAGACTGCAAGAACTTGATCAGCCTTTGAAGCAAAAGCTGAGAAAGAGGTGAGAAGAGTGAAAATAATAAGAAATAGAGAGGTATAAGTCATAGTAACTCCAATATCACTATCTTATGTCATTCAAAACGCTCTGGACAGACAGGGTTCAATTAAGTTTTGATAATAGGACTGTTATAACTGAAAGGAATTTTATGAAAACGCTTCTTCTCTTAGCTTCTTTGGCCATGGTTCAGACTACTGCTTTTGCCCATGAGGAACATGATTGGCGTCTAGATTATCAGGGATATCTTTCAGTTGAGTATACGGTCACTCCAATGAATTCATTTAAGATGAAAAAAGCAAAAAGAGTGAACACTGAATTTTATAAAAACCCGAAAAATTTTTCCTAGTGCAACTCCACATTTAAGTTGCTGATTTCAG
>DZBG01000016.1 GCA_022729855.1 Bdellovibrio sp.
ATACTAACGGAAGAAAACAGAATTAGAAGATGTGGTTCATGGATCGCTTACGATTTAACTCCAGAAACAGGGACAAGCTCTCCATTGATTTCCTGGCAAATAACAAGATGATCGGCCATAAAATCGACATCACTTATAGGTAAAATCCCATAGGGATAATACTTGGTATAACCATCAAGCTTTAGCTTGAAAATCTTTCCGAGAAAATCTCTCGTTTCAAACGAATCAGAATAGGTATCATAAGGCTTCTTAAGAATAACAAAATGTATCTTTTTAGATTCCATGTGCCCTCCATTGCCAGCATTATTCCACGTAAAAGTAATAATATGTTCTAGGCAAAATATTCTTTAAACTTCACTTCATAAAAACTTAATTTTTCTTAAGTACGTAATTGGTAAAAAAATCCCTCTAACATATTTTACTAAAAGAAAATAATCTCATGATTGAGATCATTGGAGGAATAATGAGCTATGTTTTAGAAAACTTAGGTGAGTCTGAAAGATTGGAGGCCCAAGAAAAAATTGAGTCTTATAATATTCGGCAAGATATCTCAGCAATGTCTTTCAATGATGGTGAGCTTCTCTTAGATGCTGGTTGTGGGAGTGGACTCATCTCTAGGCTAATACAAGATGAATACCCTAATTTAAAAGTGGAAGCTTGTGACTCAAGTCCTGAGCGCATCATACAGGCCAAGGAACGATCTCTTGATTATAATATTTCCTACTATGTGAGTGGTTTAGAAAAAATTGATCGACCATCGAATACATACAACAAAATTATTTGCCGTTTTGTTTTTGAATATCTTCCTGATCCACAAATTGTCGCAAATGAACTCTACCGTATTTGTAAATCTGGAGGACAGGTTTGTTTAATTGATATCGACGGACTTCTTTTTAATCTCGTCACGGCCAATACTGAATTACAGTCGTATTTAAAAAAATTAGAGATCGAATTTTACCGAGATCATCATTTGGACCTTTTTGCAGGCAGAAAGCTCTACTCTTTTTTAATGAAAGCTGGCTTTAGTAAAATTAATTACACAGTAAGGACAATGAAGTTTAATGAACACGACCTGAAGCTTGAAAAAGAAAACTATATTCAGAGATTTAATTTTGCGAACAAACTTTTCGAAAGTGTTTTAGGAGAAAAATCTGAAAGATTTAAACAACTCTATCTCGCAGAACTAGAAAATCCTAACAATATCATTTTCTACAATAACTTTATTGTGGTTGGAGAAAAATAGCTCTCCCTGATCTTGAATATACTGGAGAAGAATTTGATTAAATTCTTCGGGGTGATCCATATAACAAAAGTGAGATCCTATTAATCTATGAGAAGATCCTTCCCACAAATTTTGTATTGTGAGGTTGTGAAAATGATCAGCATTAATAAAGCGATCCTCAGATGCACAAACAACTGCCACAGGAAAAGGAGCTTGCTCAATGGCCTTAACTTCATCTGCAAAATTCAGTTGTCCGATTGAAGCCCCTAGGGAAGGCCGAGCATCAGTAGAAGTTTTTCCTACAATCTTAACCATCGTATTCAACTCGTCTTTCCACTCACCAAAACATTGTGAAACAAACTCAATCGCCTCTTCTTCAGTTAAAGTTGGTGCGTAAAGATAAGCTCCAGCTGGATTCGGCAAAAAAGCGCCTACTTCCTTGATCGGATTTGAAAGTGGCGGAGTCCCCCAAACAAACACTCCTGAGATTTTTTCAAGCTTCTGAGCTAGGAGTTCAAGAGCAATATGACCACCAAGACTATGGCCAGCAATGACTAGATTTGATAGCTCAAGCTCTTTAATAAACTCAGCAATGAGTTTTGCATATTGAGGAAGATGATATCCAAAAGGATTAAGTAAGCTTTCAGAATCTCCGTGACCGTAAAGATCTAAAGCAATTAAACGATAGCCTTCAAAGAGTGAAGAATTAAACTGTTCAGAAAATGTTTCAGATGAAAATGAATTACCGTGAATGAATAAAATAGTCCCAAGTTCAGCTTCACCTTTTTCAAGGTATGAAATATTGGCGGTGAGGATTTTAATACTTTTCTTATTCATAATGGCCTTTGATAAGAAATCTTATATCCTTCTCAAAAACCAATATCAAATTTTTATTTTATGCTCGAATTTTTAGTATGTTACAAGTTCGACAAAGTTTGTTGACGCGCCTCAGATCTAAGTTTTTGATTAATTGCATCCGCTGAGTTAACAGCATGGTCCCAGGCCGTATAGATCTGTTTTTTGGCATTGGCCCTAAGATCTCCGGCCACATAAAGACCCTCAACACTTGTCAGCCCTGACTCATCCGTTTTTACAAAACCACGATCATCCAAATCTACCTGTAACTCTTTGGCCAATTCATTATAGATAATCATTCCAAGAGAAACAAAACTCATCTCCGCTTGAATAATATTTCCATCATCCAGAACAAATCCTTTCAGATTTTTTCCTTTATCCTCACCTTGAATTTCAGTAATCGTATTCTCCAGAACTCGAATTTTATAAAGCTCTAAAAGTTTTTTCGTATCTTCACTAAACTCAGCTGGCTTCCCATGAGTTAAAATAGTCATCTCTGGTTGTTTGTATCTCTCATAAAGCATGATCGCGACCCATGCAGCGCCATTACCATGGCCAATAATTGCTGTCTTTTTCCCGAGGGTATGATGCCCATCACAGCGAAGACAATAATCGACAGTCTGTGCATTGGCATAATCAAAAATCGTTTCGATTGAACCCTTAATTTCAGGTTGAACATCCATCACACCAGTACAAAGAATAACATTCTTTGAAAGGTAGCTGGCACCTTTTGAATCAGTGAGAACAAAAAGGCCGTGGGCATTTTTTTGAATTGAGGTGATTCCAAGATTTTTTTGATAATGAAATTTTGAAGCAAATTCAGAAGATTCAATCCACTTGATGGTCTCTAAATTCGGCTCTTCAATCCCACGCTTATAATTAAAATGCGCAGGCATATTTTCAATTTTGCGTACCCATAAGGCACGAGACTTCTTTTTATCTTTTGGAGAACCTGGGAAGAGGAGAACTTCATCATTATTGAGGACACATCTTAATGTGGCCATGATTCCTGCGGAGCCTCCGCCAATAACGGCCACAGGATAGATTTTCTCAGTCATGATTATTTAGCTCCAATTGCCTTATTCTCGTCATCTTTTCTTTTCATCGCGATCTCATGATCTGCATTAGAACTACGAAGGTGATGATCCCCGCTTACAGACTTAATCTTCACTTCTTTAATTTCATAGTTTTTAACTCTCATGAGTTCAAAAGAAAATCCTTCCCAAATAATCATATTTCCTTTTTTAGGAAATGAATTACCTATCTGTTCAAGGATAAATCCGTTCAGTGTTGAGTAGTTATCATTAAGAGGAATCTTAATATCATATTCATTATAAAGGTCACGCAGAGAGATGGTGGCAGGAACTAAAATTCCCTCCTCACTCTCTATTCCTGGAATTCCGTCTTCCTCATCATCATGCTCATCAGAAATTTCACCAAAAATTTCTTCCATAATGTCTTCTAGTGTAAGCATTCCTACCACAATACCATTTTCATCTTTCACTAAGGCCAAGTGAACTTTTTTGCGATTCATATGATCAAAAACTGCTTGAATCTTCATGTGCTCATACACAAAAAATGGAGGTTTGATGTATCTTGCTACATCAAAATTTTCTCTCTCACCAAAAGTAACAAAGGCCAAATCTTTTATATGAAGGAATCCAAGAACATCATCAAGATCATCTGTGTAAACCGGATAACGGCTATGCGCCACCTCTCGTACAAGATTGATGACTTCATCAAATGAAGCAGTATTTTTCACACATTCAATATTTGTGCGAGAAACCATAATGTCTTTTACTTTAATTGAAGGAAATTCAAGAATTGATGAAAGGAGATCCAGTTGTTTAGAATCAATTGTTCTTGAGTCTTCCGCCATCTCAACCATGACTTCAATATCATCACGAGTAACCGCACGACTTCTCATCTGTGCATTTTTCCCAAGTACCATTGAAATAATGAACATGAAAATTTTCACGATGGGGTAAAGCATATAATAGAACGCGACAAGAATAATGGCGAAGAGTGGCGCGAGTTTTTCTGCAAAATTTCGCCCAAAAGTTTTTGGTACAATTTCTCCAAAAATAAGAATCACAACAGTTGTAATCCCTACACTCACGGCCAGAGCATCACTATCAAAATAACGTTGTGTGATTGCCGTCGTGAGTGCTGCAATAAAAATATTCACGAGGTTATTCCCAACTAAGATAGTTGTAATAATATCGTTTGGATTATTCACCCAATGTTTCATTGCTGCAGAATCAACTCCATGTTCATCAGCAATTTGTTTTGCTTTCTCGTGAGGCAGAGACATAAGTGCGGCCTCAGAACATGAAAAGAATGCTGATAAAAATATAGAAAGAGATAACGAAATTACCTCGAACTCGGTGCTCATGAATTTTTCCTAGGGTACATAAAAAAGATAAGAAATAAGTTATTGGAATAACTGAAGGATTCAGCCGGGGGTTCTATGAAATTGCTCCTGTTAAGACTTCAAAACAACAATCTATTTTACCACAAAGCACTCGAATTACAAAAGAGCCCATAAATTTTATTGTGACCATACGTAAATTCAATGAGATAGTGGTTTCCCCTTAAAATCATGGTCTGAATAAACGATGCGATCATTCATTTCATGGTCATAAGGTCTAATTTCTTCAATATTTGAGACATCTCTAAAATTAGTCGTACATTTATAGCAAATCACTACTGGGCCTAAAACTTTATGCAGAATAAAGTCAGCAATATAAAGAACCACAAAACTCATTCCATAAGTCCAGATAGATAAAATGGCCGCAATCACAAAAAGAAGAACTCCGATTTTGCGATTAAAATCTTTTTGCTGATAAAAATCCATTCGTGAACAAACAGGACATTCTTTTAAAATTCCCGCTTCATGCTCTTTAGTAAAATGAACTTCCGTAATATGAGAACAGACATGGCACTGGGCCTTATCTGACAAATGATCAGGATGTACTTCAATACCTGATCCACAATTTTTACAAGTAATCTGAACTGACATCATAAAACAAATCCAAATTTAAAAAACAAATAGGCCGCGATCATCTCACCTACTATCACAAAAAATTCCATAATGTACAACACACCTGTTGCACTCTGGATTGATCGCATACGACAAAGACGATAAGTAAAATAACTAAGAACGAGTGGAGCAAGAATTCCCCACAAATATCTCATTACAAAAAAGAGTGTATTAAAGAGATAGCCATCACCTACTATTGTGCCCTCTTCAAAATAACCCATCTTGTAGGCAGCACTTACACCGATCACGCCGAGAATAATTTTGATCACCATTGCTAGCCAATAAGAATATAAACAGATGATGAGTGGTTTCTCTGATAATTTAGGGACCACTAAGTAGTAGTGTCCTAAAATCATTGAAAAATTACTGATCCCAAAAAAGAGCATCGTGGATGCAAACATCAGAAGTGACGCCGTCGCTCCAAAACTAAGATAACTGAGAACACAGAAGCTCAGGACTTGAAGAAAATAAATTCCCCACATCACAGAAGTTTTCTCATCTCGATGTTTAGCAAAAGTAAAAATATTTGAAGTGATAAGAAAGAGATAACAAATAAGCTCACCAGTCGTGAGAGAAGGCAGCATGAAATAATCAAGCCCCATTGAACAAAGAAGGGCCCCTAAAACAATTCCTCCACCAAGGCGGTAGAACCCAGGTCCCGTTAACTTTGTACTCACTAGTGGTGAATAGAGCTGAGTTCCCATAGAGAGAGCAAACAGCAATAAAAAGGCTACATATTGGGTAATACTATTAATCATTGGTGCTTATCATATAGGTAGCGGCAGAGATCATCAATAATTGCATGATTCGGATGAGGAATCTTTCCTGTAAGCGGTGCGCTCTTGGTTGTAAAATCAATAGTTAGCCACTCACCTTTGCCTTCCAAAATAGGATTGGCCTCAACCAAAAATGGAAAGAGAACAATTCTTTTAGTCGCAGTTAAATTTTCGTAATGACCGAGAAGTTTTCCTTCATTATAAGTGATAGCGGAATCAACCTCTTCTTGAACCTCACGAAGTCCTGCAGCAAAGGGAGTTTCTCCAGCTTCAATCTTACCACCTGGAAATTCTAAGAGACCGTGAAAAGGTCCATCATCAAATCGAACCTGTACCCAAAGTTTTACATTTTCAGAAGTCAGTTCTTTGTAGAAAAGAACAATCGCCACATGAAGAAGTTTCATAGTGGTGGTGGCCCATCATCAGGAAAAAAGTTAACAAAGACTAGGCTTAAACCTTCATAACTTAAACTTCCAAAAAAGCAAATCCACCAAGGGATATCACTCCCTAGAGAATGAGCAATAAGTCCCCAAAAAAGACCTGCGGGAATGATTGAAATTATTTTATTAGGCCACTTGTATTTGAAGTTTGATAAAGGACGTAAAAATAATTGATGAATATTTTTAATCATTTTCAAAGTTGAGAATTTGTAACGAATATTTTCCTGAACATAAAGCAGAGGCTGAGAAACGGTCCAGTTCCAGATATAACCAAAAGCAAAAAGAATACACATTGATGGTGTGGGAGCAAAAACAATGATGATTGTTAAAAGCAAAGGAAGTGGCAAAAGCTCCATCATCTTGCGACGATCGGCCATGAATGGCTTCATTCCAGAAATCCTTCGCGATGAAGAAATGTAAACTCTGGAAATTGAATTGTGTGAGGAGCTGAAATAATAAAATCAAACACACTCATAAACTCATCAACTGAAAGCATCTTCTCACGAGAAAAGCTCGTTCCCATTTTATCCCAAAGCGGAGTATCGATGGCCCCTGGAAAGAGATTCGTAAATCTCATATGTTGATCTTTCCATTCTTTCTTTATGCTTTGTAAAAAACCAAGGGCCCCAAATTTAGAAGCATTATAAGCACTCACATTGGGATAACCGTATTGAGCTGCCGTTGAGAGGATAGAAACCACATGAGTTTCTTTTTTTACAATAAATGGCTCAAGATACTTAAACATATGAAACATCCCCACAGTGTTTGTGAGGAGTGAGTTTTGAAATTGATCTGAGCTCATCTCATTGATTGAGCTCATTTCACAAATACCGGCATTATTTACAAAGAGATGAATTCCATCGGTAAAGTCTTTGATGGTCTCGTAGAATTCAATAACTGATTCTTCTGAAGAGACGTCTAATTCCACATCATAGAAGCTGTCATGCTCAATATCAGTTCCAGTGCGAGATCCACCGAAGACAGTGAATCCCATATCTAAAAGTGATCCTGTCATCGCCAGACCTAAACCTGAGGATGAACCGGTGACTATGGCACATTTTTGCAAGGCCAGCTCCTTGTGGGAATCTTACTTAGCAATACCTACAGCGCGAGTCTCACGAACCACTGAAACTTTAATTGTTCCAGGGTATGACATCTCTTGCTCAATTTTCTTCGCGATTTCACGAGAAAGAAGAATTGTTTGCTCATCAGATACTTTTTCGTTTTCAACCAGAACGCGAACTTCACGACCTGCTGAAATGGCATAACTTCTATGCACTCCTTCAAAGCTGTTAACGATTTTTTCAATATCTGAAAGACGAGAAACATATGATTCTTTAAGAGCTTTACGAGCACCTGGACGAGCACCTGAAAGAGCATCAGCGGCTGCCACTAAGTGAGCAAGAACTGATTCTGGTTTTTCATCATCATGGTGAGCACGGATAGCGTGAACGATATCTGGTGACTCTCCATATTTTTTTGCAAAGTCAGCACCAATAACAGCATGAGAGCCTTCTGCCGAAGCATCAAGAACTTTACCGATATCATGCATTAGTCCTGCACGACGAGCTTGCTTAACATTAAGACCAAGTTCAGCGGCCATGTTTCCACAAATAAATGCAGCTTCAAGAGCATGTTGATATTGGTTTTGTGTATAAGAAGTACGCCAGTTAAGAGCACCAATCAGTTTTAGGATTTCAGGGTGAATCCCATGAACACCAATTTCCATCTGAGCTTTTTCACCTAAGTCACGAAGACGTGATTCAAATTCAGACTTACATTTTTCATAAAATTCTTCAATTTTCGCAGGGTGAATACGTCCATCAGAAATAAGACGCTCAATTGTCATACGGGCAATTTCTTTACGAACAACATTGAATGTCGAGATTGTTACGATCCCTGGAGTATCATCAATAATTAAATCAACACCACAGATTTGCTCAAAAGCGCGAATGTTACGACCTTCACGACCAATCAAACGTCCCTTGATTTCATCACCAGCAAGTTCCACTGATGAAATTGTTTGTTCCGCAACATACTCTCCAGCAAAACGCTGAATCGCAATCCCTACAATTCTCTTAGAACGCTTCTCAGCTTCTTCGTTGGCTTCTTCTTCAATCTTCATAATTGATTTAGCAGCATCAACTTTTGCTTCTTCTTCGATAGCAGAAATTAACTCTTGTTTTGCTTGGTCTTTAGTCATCCCAGCAACCATTGTTAATTTACCAGCAAGCTCATCTTGGATTTCAACATGTTTTTTGATTTCAACATCAAGCTTCGCTTTCTTCTCATCAAGCTCAGACTCTTTCTTTTTCATTTTTTCAGCTTCACGAGTTGTCGCTTCAAGCTTTTGCTCTAGGGCCACTTCTTTTTTCGTAAAATTTCTTTCTTGATCACTAAGTGATTGTTGCTTACGAGTGAATTCTGTTTCAAGTTGCTGACGCTCTTCTTTTACAATTTGCTTAGACTCATTACGTGCATTACGTCTCATCTCTTCAGCTTCAGCTTGTGCTTTCTTTACAATATCTTGAGCCGCAGCTTCTTTCGCTTTTTGAGCAGCACCCATTTGCATCTTTAAAATAACAAAAGACACAATCGCACCGATTAAAACGCCAACGACGGCCATAACCATTGGACTCATATTAAACTTCCCCTTCTAAGAAACATTGTCGTGAAATACTCCAACGACCTTGCTCTGTAATGATTTCATCTACTTTTTGATCATGTCCCTCAACAGGAACCTGATCGACTACTTGCTCAGACCACGTCACTGCGATTTTTGTAACGTCTGTCTGTGCCGCAAGATACTGATCATAAAAAGAGCGCCCTCTTCCTAATCTGTGTCCGGCCTTATCAAAGGCCATTCCCGGAATCAATATCAACTGAGGTGTGTGGATCTTTCCCGGACTTTTCAGCCAAGGCCCCGTCACCAATTCACCCGAAGTTTCGGCAAACTTCATTTTTCCAAACTCTTCAATCGGATAAACCCAAATAAAATTTGGACACTCTTTTTGAAGTAAGTTCGGATCAGGAGCGACCTCACCTTTCATTTGAAGAAAGCTGGCCACAACTTGCGACTGGTTTTTTTGGGATTTAAGAAATGTGATCACATGATGAGTGAGTTCAGTGCAAATAATTGAATGCTCTTGTGAAGAAAGCTGGTCTAACTTAAGTTTTATCTGAAGTCTGAGCTCTTCTTTTTTCACGTACTATTCGCCAAGGGCGTTCATCGCTATATTCAGCGACTCTTCTAGTTTAGCAATATTGCCTTTGTACTCGTTCTCTAACGACACCATATCTTTGGCCACCTTAAGGGCGATCAAGACTGCGACGTCAGTATCTCTTAACTGTGGCCTAGCTGTTTTTAAAGAAACAATTTCTTTATTCACTAACTCGATCACTGCTTTTGCAATGTGACTATCATCTTGTTCTGGATTGTAACGAACTTTACAGCCCAGAATCGAAATTTCTTTTTCCTGACTCATACCAGTCATAGTAATTAAGGTAGGTTAGTCCCGTATAAAAGTCAACGAAACTCCCTTAGACCCTCTCCTCTAAACCCGTAAGGGCACGTAAGTATTGATCAAGATCAAAGCGGTCTAAATCATCAACTGACTCACCGACTCCAATATAAGTAATAGGTACTTGAAGCTGCTCTACAATTCCAACAGCACTTCCGGCCTTTGATGAACCGTCACATTTTGTAAAAATAAGTCCCGTTAAATCTAAAGCCTTATTAAATTCCTGAGCTTGCTTCATAGCATTTTGCCCAGTAATAGCATCAAGCACAAGAAGAACTTGATGAGGTGCTTCACTATTTATCTTACTCATAACACGCTTAGTCTTCGTCAACTCTTCCATCAAATTCTGATTTGTATGAAGACGTCCGGCCGTATCGATTAAGCAGTAATCGTATTTCTCACTGTAGGCGCGGGCCACAGTATCATAGGCCACACCACTTGGATCAGCGCCATCTTTAGCACGAACCATGTCCACACCTGCACGCTCACACCAAACTTGAAGTTGATCAACAGCGGCTGCACGAAATGTATCACAGGCCCCAACAATAACTTTGGCCCCTTGAGATTGAAGTTTTGTTGCAAGTTTTCCAATAGTTGTTGTTTTCCCTGCACCATTCACACCAACAATCATAATGACTTTAGTGCCAGTTCCAGCTTGATGAGTAAAAATCTCGCTGGCCACTGATGATTGAGCAGTGATCATTTTCGATTTAAAAAAATCAAAAACCATTTGAGAGATTTCATTTGAAGTTTTTCCCTTGGCATCTTTTTCGAATTTTTCGATAAGCTGTTGTACAAGGGCAGTAGGAATATCGGCAGTATATAAAATCTCTTCGACTTCATCTAAAGCTATATTTTCAGAGCTAAAAATGGTCCCAATCTTTCCCCAAACATCTTGGCGTGAACGCTCAAGCCCTTTAAAAAGTCTTGCACTCCATGAAATTTTTGGAATCTCAACTTTAGGGATGACGACTTTTGATTCAACAGGTGCAGCTATAGGAGCACTCTTCTGAACTTCTGGTTTAGTCGGAGTAATTGTTTTCTTTTTACGAGTAAGAAAGAAAAGGGCGATGCCTAAAACGGCAACGATTGGCAAAATAATTTCAAATGGCATTGCTTGATCCATACTAAGTCATCCTTCTTTTTTAAAACGCTGAATTTTACCTAAGACTTGCTATTAAAGTAAAGTCGCAAGAAGTCCCAAATCATTCTTGCTGTTGCTCCCCACAAGAGGTGAGAATCAGAAGAGCCTTGAAGAGTTTTACACTCTTTTGACTCGAATGGAAAAAAAAGAACCGGATTTATCTGAGAAACAATACGTGACGAGTAATCCCAGCGTTTTTCATCAAGAAGTGCCCCCCATGGCATAGCAAAGCATTGCTCCCACTCACCATTGGTCACAACATTTTTAAAAAAATGATCTACAGACTCTTTATAGTGGGCCACAACAGGAACGACACTCTGTCCTCTGGCAGTCCAAACCACAGGTAATGTCCCTAGTATTTTTAAATCTTTTAAATTGAGAGAGCTCTCTTCAGAGAATTCTCTCATCGCCACTTCAATAGGAGAATCTTCATCTGGTTTTCTGTTTCCACCAAAAAAGGCAAGTTGACCCGCATGAGATGGCATCAGCTCACTTCTTTTAATGAGAAAAACATATTCCTCAGTGAGAAGAAATAGAACAGCACCACGCCAATTGATTTTATCAAAATTGTGATCATGATCTAAAAAATTAATTTTATATAAGTCTATTTTATCCATGAGTGAAAATATTTGGAGCAGAACTTCTTATATGTAAGTCACGTTGTGGAAATGGTATTTCGATATTTTCTTCTCGAAACAAACGACTAATATCACAACGAATATCCCCGCAGACTCTTTCCATCTCCCAGATATTTGAACACCAAAAGCGCAAATCAAAAACGAGAGAAGAGTCTCCAAAGTCCTCAAAGACACAACCAGCCGGTGGACTCTCTAGAACTTCTTTGTGTCCTTCAAGTGATTTCAAAAGAAGAGCTTTCACTTTATCCACATCTGAACCATAGGCCACACCAACTTTAATATGCTTTCTAATTGTATGACCTGAATAACTCTCACTAATGACTTCTTCAGCTAAAAGTTTTGAATTAGGGACAATAATCGTCAGATCATCTCTGGTTTGAATAAGTGTTGATCTCACTCGAATATCGATCACTCGTCCCGATGAATTCCCTACTTGAATAATATCCCCTACTTTTACTGGGCGCTCAAACAGAAGAATAATTCCTGAAATGAAATTTTGTGTAATATTTTGTAAACCAAATCCGATCCCCACCATCAATATCGCACCCACTGCGGCGAGCGATTTAATAGAAATCCCCATATTATCCATAGAGAATAAAATCCCCACAGTGATAACGACGTATTTTGTAAATTTCTCAATGGAATCTCTGACACCAGAATCAACATCTTTATTTTTAAGTGCCCTATTGATACCTTTTCCAATGAGTGAGGCCACACGAAATGAGGCGACAACAATAAAAAAAGAAACAATAATACTAAAAACAGAAAGTTTAGTTCCGTTAATTTGGAAGATGGGCCTAGCAAAAAGTTCTAAGACACTTTTGGCTTCTTGCATAATGCTTTCAAACGAATTATCCATAAATGAACTGATCCTAATATAGAGAAATGAAATGATGAGACTTCGTTATCAATTTGAACTTATTCAGCTTATTAGAAAGTATTTTACCGAACAAGAGTTTTTAGATGTTATGACTCCACCCGCTGTTGAAAATCCCGGAATGGAAGTCCATATTCATCCTTTTCAGCTTTACTCGCTCCATCAAAAGAAAACTGTACCATATTACTTGCACACTTCTCCTGAGTTTTGTTTAAAAGAACTGCTCTCAAACCCAGATGAAAAAATAGAAAATGTCTTCTCTTTGAGCTACTGCTTCCGGGATGAGCCGAATTCTCCTATTCATCGTCATCAATTTTTAATGCTGGAATGGTACAGGAAACATGCTCGTTATGAAGCCATCATGGATGATACCATTCATCTGATTCAAAATATTGTGACTGAATTTTCTAAACGAAATTATCCTGTAAAAAAACAAATGCAAAACCTCAAGGTCATCAAAAAGACCATGCAGGAAATTTTTCAAGAAACTATTGGTATTGATATTTTAAACTATCTAACTGTTGATTCAATTAAAGAACTTATTAAGAATAATTTTCCAGATGTCCCTCTCCCCAAAGCAGAGCTTCTCTGGGATGATTATTTCTTTCTTCTGTACTTAAACAAAGTTGAACCTGAGATAAACAAGTATCCTGCGATTCTTGTTTATGAACTCCCGGCTCCTCTCGCAGCTCTTTCAACATTAAAAAAATCTGATCCACGAGTTTGTGAACGCTTTGAAGTATATCTAGGCGGAGTTGAGCTTTGTAATTGTTTTAACGAACTGACTGATGCCGATGAACAGAGAAAAAGATTTACTGAGCAAGGGAAGATAAAAAAAGACATTTACAAATATGAACTTCCTGAACCCAAAAAGTTTTATCAGGCCATAGAGAGAGGTCTTCCACCTTCAGCAGGTATCGCACTTGGAGTGGAGAGACTTCTCTATTCTATCCTTGAAATCGAGAATCCATTTTTTTATTGAAGGACTTGAAGCCTATTCATAATCGTATGAAGCTTAATTAAAACTTCAGATTTGATTTGCTGAAGAGGCATTTCTTTGGCCCAATTATAGTGAAACTCAACACTCTGATTTGTTCGTACCACACCAGAGAGAGCATTCGGGTATTGTGTCGCCATATCCGCTGAGAAAACCGCATACCAGCGATACATATCATCTAAATTCGTTGTCTCATAATGCCCAAGAATATCTAGGGCCTTTTCTGCAAGAATTCTTTTAAGTGAGTAAACATTCAAATCCTTTACTGCTTCAGCACTAAAAGTTTGATTGATGTATTTTTGTGAAAAATCGAGACAGAACTTAATCAGAGTATCATTTGATTTTTCCTCAATACTCTCCAAACTTGTGTAAACGTCATCAAGAACCAAAGCTTGATAGAGTCCATCACGTGATCCACCTTGCTCCAAAGAGTTGAGCCATTTTGAATAGTCTTCATCTCTTGGTGGGGTTTTTCTTGTGACGAGGTAAATTTCGTTAATGAAATTATAATCGTACTGTCTCTTTTTTTCAGGAGGCAGTTTATCGAACTCTGTAGGATCTTTTTGAATACGATCAAAAGATTTCAAATTTGTATTATCGTGAACAGACTTCGGAATTTCAGGAAGTGTAACCGTTGCTTCAACTTCAGGAGCCGCCCCTAAAATTTTAATAGCAAAACTCTCGCTAATATATTTTGAAATATAGGGCCTCACCATTCCTTTCCACCCACTCTCCGCTGCTGCAGTTGTTTGAGAAAAGATAGAACTAGAATAGCAGACTAAAAGAATCAAAATCAGTTTATTCACAAGGTAACTCCTTAATAATCTGATTTTAGCCTCAAACTCCTGTGGGCATAGTAGGCAATCTTTCCCGCTCTCGAGATTGGCACCAAAATCAGCTAAAATGAGTCAGAGGTTTCCATGCTTAATTTCTTTAAAAAATCTAAGTCTCAAGATCAAATCAATAAACACACAACTGATGTCGTTGATCACTTGTACAATCGCCTTGATATGCGTTTTCGTGAGGTTGAATCTCAGATTAGAGAACTTGAATTGGGTCTTCAGCAATTAGAAACAAAGCTTCTTGTGAAAGACATTAATGATAAACAAAACTACGGCCAGCTTCACTACAAACTGCATGAAGTGAAAAATCAAAAATTAGAAGATGAGGCCAAGTCTCTTCAATCAGAACTTAAGAAAAAACTGATTAAAGAAACTGATCACTAATTAAAATAATAAATAATCTGCCCTGTGAACTGTTGAAAACTTCCTCCAAGAGGTTCAGAAACAGGAGCATCACTGTCCCACTCTTCGTCGTTACTCCAACCACGTGCCTCATAAAGAAATCTAAAATCAAGAAAGCGAAAAAGCGGTAAAACAATACCTGCTTGGATAATGGCCCCCGTATAATCACTCTCTCCTTTTACTATATAAATATCAGTTGGATCGCTGAGGCTAGAAAATCTAAAATCGTGCTTTCCAGATACTTTGCTATATCCAAGCCCTAGAGTGAAAAATCTCCAAAAATAATATTTAAGAATAATATCGAATGAATTGGCCTTGAGTTCTGCTTTATCAATCCTTATTTGTGGCGCACCAAAAATGGGGTTGGCCACTCCTGGTTCAGAAGCTAAATCAAATTTTGAGTACCCGAGCTCCAGTCCCCAGCTCACCCATCGATAGCCAAGAACAGCACCATAGGCCGGCCCTGTCAGCATTTCGCTTCCTGTACCACTATCTGCAACAGTGGAATATCCCCCACCGATATAGAGGCCATAATCACTGCTTGAACTATCTTTTTTTTGAGAAAAACCGGTTAGTGGAAAAATGAAAAGAAAAAATAAAACAAAAAACTTCATCCTGAAGTACCTTGGTTAATAATAATTAATATTTTATTATCCAAGGATCACAAAAAATATCGACACAATTTTTCTTAATTAATTACAGCTATAAAATCCCATCTCTTCAACTATAGTCTTCGCTCCAATATATGAGTCTAGGTCCCACACACGTGGCTCACTCCAATCAGAGTCAAGAACAAGAAGCTTTCTGCGACCTTTGGCCACAAAAGCTGCTGCGGCGGCTATTGAGTGTCCTCCGGCATTTTTTTGAGATTTTGTACGAGGAATCCAAAGTCGAGGGTCCATAAGTTTTTTGGTTTCATAATCTTGAAGCTCATAACTTGATGTCACCATATCAGGTCCAAGATTAAAATCAACGATCACAGGTTTTCCGTCTTTTGCTTTTTGAAAAACAAAATCAGCTGCTTTTTTAGGATCAGTAAAATGAGAAGACTTACATTTAAAACCAAATCTTTTTCCATATGAAGTCATGATTGAGTTCGTAGTCCCTCGGCGATCTAAATAGTATCTTCCAAGAGATTCTTCCAGTAGTTTCAGTCTTTCTCTCTCATCACTCATCATATGATCAAATTCGGCTGTGCCTTTATAATCTGCCCAATACATTTGTTGCCAGAAGTGGATGAAAGAATAAGCGGCACAAGTTCCACCAAACTGATCCATGGGTCTCAAGATGGCCTGAGCTTTACTCTTACCAGACTTCATTTCGATGTTTTTATAATCGATCAAATAGACTCTTGTCTTTTGCTCATCTAAAAATAAAAAATCTTCAGCAGTTCCATCTTGATGAACCATCCGCCCAAGAAAAGTCATCTCCTGCTTCTTACCCGCGAATTGAAGATACATCTTTGAGCCAATGGCCAAAGCTCCTTTTGCCGTCTTCAATGTTTCGAGAGGGGTGACCACAATTTTCTGGGCCCAGACTGAGTATGAAAAAAGAAGAGTAAAAAATAGGAGTAGTTTCATAGAGTGATTACTACCTTTACCCAAATAAAAAAGGGATGGTTTTTACCATCCCTCTGTAACTCTTATATATCTCTTAATTCTAGTTTTCTGTAATAATTCTTCCCACAAGGTCATAATCAAGAACTTCAGTAATCTCAACCTTAACGATATCTCCAGCTTTGGCCATACCATCGTTGATAATCACTTTACCGTCGATATCAGGAGCTTGTCCTGCGTGACGTCCTTGAAGGAGAAGATCAGTTTCTTCATGTGGTCCTTCAACGAGAACTTCAATCACTTTTCCAAGAAATTCTTGATTGAGTTCACGAGCTATTTCTTTTTGAGCTTCATAAAGAAGTTCAAATCTCTCATCTATCACTTCTTGAGAAACTTTATTTTTAAGACGAACTGCTGGAGTTCCTTCTTCATCAGAGTATTTGAAAACTCCAAGGTGGTTGAAACGAGCTTTTTTAATTCCTGTAAGTAGAGCTTCGAAATCTTCTTCTGTTTCTCCAGGGAAACCTACGATGATTGATGTTCTTAGAACAATTCCAGGAATTTTTGAACGAAGAGTTGCTATCTTCTGGTGAATTAATTCTTCCGTTGCACGACGATTCATGCGCTTTAAAACACCGTCAGCAAAATGCTGAACTGGCATATCGAGGTATTTTGTAATTTTAGTAGATGAGGCCATAAGATCCATCACATCTTCAGTAAGATCATCTGGGTAAAAGTAGAATACACGAACCCAATCAATACCTTCGACTTTCTCTAAACGAGAAAGAAGCTCGTAGATCATTGGATTTTTACCTTCTTGCTTTCCACCACCATCAAGATCAACTCCATAATCAGAGAAGTCTTGAGAAATAAGGTTAAGCTCTCTTACTCCTGTTGCTGCTAATTGAGTGGCCTCTGCCACTAGAGAATCAACAGAGCGTGAGCGAAGTTTCCCACGAAGAGTTGGAATAATACAGAAAGTACAATTTCTGTTACAGCCTTCAGAAATTTTTAACCAGGCCATATAAAACGGCGATGTATTTAAACGAGGATCAAATTCTGTATGAATAAACTTAGGAATTTCTACGAATGACTTTTTCTCAAGCTTTCCATCTTCCATCGCTTTTAGAAGTGGAACGATTTTGTGGTACTCACCTGTTCCGATGAACATATCAATTTCAGGCATTTCATTTTCAAGTTCATTTGAATATCTTTGGGCCATACAACCAGACATCACCAGGGCCTTACAGTTTCCTTCTGACTTATGTGTGGCAAGATCAAGAACAGTTTCAATTGACTCTACTTTAGCCGCTTCAACAAACGAGCACGTATTCACAATAATCACTTCTGCATTTTCTGGAGCATCAGCAATTGTGAATCCATCAAGTTTTAAGTGTCCAAGCATCACCTGAGAATCTACTAAGTTTTTCGAACATCCAAGAGATGTAAAATAAAGAGATTTTTCAATGAACTTAGGATTGTTCTGAGTCGTTGTCATAAAGTTTGGTCCAATAGTAAAAGTCTAAATGTCCGAATTTTTAAAGCATTGGCACTGATAAGTCCAGAAACCATGACTAGTTATTAGACATGGCTGTAAAGATTACCTGTTTGGGCCATAAAACCTCCCTCAGATTCGATCTCTTCCTATAATAGGGGTATGAAATTATGGTTTTTAAGTCTCGTTATTCTATTTGGGTTAATCACATCGAAGGTATGGGCCAGCTCACAAACTGAGTGTATGCTAACTGACGGGATTTACCGCAACAGCCAAATCAATCTTGGAAATTTCTACTTTTTCTCTTACGCTGATGTTTTTTCAATTAGTAATGCCAAATCATTTATTATGCAGATTGATGGACAAGAAATGCATTTTCAACGAGATAATTATCAAGATCGTCGTCAGACACAAATGTCATATATAGCGAAAACAGCAAATGGTTACCGTAAGGTTTTTATCCTTATAGATAGATCACCAAAAGATATTTTAAAGACGAGGTCATTTATTGGAAATGTGGTTCTTTCTCCAGAGAAGAAAGATTCTAGTATTTTAATGTTCGATCTTATTAAAGAGAGTCGCGCTCAAACCTTTAACTTTAGCTGTCGTTTCTAATCTTTTAAGTAAAAACAACCTGTCGATTCTTTGTTTCTCATTGAGGCATTAAGCACCATAAAGCCCACTTCTACTCCATTACGAAGCCCGATTAATTCATCATGAAGTTTTGCATTCTTATAGAATTTTGAAATCTCATCTTGAAGCTCCATAAACATCGCGCGAGCTCGAGCAAGACGATTACGTGAACGAGAAAGGCCCACATAATTCCACATGGTTTGCTTTAACGTCATCTGATCTTGATTCACAAGGGCCAGATCCACTGCTTCCCCGCCTTCAATCCAGTCTTTCACTCGACTCAATTGGTAATCGGGAATTTCAGAAAGATGAGGAAGAATATCCTCTGCTGCGATATAACCCCAAGTCAGTCCTTCTAAAAGTGAAGTTGAGGCCAAACGATTGGCGCCATGAAGTCCTGTTGAAGCCACTTCACCTACGGCATAAAGATTTTTAAGACTCGTGCGTCCTTTAAGATCTGTCTTCACTCCGCCACATGTATAGTGAGCCGCAGGAACGACAGGAATAGGCTCTTTTGTCATATCAACTTTATTATCCAAGCAGTAAGCATAGATTGTAGGGAATCGGTCTTTTAACCAATCTGCCGAACGGTGAGTGATATCTAAGTAAACACAGTCCTCTTTGCTGGCAATCATCTCTTCAGAGATCGCGCGAGAAACCACATCACGAGGAGCAAGCTCTCCTTCTGGATGGTATTTTTTCATAAAGGCTTCGCCCTTAGAATTAATTAAACGTCCTCCTTCTCCACGAAGTGCTTCTGAAATCAGAAAACGACGGTGAGAAGCTCCATTAAAAAATGAAGTGGGATGAAATTGAATAAACTCCATATTAGAAACGAATGCCCCAGCTCTATAGGCCATGGCATGGCCATCTCCACGGGCACCTTCAGCATTTGTATTATGGAGATAAAGAGCACCGATACCACCAGTCGCAAGAACTGTGGCCTTAGAAAGTATCTTTCGAACCTCTCCATTTTTCTGATCCAGAATATAGGCACCAAGAACTTGGTTCTCTTCATAACGTTGAGTGATATCTACCCCATGGTGATTGGGAGTAATTAAATCAATGGCTGTATGAGAGGTAAGAAATGAAACATTAGGAAATTTCACTGGATCATTAAGGTAATTCAAGAGAGAGATCTCAATTGATTTCCCTGTCATATCACCTTTATAAATAATCCGCTCTCTTGAGTGAGCCGCCTCTCTTGTGTAGAGAAGTTCCCCTTCAGCATCTTTAGCAAAATCAGTATGGGATTTATGAATGAGCATCTCATCAATAATTTCTGCAGAACGAGTCGCTAAAATTCTCGCGGCTTCTTCATTTGAAGTATGAGAACTCGCTTTAATAATATCTGTAATTAAATCTTCTTGGTCGTTTAGATCTGTTGGACTGTAGATGATTCCACCCTGGGCCCAAAAAGTATTTGTGATCTCTGGTTTCTCAGCTCTTGTGACAATAGTGACTTGAACTTTTTGCTCAGCAAGCTTGATTGCAGATGAGAGTCCTGCGACTCCTGTTCCAATAATTAAAACTTCTGTATTAAAATCTTTCATAACTTTTGAAACTTAAATGAAATATCAACACGAGGAGCCGCATTCGTTAATGCTCCCACGCTGATAGCATCTATACCTTTAATGAGATAACCCTCTAAGTTTTCCAAACGTACACCGCCGGAAACTTCATAAGTCATTGAGTCTGTTTTTAACTCAATGGCCTTCTTTATATTCTCAGGAGAAAAATTATCCAACATGATATTTTTAATTCCTAAATCTTTTGCTTCTTTTAATTCTTCAAGGGAATGAATTTCAACTACTGTATTATTATAGAATGAACCTTGGTTTTGAAAAAACTCCCAAGCCCCTTTAAGTCCACCCATCGAAGTTTTATGATTATCTTTAATCATCCATGAATCAGTTTGCCCAAAACGATGATTAAAACCACCACCTAATCTCACTGCATACTTCTCCAAAGAGCGAAGTCCTGGAGTCGTTTTTCTCGTATCAAGAATTTTTATATTATAATTTTGGGCCTTATCCACAAACTGAGAAGTGAAAGTGGCTATTGATGAAGCGTGGGCCAGAAGATTTAAAGCAAGTCTTTCTCCATTCACAGCATTTTTAAAAGTCATGGGACCTGTGAGTTCTAAATTTTCACCGGCATTAAATTTTTTCCCTTCATGCTTCATGAGAGGTTCAAATAATTTAGATTCCACACCTAATGTTTCAAAGACAGCAGCAAAAAAGGGAAGACCAGCTAAGACAAGTGGCGACTTTAGTTTGATCACACCTTGAACTGAAATCTGTGGAAGATTTTGTTGGTAGTAGAGGTTCCTAAGGAGGTCATCCTCCTCAAGCCAAGTTTGGATTTGAGACTTAAATAAATCTAAATGCTTCATGGAGAAGAATTATCGCGCATCTTTTCCCAAGGCAAGGAGATTTTATATTACTCGCTGCTATATTTTCTAATAATCTTAAATATTTATCTTTTTAAGCCGTGGCCCCATCCATGCAATCACTTATTTATGAATCAGCAGCTATGGCTAAAACTTATCCTTATCCTTTCTATTACCCTTCTCGCTCTCACAATGGGCCATGAGAAGCTGGCACTCAACAAATCGTACAGATGGTTTGCCCCAGTCAAACTCCCCTATTCTCCCCAGTCTTCTGCTGATTCCGCCTCTTTCTGGGAAGCCACATTAAATGGAAATTCAAGACAAATAGGAAAAGAAAAAAAAGAGCAACTCAAGGCCTTGGGTCTCGCCCATATTTATACGCCCTCTGGGCTCCACCTTTCCTTGATCCTTAATCCACTATTTTTTTTCCTCAGATCCACACTGATTAAAAGTATTCTGTTGGGTTGTCTTTTTTTGGCCAGCTCATTGTTCTTACCTGCATGGATGGCCATTAAGAGAGTTTTAGAAATTAAACTCTCCCAAACTCTTCTAAAACCACTGGGTGTTCAAAATCATCATACCTTTTTGGCCGTGATGTTTTTAGATATGGCTTTTGGAACATATCAAGAAGGAACCTTGAGTTTTTGTTTTAGTTTTCTCTTTCTAGGTTTTCTTTATGCACGGATGAATTTTCTTCTGAGTGCTTGGTGGTTTTTTATCGGTCAGCTCATTATTAATGTCTTCTTGGAGCAAAACTTTTTTATAACCAATATTATTTTTACTCCTCTTCTGACATTACTCTTTTCTAGCATCTTTCCTCTTTTTCTCATTCTCAGAGTCATCCCTCCTCTGCACTGGGTAGGAGAAGCAATTTCTGGGTACTATTTAGATATCGTAGAACTTATCTACAAACTCTCCTCATTCATTCCAAAGGTAGAGGCGACACCCTTTCTTATTGTGATTTTATTTTTGATACTCTATCAGAGACCAAAACTTGTTCTCGCGAGTCTTATTTTTTTCAGTTGCTGCTTGAACAATAACGAGAATGCGTATCAAACGAATTATTTGAACCGAAAATATTATTATGTGAGTAGTGAAAATGAGAAATGTAAAAAGGAGGGAGGATTTGAGAAGTGCTCCTACCGGAGTAGGAGCACTAAGGAAGCTTTATGAAACTTTCATTTCTTTTGTAAGTTGTTCAAACGTTTTTTCTTCGCGGATGGCATACATCATATTGCGTTTAACGTTTTCGTTACCTTTGTAGAATTTTTTGATCTCTTCTACTTTCATTCCTGATTGAGTCGCCATTTCAGCGATTTTTGCATCAAGATCTGATTCAGAAGCTTCTACATTGTATTTGCGAGCAAGTTTATCAAGGATAAGACCTGAACGAACTTGGAAATCAGCTTTTTGAGTTACATCAGCATCCCAACGCTCAAAATATAGACCCATCATTTGCTCGTTAAATCCTTGAGATTTAAGGTTACGAGAAAGATCTTCTTTTACAGAAACTTTTTGATCGTTAACAAGAGCAGCTGGAATATCAAACTTGTTATCCGCAATAAGTTTTTCAAGAATTTCTTGTTGAAGCTTAGCTTGAACTTCGCGATTTTTTTGATCAACAAGTCTTGCTTTGTTTTTTGTATCAAAGTCAGCTACTGATTCAAATCCAAATTCTTTAGCGATTTCGTCATTGAATTCAGGGTATTTTTTTTCTTTGATTTCAAGAATTTCTACAGAGAAAGTAACTGGCTCACTACGAAGACCTTCGTCATGGTAATCAGCTGGGAAAGTTACTTTAATATCTTTTTTATCACCTTTTTTAAGACCAATCATTCCGTCTTCAAATCCAGCGATGAATTGGCCTGAACCAATTTCAAGCATATATTCATCAGCTTTCATATTGTCTGGTTGAGAACCATCAGCTCTTGTTCCAGTGAAATTGAAAACTGTATGGTGACCCATTGCAATTTTTGCAGCAGCATCAGTAAGCTCAACAATTTGTGCTTTAGAGTTAAGGTAGTTTTTCTTAACAGCTTCAATATCAGCATCAGTTACTGCTGCTGTATCTTTTTTGAAAGTATATTTGCTGTAATCTTTTAATTCGAAATCAGGAATAACTTCTACTGTTGCTTCGAAAGAAACTTTCTTTTCTTTATAATCTGTTTTATCGAACTGTGGGTAACCAACAGCACGAACATTTTCTTTTTTAACGGCTTCAAAATATTCTTTTGAAACAAAACGATAAAGAGCATCGTTTTCAATTTGTGGTCCGTACATTTTTTGAACCATATCAAGTGGTGCTTTCCCAGCACGGAAACCTTTAAGGTTTGAAGATTTTTGTTTTTCAACAAGTGCTTCTTTAATTTCTTTAGTTAGATCAACTTGATCAAAGTTGAAGATAAATTTCTTAGTACATCCGTTAACATTTTCAATGGTATACGACATGGTCCCATCCTTTATATCGAGTTAAAAAGTGAATTGAAGATATTTAACACACCCGAGGGCAAATTCAAGTGATTTCGCTCTTAGTAGGTGACTTTCACGAGGTAAAGTCCATGCGGCGGAGCAACAGGGCCAAGTCTTTTGCACGGAGTGCTACTCAGTGCAGCTTCAAAGTCTGAAAGTGAGACCTTTCCACGACCGATATTCCAAATAGTTCCCATAAGTAAGCGCACCATTTGTTTGAGAAAACCATTTCCAACAATTCTGAGAGCATAATGATCTGGCATAAAGGCCCAGGCACTATTTCCTGAAATGGTGAAGATCTCACACTCAAATATCTCTCTAACCGTCGAGTTCACTTCTGTTCCTTCACAAAAGAAATTACAGAAATCATGCTTGCCCACTAAAATTTTGCAGGCCTTTTGCATTAATTCTAAATCTACTTCAAAGGAATTATTCTGAATGAAATCATTTTGAAAGGCGCGAGAGCTATCATTTAAACTGAAACGATAATGGTACTCTTTAGAAATCGCATGATTCGTTGGAAGAAATTCATGATCTGACTCCTCAGCACTTAAAACTCTTATATCTAATGGTAAATTGGCATTGAGGGCCTTCACGAGATTTGCACAAGGAATAACAAGTGGCATTTCTATTTTTACCACTTGCCCTAAAGCATGAACTCCAGCATCAGTTCTCCCAGACCCTAGAGATCTCACTTCAGTGGACTTAGATAAAACTGAAAGAGCTTTATTGAGTTCACCTTGAACAGTTGTCCCCGCACCTTCGGCTTGCTGTTGCCAGCCGAAATAGTGAGTGCCTTTATATTCAAGGACAAGACGGTAATAGGGCATTATTTATCTTCGTCTTCTTCATCATTTTTCCACGCAAAAATCCCTGCAAATTTCTGACGATGAGTTAAAAAATAAAAAAGAGAAATGAGAACATAAGCTGTAATGATAATCGGAATCATTACTTCTTCATAAATAAAGAGTGAGGCAATAATGGCAAACATAATCATCAGTGTTTGTTTTTTATGTTTTCTTACCCATTCCGAATTTTTGAAACTTGTGAATGGGATATTTGAAATCATAAGAAGCGCATAAAAAATTAAATAGCCTACAGCAAGTGGAGTGTAATCTTTGAGCTCCGGAAATTGCAGAGACACAAGGATATAACCAATAACAGCAGTGGCCCCTCCAGGAATAGGAAGACCTTGAAAATAATCAGATTTAACATGCCCAATATTCGCATTAAAACGAGCTAAGCGAAGCGCTCCACAAAGCATAAATACAAAGGCCGTGACCATTCCCACTCTTCCCGAATCTTGAAGAAAACGGAAATAAAAAATAAAAGCAGGTGCCACACCAAATGAAACTAAATCACTTAATGAATCAAACTGCTCTCCGAAATTAGACTGAGTATTTGTCATTCGGGCCACACGTCCATCCATACTATCAAAGATAGCACCGAGAACGATAAGCATGCTCGCCATATAAAAGTGTCCACCTAAGGCTTGAATGATCCCACCAAAGCCACAGGCCATATTAAGAGCTGTAAAAGTATTAGGAAGAAAGAAAGCTAACTTGCGTTTATTTTGAGTAAGCATCTAAGAACCCTTTTTATTGATTTCTAAGTGCTGCTATTACTGTTTGTCCTGGAAGAATTTTTTCACCTGGATAAACAAGAATATCAGTATGTAATGGTAAATAAATTAGCAAAGTTCCACCGAAAGGATAATACCCAAAACACGCTGCTCCGCGCCCACGGTCACCAGATTTCATCCAAATATGAGCTCGACTTCCATATTTGCAATCAACAAAACGCAATACTGTTTGAACTTCATTTTTGCTTTTAAGCATAACGTCAGTATGGGCAAGCTCTGTTGTTCCCGTTAAAAAAGATTCAGGCTTCCCATAACGGTAGATACCTTTCCCTTTATAAGCACGGAGAAAGCTCATCTCGGCCACAGTTGGAAGATACAAACCGTGTTCATCTAAAAAATGCGAACTCACCCTTACTTCAAAAGCTTCAGGTAAAAATTCAAAGACATTTTCCACGCGACGTATGGATTCTACTTTTCCATAAAGTGGAGACAAAAATATCTCTCCTTCATTTTTAAGGGTGTCGCGGTAAGGAATATAATAACGTCTCATATAGAGAAGAATAAGAAGGACTGAAATAACCAAAATACCTTTCACTATTCCCGTTAAGAAAAAATAAGAAATAAGGATAAGCACCATTAAAAGAAAAAAGAGTCCTTGAGAAAGGAAAAAAAATCTTTTCATAAACTTGGCCTAAATTCATCTTCTGGAGCACGGAAATAATAACTTGGCTCATAAGATTGAGAACCAATCACATGATGAAACAATTTTTGGGGAGCGGTTTCAATAAAAGTGACTGTTTCTTGATAACTGGTTAAATGCTTTTTAAGTTTCTCATCAATCGCCGATTCTTGATGAACAAAAAATGGCACACCTAATTTATTCCATTTTTCAAAATGAGCAGCGAGCTCACTTTCTTGCAAGAGAAACTTCTCTTCTTTATCTTGGTTCCAAAGATAAAAGAAGTACTCCCCTCTATAGGCCTTTGTCATCCAGAGGCCTGCCTCATGTCCATACCACTTAGGCAGCATGAAATTATAATACGAGTAATGTTCAAGACCCTTGAGCTTAAAGACATCCGCCACACCTTCAGAGAGCCTCATTCCTGTATAAAAACCAGGCCCTGATGAAGTGATAATGCCGTCGATAGATGAAACTGAAAGATTTTTTTGAATAAGAAGATTGTAGATTTCTTTTTGAAGAATCTGAGACGCTTTGAAGCCTTTAAGGATGGTCTTGCCTTCCCAAGTACCGTTGGTACCGAGAAGGCCAATAAACACATCATAACTGGTATCAATAAATAGCTTAATCACAACACTAGTTTAGTAATATCGTTGAATAGAGCGATAAAAATTAAAAAGAATAATAATGAAAGACCAATTCTTTGAGCGAACTCAAGTTTACGTCTCGAAAGTGGTCCACGATTAAAGAACTCAAAAACTAAAAACATAATATGTCCGCCATCAAGAACCGGAATAGGAAATAAATTGATCACTCCAAGATTGATTGAAATAAAAGCCATCAATCTAAAAAACATTGAAAGTGAAATATTAAATGAATCTGAAGCAACTTTCCCAATCGCAAACGGGCCACCAACATTACTCAGGGCCACTTCTCTTGTGATAAGTTTTTTATAACCACCAACAGTTTTTTCGATCCCATCCCATGTTCTCTGAAGACCAACAATGAGGGCCTCACCAATAGAGTCAGCTTTGGTTTCGATTAGCTTAGGTGGGATATACTCTACTGAACTATAAACACCAATCGTTTTAACTTCGCCTTGGCCTTTGATCTCTTTTACTTCTGGAATCAAAGTCCCCGTAAGAGTTTTTCCAGCACGAAGGTATGAAATCTCAACACCGATCTTTGCGTCTGATTTTTGAACTTCAGCACGAAGCTCATCGAAGGCCTTCACTGGAATTTTATTAATTGATACAAGGATATCGTCTTTCTTAAGACCTAGTTTATCAGCAGGTGATGACATCACAATACTTTGAACAACAAGATCAATTGGATAGAAGCCAGCATCAGTTAAGGCCTCAAGTAGAGTCTTTGACTTATCTGCCTTAAATAAGCTCTCCGATGTTTCATCAAAGCTTACTTTGTTCTCATCCATTTTAAATTTATAGAAATAGACTTCACCAGCAAATGATTGGCCCATCTCTTCAAGTGAGAGAGTTTCCACTTTTGCTTTCGGACTTAAACTTAAATAGAACTGCTCACCTTCTGAATTCACTACAATAGGTCTTCTCACTACAGGGAGAAGTTTAGAAAACTCATCAATAAATTCTTGAAGCGACAATTTAACATCGACGATTTTTGTCACGCCAGCGCGCTCAACAGTCACCGTATCAATATTTGAAGCCTTGATATTAAGATCATCAAAGCTCATGATTTTTTCATCATTGATCATCTTAATAGTGTCACCAGAACGAAGACCTCTTGAATGGAAAGCAGAATTATCAGGGATAAGACCAAATTTCGTTTGAGGAACCTTCTCTCCAATGATCAAAAGACCAAGATAAAGAACGTAAGCAAGGATGAGGTTTGCGAGTGGACCACCGAAAATAATCCAAAAGCGTGCCCATTTAGTTTTATGGTTAAAGGCGACTTTTTTCTCATCTTCAGTTAGAGGAGTTTCAGAAAAAGGATCATCGCCGAACATTTTTACGTATCCACCAAGTGGTATAAGTGAAACAGCATACTCAGTTCCACCTTTTACATATTTAAAAATTTTCGGGCCAAAGCCAATTGAGAATACTTCTACTCGAACTCCAAAAAAACGAGCAAAAAAGAAATGCCCCAATTCATGGAAGAATATAAGTGGACCTAAAAAAACGAGAAATATTAAAACTTTTTCGAACATAAGATTCCTTTCTTACGCGTAAATGGCCATCACAAAAAAAGCAAAGAGTGGGGCCACAAACATTAGACTATCTATTCTATCATACACTCCCCCGTGTCCGGGAATAAGGGAAGAACTGTCTTTTATGTCAAACTGACGCTTAAATTTTGATTGAATAAGATCACCTATTTGCGAGCTACAAGCGACAACTAGGAAAAATGGAATAAAATACGGATTAAATCCGTTGAGTATATAATGCCAATAAAGCGAGGTGAAAATAACCGACGCAAGCACTCCACCGATGGCCCCCTCAATTGTTTTCTTAGGACTTACTGCTTCCCATAATTTGTGTTTCCCAAAATACTTTCCCGAAAAAAAAGCAAATGTATCTACGAGAAAATTCATAAGTAAGAGACCAATAAGAAGTTCTCTCCAACCTGGCTTACCTTGATGAATGACATAGCTCATCGACATAAGTGGAATAATGACAAAAATACCGACTCCCCATGAAGTCATTTTAAACAGTTTTAGAATGAGAGGAGATTTTTTGAAAATAAAAAACAAATAACCAAGTAGCACTACATTTAAAAAGACACCAAGAGAGATCCAAAAATTAAATGAGGCTTTACTGATTTGATAAAAGTTAAAAAATAAGTAATTACAGACAAAGATAGATTGGGCCACGAGGTACTTCGGTGACACTCTCGACTGGTCATAAAAATTAGTAATAATTTCATCGACAACTAAAATCCCAAGTACTCCTATCATAACAAGACTGGCCGTCCTTCCAGTATAAAGACAGGCCGAAACAAGAATAACAAGAACGAGTCCAGAGAGGATTCGAATTTTAGTATTAGACATTTTGACCCTTGAGTCCTCTAGCAAAAGCATGCTTATTAACTTCAGCCTTGTCTGCACTTGAAGAGAGATCGGACTCTGATGATATATTTCCAAAGCGACGTTCACGCTGAGTCACATTGTTTAAAATTTGTTTAAATTCTTTGGCAGAGAAATCTGGCCATCTTGTAGGAGTGAAATAAAGTTCAGCGTAGGCCATCTGCCATAAAAGGAAATTAGATATTCTCTGATCTCCGCCTGTGCGAATGAGGAGGTCCACATCCCCTGTTTCAGGATTGTATAGATGAGACGTTAAATCTTTTTCTGTTAATTCTTTACTCGGATTATTTTTAATGAACTCATTTACTGATTTTACGATTTCACTGCGTCCACCATAACTAAAAGCAAAAGTCAGTTTCAGACCTTTGTTCTCTTTTGTGATTTCTTCAGTTTCAGAAATTAGCTTTTGAGTCTCAACAGGAAGATTAGCAATATCGCCAATGACCTTAAAACTTACATTATTTTTAATAAGTCGAGTTCGTTCTTTTAATAAGAATTTTTTTAAGAGATTAAACAGTGTGCTCACTTCTGCAATGGGACGACTCCAGTTCTCAGTAGAGAATGCATAAAGAGTCAGAGCGCTCAAGCCTTCATCATCAGCAGCTTCTACGATACTTGAAATAATCGATGAGCCACGGATATGACCCCATACGCGTGGACGAAGGCGCTTTTGCGCCCAACGTCCATTACCATCCATAATGATTGCAACATGCTTAATTGATGACATATTAAACTGTAAGAAGTTCTTTTTCTTTGGCATCAACTATTTTATCAACTTCTTTGATATAGTTGTCAGTTAGCTTTTGAATTTCGTCTTGAATTTTTTTCGATTCATCTTCAGATACTGATTTAGCTTTCTCAGCAGCTTTAACTTTATCATTTTGTTCACGACGTACATTTCTCACGATAACTTTAGAATCTTCGCCAAGTTTTTTTACATCTTTTACAAGAGCTTTACGCTTATCTTCAGTCAGAGCAGGAAACATAATACGAATAAAGTTTCCGTCGTTACCTGGGGTTACACCAATATTTGCGGCAAGGATTGCTTTTTCAATTGAAGGAATAAGAGTCTTATCAAATGGCTGGATTTGAAGAAGACGTGCTTCAGGAGTTGAGATCTGTCCTGTTTGTTTAATCGGTGTTGCTGTCCCGTAGTAATCTACCATAATACCATCAAGAACATTTGCCGAGGCACGTCCTGTTCTAACTTTAGTAAGATTATTTTGAAGCGATTTAATCGCTTTGCTCATTTGATCATCAATTACTGGTTTAAGTTCATTCATCATGATTTAACTCCTTAGATCTTTTTTGTAACAAGTGTTCCAACAGTTTTGTCACCGTTGATAACTTTTTGAATATTTCCTTGCTCAAACATATTGAACACAACAATATCCATGTTGTTATCCATACAAAGTGTGATGGCCGTTGAATCCATTACTTTAATTTCTTTATTTAAAACTTCGATATATGAAAGTGTATCAAATTTTACTGCGTCTTTAAATTTCATAGGATCTTTATCGTAAATCCCATCAACCTTTGTCGCCTTCATGATTAAACCTGCGTTTATTTCATTGGCACGAAGGGCAGCTGTTGTATCAGTTGTAAAATACGGATTACCTGTTCCTGCAGCAAATATCACCACACGTTTTTTTTCTAAGTGGCGAACAGCACGACGACGAATATAAGGCTCTGCTACCTCTTGCATATCAATCGCTGACATCACTCGAGTATAAACACCTTTTCTTTCTAACGAATCTTGAAGGGCCAGTGAATTGATAACTGTTGCCATCATTCCCATATAATCAGAAGTTGATCTATCCATCCCTGTTGTTGCACCAGCAACTCCACGGTGAATATTTCCTCCTCCAACGACTATCCCAATTTCAACACCAGTTTTTTGGAGCTCACAAATTTCAGAGCTAAGTTTTTCAAGAACTTCTCCTTGAATCCCATGTCCCTGATCTCCAGCAAGAGCTTCTCCAGAGAGTTTTAAAAGAACGCGTGAATATTTCATGTGATACCTTTATAAAGTAAAAGGGGACTAAAAAGTCCCCTTCACTTATAAAACAATTTTTTATTACTAGGCTTGTCCGCTAGTCATTTTTGCAACTTCTTCTGCAAAATTGTCTGCTTTCTTCTCGATACCTTCACCAAGATTGAACTTAATGAATTTAGTCACTGTCAGTTTCGTTCCTGTTGCATTAGAAACAGTCTCGATCAGTTTACCAATTGTTGTATCTGGATTTTTTACAAAAGATTGCTCATAAAGACATACTTCAGAAGCAAGTTTTGCAAGTTTACCTTTAACGATATTTGGAATCATTGCTTCAGCTTTACCTTGCTCTTTTAATTGAGCAGCATAAATTTCAGCTTCTTTCGCTTTGTATGATTCATCAATTTCAGATGAATTAAGGAACATTGGGTTAGCTGCTGCAATTTGCATACAAATATCTTTAGCAAGTTCAGTTACTGCTTCATTGTTTGTTACATCTTTATCAGCTTCGATTTTCGCTAGAACACCAATTTTTCCAGAGTGAACGTAAGAACCAATGACTCCATTACCTGTAAGAGTAAGAGTTTCAACACGACGGATATCGATTTTTTCTCCAATCTTAATTGTAAGCTCAGAGATTAGATCTTTAACTGTCGTATTTGAACTAACGTTTACTGCAAGTAGACCATCAACAGTTGCAATTGAATGCTCAACAGCTTTAGCTGTTACTGTATTAGAGAAAGCAAGAAAATCTGTATTTTTAGCAGCAAAGTCTGTTTCAATATTTACTTCTACTAGAGAAGCTTTGTTTCCAGAAACTAATGCTCCAACAACACCCTCAGCAGCTACGCGAGAGGCTTTCTTTGCAGCAGCGGCAAGACCTTTAGCACGTAGATAATCTACGGCTTTCTGGAAATCACCCACTTCATCCAAAGCTTTCTTGCAGTCCATCATCCCTGCACCAGTTGTTTCTCTTAAGTTTTTTACGTCAGCAGCTGTATATGCCATGTGAATTTTTCCTTTCTTTTAAATAACTGAAAATTAAACTTCGTCTTCACCTTGAAGATCGATATCTTTTGCATATTTCGCAAGAATTTCTTTTTCAAGATCAACATCACGATCAGCAGAATCAGTATCTTTTCTGTTTTTCGCTCCACCTTCAACAACTGCATTTGAAAAATAATCAATGAATAGATTGATTGATTTAAGTGCATCGTCGTTACCTGGAACAACATAATCAATTCCTGTAGGGTCACAGTTAGTATCTGTGATTGCTACAACAGGAATTCCAAGAAGGTTCGCTTCTTTAACTGCAATATCTTCCATTGATGGATCGATGATGAAGATCGCGCCTGGGATCTTTCTCATGTTCTTGATTCCACCAAGGTTTTTTTCAAGTTTAGCTACTTCTTTCTCAAGTCCAGATTGCTCTTTTTTTGTAAGAAGTTTGAAGTCACCATTTTCTTTCATTTTTTCAACTTTACGAAGTTTATCAACTGAAAGAGCGATAGTTTTATAATTAGTAAGCATTCCACCTAACCAACGTGAAGTAACATGGTAAGCACCACATTCTTCAGCTGCTTTCTTAAGAGCGTCAGCTGCTTGTCTTTTTGTTCCTACGAAAAGAACAGATTTACCAGCAGCAGTTGTTTTCTTAAGAAACTCGTAAGCTTTTTCTGCCATAGGAAGAGTTTGTTGAAGATCGATAATGTAGATACCGTTACGTTCACCGTATACGTATTTCTTCATTTTTGGATTCCACTTGTGAGTCTGGTGACCAAAGTGAGCTCCTGCTTCGAGAAGTTGTTTAATTGATAGTGTAGCCATGTGATTTCTCCTTGGGTGGTTATATTTCAGATCATCCATTACCGAATCTCTCCGGACCAACCAATTGGATGATTAGATTTTCCCCTTAAGTGGGGAATTTAGTTACAAATTGTCTGATTTAAATAACACAAGCCTGAATCTCCGGCAAGGAGGTTTTAACTGTCTGCCGGAGGAGAAACGAGAACTTTGCGGGGTTTAGATCCTTGCGCTGGGCCAACAATTCCCTGACGCTCCATTTCTTCGATAAGATTAGCTGCTCGGTTGTATCCAACACCTAAACGACGTTGCAAAAATGATGCACTTGCTTGGCGATAAGTAGCGACAATTCTAATCGCTTCTTCATATTTTTCATCTTTGGCCGAAGGTGAGTCACCATCGTCTCCCAATGACATCTCCCCATCAGGTTCATTCGCTCCGTTAATGAAGTCCATGGCCTTCTGAGAATAACAAACTGGAATAGTAGCAAGTTTGGCAACAAGGGCCTCAATTTCTTCTTCATCCACATACGCAGAGTGCATACGAAGAGTATCGATACCTTTTTTAAAGAGCATATCCCCTTTACCAAGAAGTTTTTCTGCTCCTGGAGTATCAAGAATTACTCTTGAATCCATATTTGTTGTGACACGGAAGGCAGCTCGTGTCGGGAAGTTTGCTTTAATTACACCAGTAATAACATCTGTTGATGGACGCTGAGTTGCGAGTACAATATGGATCCCAGAAGCACGGGCCTTAGCGGCGAGACGGCTAATTGAATTCTCAATACTCTTTCCAGCTTTTGAAAGAACAAGGTCAGCAAACTCGTCTACTACAACCACAATATAAGGAAGCTCATAACCACCAGTCTCTTCATCACTAAACTGATGTGAAATTTTCGCAATAAGTTCAGGAGAAGCCGTTCTTAATTTCTTGTTATAACCATCAATATTTTTAACCGCGAAATCTTTGAGAATTGTATAACGTCTCTCCATTTCCTCAATCGCCCAGAGAAGTGCTGCTGAGGCCATATTTGGATCAGTCACTACTGGCATGATCAAGTGAGGGAGCGTTTGGTAAAGTGCTAATTCAAGTTGTTTTGGATCGATAAGAAGAAGTTTTAACTTCTTCGGTGAGAGCCTGACGATTAGTGAAACAAGTAGAGTATTAATAAATACTGACTTACCAGCACCTGTAGTACCGGCCACAAGAAAGTGGGGAGTTTCAGTTAAGTCTAGAATTGAAGCATCACCATAAGCATCTTTCCCCATAGCAATAGGAAGTCTGCAAGTGCTGTTTCTGTATTCTTCAGTTTTTAGAACTTCATCTAAATAAATAACTTCACGTGGATTACGAGGAACCTCAATACCAATTGTTGATTTCCCCTTCATTGGGTAAACCATACGAATAGGAGCTCCCATAAGGGCCATACTAAGTTCGTTAATTTTATTTGTAACACTCGTTACTTTTACACCTGCACCAAGTTCAAGCTCAAAAGTATCCACAACTGGACCTTTAAGAACATTGATAATTTGGGCATGAACATGAAACTCTTTGAGCTTATCTTCGATTGAATATGAAATTTTCTCAAAGTATTCAGAATCAGGATTTGTTGAGACAGAAGATGTTTTCTTAGGAACAAGACACTCGACGAGTTCAGACTCTAAAAAGAATCTTTCTTCCTCAGCTGTTAGTTCATGAACAGGTTCATCTTCATCACTATCCTCGTCCTCTTCAATTTCTTCATCAAGAGAATCATTAATTTCTTCTTCATCCTCTTCTTCTTCAAATTCTTCGTATTCCTCTTCTTCAAACTCTGAAGTGATTTCTTCCTCTTCTTCTATTTCAGCGCGAGGAGTTTTTACAACAGGGGCCTTAAGCTCTTTAGTCTCAGGACTTGGAAGCCCTAGTTTCCCCATAGGGAGTGCGAGTAGAGGAGTTTTAATTTTATCAGCAAGATTCGAGTAATCTATTTTTTGAATTTTACGGAAAAGTATCTGCAATTTTTTATTGCACCATTTTGTTGTTTGGAAAAAGTGTTTCTCTGAAACGAGATAGAAGAAAGATGTGGCAAAAAAGACAAAGCTGAGTGCTGCGTAAAGCAGATTCATATTTTCTTTTAAGAAGAAGAATAGACCGTCACCTAATGCTAAGGGAAAAACGATATATCCAAGAATGATTGTTAATGGAATGAGTGAAGCAAAAACAAGAAGTCGCTTCCAATCATTACGTTTTTGAATTGAATAATAAAAGATTCCTGCGAAAGCAAAAAAACTCACTACTACCCATAGGCCAGTCCAGTATCCAAAGTTAGCAATGAAGCTGATTGTGTAATAAGAAAAGAAATTGATGGAATTATTCTGAGAACTGATCTCAAAAAAATTATCAGGTAATGAATCTCTAAAATAAAAATAGAGTAAATTCAGAATTGAGAGTGAGAATAATGTAATTAATTGAATTTTAAGAATTTTTTTTTGCATTCATAGATTCTAACGCATAAATGCCAAAAAAAAAGCCCTCTTTGCAGAGGGCTTTTAAAATTAAGAGGGTGCATCTTGCT
>DZBG01000093.1 GCA_022729855.1 Bdellovibrio sp.
CGTGGATTTATATTATTTCAGTTGATTATGATTAAATGAGGACACGCCCTAATCTAAATATAAAATATTTCTTAACACGTTGTGACACTTCTTTCCTCTTTAGGCCGTTGCCTTGCCTCTAAATCTGTTTACTTTAAAATAACAGTAAGCCTTGTTTAGGCGAGAGAGGAATGATGAACGTCCCAGCTATTGCAAAGAAAACATTTGACCAGTTTAAGGATAATCCAGAGTTTAATACTCTGGTAAGATTCGTTCTTGAACATCTTCGCAAGATGACTAATCCCTTTCAGCGAGTGGACTTCATCCACCGTGCTATTGATGATCTCAATGAAGAAGTTTTCGCTCATCCATTGATTAAAGAAATGAGTCCATGCAAAGAGGGATGCTCAGCTTGCTGTCATACTCAGGTCAGCGTGACTGATGATGAGGCGGCACTCCTCGCGAGAAGAATTAGTGAGGGAGTTGAGATTGATCTAGAGAGACTCAAGCTACAAGTAACAGCTGGTGATGATGATTCTGCTTTTTACAAAATGAATTTTGAAGAAAGAAAATGTATCTTTCTTGGTGAGGATGGAGGCTGTCGTGTTTACAACGATAGGCCATCGGTTTGTCGAACTAATGCCGTCATTGGTGATGCTTCTCAGTGTGATACGACCAATGGAATTCAGAGAACTCAGCTTATTAAAACTCCAAAAGCCGATATGGTAATCTATGCTTCATTCTATAATGCCAAATCAAGTGGGGCCCTCCCTCATATGGTGGCCAAGGCCTTAGGTCTTCGTTAGTATTAATTCATGAAAAAAATAATTTATACTTTCTCTCTAGGTCTGGCCCTCTTGGTAGGTGTGCTTGGATTTAGATATTTTACTTTTCCATTTAAAACATTTTCTGATTCACAAGAATTTACTATTTCTGAAAAATTTGAAAAACAAATTTCAAGATTTTCTGGCGGACTTAAAATTCCTACAGTAAGTAATGAAGATTATTCTTTAACAAACTTTAAACCCTTCATTGAATTTCAAAATTATCTTTTTAAAAGCTATCCTGTTATCTATAAAAAATTAAATTTTATAAAAATCAATTCTCATAGTCTTGTTTTTCATTGGAAAGGGAGAAACTCAGATCTAAGCCCGATCCTGTTTTTATCTCATTATGATGTTGTTCCAGCAGGAGATAAATCACTTTGGAAGAGTGATCCATTTTCGGGGAAAGTTGAAAATGGAATGATTCTCGGCCGTGGAACAATAGATATGAAGTCGATGCTTTTCTCATTACTGGATGCGACAGAATTATTATTAGAAGAAAATTTTACTCCTGAGAGAGATATCTATTTTGCTTTTGGGCATGATGAAGAAGTTGGAGGAGCACAGGGAGCTGCAAAAGTTTCGGAGTACTTCCAGAATAAAAAGATTCAATTTGAAGCAGTTTATGATGAAGGTGGAATTGTTTCTGGCTCAGGAATTGCCGGGCTTAAAAGAGATATCGCTCTTATCGGTTTGGCCGAAAAAGGTTTTTCATCAGTTGTTATTAAAGTTAAAGGAGAAGGTGGACACTCATCTATGCCACCGCTTCATACCGCTCTTGGAAAAGCTGCAGTCATTATGCAAAGACTTGAGGATAATCAATTTAAACCTCGTCTTATTGAACCCATGCAAGATTTTTTAATTAATCTAGCTTCTGATTCTGGTTTTCTGACAAAACTCGCAGTTTCAAATCAGTGGTTATTACAACCACTGCTTATTAGTAAGCTTTCAAAAGTAGGCGCCTCTAATGCACTTATTAGAACAACCACAGCTCTTACCATGAGTAAGGGAAGTGAAGCCTCAAATGTTCTCCCTAGTATTGCAGAGGTCGTCGTTAATTTTAGACTACTTCCAGGGGATACTTTAAGTGATGTACGCCATCATGTAGAAAAATTATGTGAAGGCTTTGAAGTTGAGATATCTAGTATTGGAGATAAGGAAGCTTCGCGTATCTCACCAAAAAATAGTTATGGTTTTACTATCCTTTCAAATTCAATTGCTCGTTATTTTCCCAATGCCATGATCACACCTTATATCACAATTGGTGGAACCGATGCCTCAAGATACGAAAGTGTGAGTCAGAATGTTTATCGGTTTTTGCCAGTGAGACTGACTAATGAGGAAAGGGGACTTATCCATAATGTTAACGAGTCGATTAGTACTGCTAGCTATAAAAAAATGATTCTCTTTTTTAAAGATACACTTAAAGTCTTTTAATAATATGAAATCCAAATTGGGTTTTGACCACTCCCGATATTTCATTTGGAGTGAGAGCGAGTAGGGCCTTCTCAAAAGAGGGCACCATCATTCCTTTTGAAAATTCTCCTAAGTCTCCACCACTGGCCGCAGATCCACAAAGTGAGAAATCACGGGCCAAATCTTCGAAGGTTTTTCCTTCTTTAAGTTTTTTTAGAATATCGTTTGCTTCATACTCATGAGTGACTAAAATATGCTTGGCCTTAAGTTTCATCATTGGTCCTTAGTTAGAGATCCAATATTACCAGGAGAAAAAAGATGAGTATATGGTTTAAAGAAGTCACTCTCGAGGCCCTACAGGGAAGTCAAAAAGGGACGAAGAATTTAACAACTCATATTGGGATTGAATATACCGCCATTGGAGATGATTTTATCGAGGCTAAAATGCCAGTGGATGAGCGCTCAAAGCAACCTTATGGCTTGCTTCATGGTAGTGCTTCTTGTGTTCTAGCTGAAACTTTAGGAAGTGTAGCGTCAGCACTTTGTGTAGATATTACTAAAAACACAGTCGTAGGGCTTGAAATCAATGCCAACCATCTCCGAGCGGCCACTAGTGGTTATGTCGTCGGCACTGTAAGACCAATTCATATCGGTCGAAAAACTCATGTGTGGGATATTCGTATTGAAACCGAATCTGATAAAAAACTCGTTTGTATTAGTAGACTGACAGTGGCCGTATTAGAGAAATCTCATTAAGATCTAAGAAACTATTCAAGGAAATATATGATTAAAGAGTTTAAGCCTTTTGTCGCTGCATCTGAAAAGATGAAAGAGTTTTCTGTTGGGCCAATTATTATGGGAGTTCTTCTCGGAATTCTTTTTGGTGCTTCATCACTTTATCTTGCTTTAAAAGTAGGAATGACTGTTTCGGCTTCCATTCCAGTGGCCGTTCTCTCGATTACTTTGTTTAAAGGTTTGTCTAAAATGTTTGGTCTAAGAAAGGCCACAATCTTAGAAAACAATATGGTTCAAACAACTGGGTCAGCAGGTGAATCAATTGCTTTTGGTGTGGCAGTTACTATGCCAGCGCTTTTGATTTTAGGTTATGACCTTGATTTGAACCGCATTATGACTGTTTCAATCTTGGGTGGATTGATCGGTGTTTTAATGATGATTCCTCTGCGCCAAGCTTTGATTGTCAAAGAGCACGGTAAACTTATTTACCCAGAAGGAACGGCCTGTGCGGAAGTTCTGATTGTGGGTGAGAAAGGTGGGTCGTCTGGGAAAATCGTTTTTGGCGGATTCTTTCTTGGATTATTTTATAAATTTTTTAATGTTGGGATGAGACTTTGGAAAGATGTTCCTGAAAAAGCATTTAGCTTTTTTAAAGGCTCAGCTATTTCTGCAGAAGTTTCTCCTGAGCTTCTTGGTGTTGGTTATATTATCGGAATGAGAACTGCTGCTATTATGGTTGCAGGGGGAGTTCTGTCTAGTTTTGTTCTTATCCCCATGATTGCTCTTTTTGGTGGAAATCTAGTGGAGCCATTATTCCCAGCGAAAATGCTTATTAAAGATATGAGTATCCATGATATTTGGAGAAATTATGTTCTTTATATTGGTGCAGGTGCGGTAGCTGCTGGAGGGATTATTTCTCTTTTCCAAAGTTTACCGACAATCATTCATGGTGCGAAGTCAGGGCTTGCCAGTGTTTTTGGAGGTAAATCAGAGAAAGCTACTAAATCTCGTACTGAAGATGATCTTCCTTTTTCATTTGTGGTGATTGGAACACTTGTGATGGTTGTGGCCCTGTGGTTTGCTCCGGCCCTTCATATTAATTTATTGTCTGCTGTTATGATTATGTTATTTGGCTTTCTTTTTGTGACAGTCAGCTCACGCCTTACAGGTGAGATTGGTTCATCATCAAATCCAATTTCTGGAATGACTGTGGCCACACTTCTTCTTACGTGTTTAGTTTTCCTCGCTGTGGGATGGATTGGGCCTGAGTATAGAGTAGGGGCCTTAAGTATTGCTGCTGTTGTTTGTATTGCAGCTTCAAACGGTGGGACAACTTCTCAAGATTTAAAGACTGGTTATATTCTTGGTGCAACACCAAGGTATCAGCAGATTGGGCTTCTTATTGGAGCTCTTTCAAGTGCTATTGTCATTGGATTCTCACTTAAACTTTTAAATGATGCTTCAACAATTTATTCAAAAAAAGTTCCGGCCTATACTGTGGATGTGACTTCGCTCAGTGTGAAACAAAAAATTCAAGGTCCTGAAGCAAAAGCTGATGATAAAGAATATTATGTTTATCAAGTGACAGAGCAATCTGCGGCAGATGTGTTAACTGTTCTCTCTCCAGGGAAATATCTTGTTGATGATAACGGGACAATTGCTTATTTAGTAGATCCGGGAATTAATGGAACACTTAATAAACGTGATGATGGTACGAATGTAACAAAATACGAAGCTCCTAAAGCTCGTTTGATGTCACTTATTATTGATGGGATTTTAACTCAGAAACTTCCTTGGGGATTAGTTCTTCTTGGGGTGGCCCTTGCTTTAGTCTTGGAGCTTTGTGGTATCTCTGCCCTTCCATTTGCAGTAGGTGTTTATCTTCCAATCTCGGCTTCGACTCCGATCTTTGTTGGTGGTGTTGTTCGTTGGTTAGTGGAGCGCAAGCATAAGCCTGCGACAGAAGCAGAATCTGAAACAGGCCCAGGAATTTTATTCTCATCTGGTCTTATCGCTGGTGGTGCTATTGCAGGGATCCTTCTTGCTCTCACTCAGATTATGGATGGATTTAGTGATAAGCTAGATTTTTCTGGAATGATGGGTGCATTAGGAGAGTCAGATTTATTCGGTCTTGCTGTTTTTCTTCTTGCGGCAGCAGTTCTTTATTTTGTAGGAAAAACTAAACCAAGTTTATAAAACGGGAAAAATAATGAGTCAGATTTTAGATATTATTTTACACATGGATCAGCATCTCCTTCAGTGGATCGCCTTTTTTGGGCCATGGGTCTATGTCATTATGTTTCTCATTATCTTTTGTGAGACAGGTCTTGTGGTGACTCCATTTTTGCCAGGCGATTCTTTGTTATTTGCTCTTGGCGCTCTTGCTGGTCTGAGTGATGGATTAAATCTTTGGATTTTACTAGGGACATTAACTATTGCCGGAATTATTGGTGACACTGTTAATTATCATATAGGTAAATATTTGGGGCCCAAAGTTTTTGAAACCAATAGCAGATTCTTTAAAAAAGAATATCTTGATGATACGAATGCTTTTTACGCAAAGTGGGGAGCATTTACAATTGTTGCAGCGAGGTTTGCTCCTATTGTAAGAACCTTCGCTCCATTCATTGCCGGTATTGGTGGAATGAATTACAAAAAATTTGTGACTTATAATATCTTAGGTGCCATCGCTTGGGTTTTTACTTTTATTCTGGCCGGTTATTTCTTTGGTAACTTACCCATCGTTAAAAGAAATTTTCATTATATTATTTTTGGAGTGATCATTGTCTCAATGATCCCAATGATCGCCCCATGGATAAGATCAAAATTAAAGGCCTAAGTTTTTAAGAAGATCATCAATTGAAGCTTGATCCATTTTAGGTTTCTTTTGTTCTATTGATACAGAGGCCCTTTCAATATGTTTAAATTTTTCTGATAGCCATTTTAACCTAGAGCCGAAAGCCTCTAGGTTAATTCCTTCAACAGTTTCTTCTTGTTTCGTTCTAATATTTTTTAACAGAGTTTCGACGATATTCACATTATCCGAGAGTACAGCATGGGTGATTTTTAATAATTGCGGATCATTCGTTTGACTGCTTTTATAACCAATCACTTTTCCTAGTTCTGAAAATTGACCTGTACGAGTTGCCCCAATTGATTTGGCCGCACCCATTATTCTATCTATGATTTGACCAAACTGCTCCAAAGCTTGCACATTTGAAGTCTCTTCAAAATCATCAAGAGAGCTATATAGTAGATCAATAAGCTCATCTGATTCATTACAAAATTCAATAACGATTTCTTTAAAATCAGGATTCTTTAAGTCATTCATAAAACCTCAATATTTTCTTTATAATTTTTTCGGTATTTATGAGAAAATAATAAGATAAACAAACTAAAGATTGGGTAAATGTCAGATTCAAAAAGTTTTGTTCCCATTCAATTGAGCACTCTCGTCGGTGATCTTGCGCTGATGTTCGATGTGTATATAAAAGTAGATGACCGCTGCCTTCTTTATGTGAGAAGTGGCGACGAAATAGAAACTCACCGCCTTAAAGCATTGAAGAAGAAAAAAGTTCGTAAACTTTTTATTACCGGACAGGATGAGACAAAGTACCAAGAGTTTTTAGATTCTCTTCTTTTAAACTCTGACAAACTCAATTCAGAGCAAAAAGGTAGTCTTGCAAGTGGGGTTGCCGAAAGTGCTTCGGAGGAAATTTATAAAAATCCTCAATCACAAGCGGCATACTCGACAGCTGAGAAAGCGGCGAATAATCTGATTGATATTATGTCTCAAAATCAGGACGTACTTCTTTCTATTCTCAATCGTGATGGCAGTGGGGATGGAACACAAACTTCTCTTATGCATTCTCACGCGGTAAATGTTTGCTCACTGGCCATTAGTTTTGGGGAAGAGTTGAAGTTTTCAAGAGATCAATTAGGAACCCTTGGGATTGCATCACTTTTTCATGATGTCGGTTATGCCATGATGAAGGAAGGGGATCAGGCACTCTTCTTTAAAGACTTTAAATCCATGACTCCTGCTGAGCAAATCAGCTATAAGCAGCATCCTGTTATTGGTGTTGAGGCCTTACAAGATAAGCCCTTTGCCAATGCAACAGTTTTAGGTTTAATTGCGACCCATGAAGAAAGAATGAATGGAACAGGATTTCCGAAAGGCATAAACAATATGTCACCAGTTCAGGAATGCCACGCACTCTGCTGTCTTTATGACCGTCAGGTGACATGCCTTGGACAAACTCCTGAGACCGTCATTAACGATCTCATGATCAATCATATCGGCGCCTTCAATCTTGAAGTCCTTAAAAAATTTAAGGCCTTCATGAAGAATGTTTATAAGCTTGGCTAAGTAATCTAGTTTCCTAATGTTCCTGAGAAATTATTAATAAATATTTGTGGTTTAAGACCTGATGATGAACCATCAAAGTTTGGATACTTTATTGGGACATCTGCTTGGTCAAAATCAATAAATGTTCCATTGGCAGTTGCACTACCCGGAACACCCGTTTTTAGAAAACTATTATCATGGCTTGAAACTGATAATGCTGCTCCTGATGTCACAAAAGTTGAAACTGTTGTCGCATTTACTGTAATTTTTTTGAATACATTTTGATTTAATAATAAGTTAAATACAGTATTTCCCGTTCCACTATCATAAGTAAATTTTGGATCAATATAAGCAGTTCCACTGCCAATAGTAGTAGATGAGGTCGAGTTGGTAATATATCTTCCATAAGCAGATTTATAATAGCTGATATTAAGAGCTGTACATGAACCACTATTTAATTTCATGTAGTAATTATTCAATCCTATTGAACTTGAAATATTGGCGTTAAGTGGTGCTGCTGTTGAAGCTGTTTGTGTAAAAGGAGTGGTATAGCATCCAGGGTCCGAGTAAATAGAGACGCTATCACCAATAGTAAATCCTGAGTTGATAGTAATAACTGGATCATTGGTCCCAGACGGAGCGCCAGTAATCGAAGCAGCTGGCCCAGTAGTAGAAAAATTAGGAAATTGAATAAAATCACATTTTATAGATGGGTTTGAAAAATAGCAGAGTTTAGCGTTTAATCCATCTATATGGTGAATAATAAAATCTCCAGAAATGGCAGTTGATGTTTGAAAATCAAAGCCATTTGAAGTGTTGCCTGATAAAAGAGCTCCCGAAGTGTCTATAATTCTAGCACTGACAATGCCTGAACTTGAGTGGTCAGCAACAGTGATAAGATCATCATTTCCTACATGAATTTTTATTTTTTTAGAATTTCCTGAAGCGGGAAGCCCAGTTGAAGTGGGTGTAAAACTAGGTGAGCTATCACTTGCTAAAAAAGTAACAAATTTAATACTACTCGAATCTACAAATCCAATCACAACTCTACCAGAGTCGTTAATCGAAATATCTCCTAGAGAATAACCGGTAACAAGTGCACCAGAACCTTTTTTATATAAGCCAGAGCTTGAGACAATTTGGTAAGTAAATGGGGTCCCTGAAGTAAATGATACTATTAATTTATAAGCTCCGTTTGGAGAGGTGACAGATTTTGTATAATCAGCGACTCCATACGAAAGATTATATTGGTGAATTGTGTCTGTCCCAAGAAGTTGCTTCATTTCTGGAAGAATGAACATCTTTCCAGCTGAATCAGAGGTGCTGTTATTGTATTGTTTATTAGCAGCAGTTACTGTTGCAGAGGCTCCATCACCAATTTGAAGTTCATTTTTTGTGAGTCTTTCAAATGGAGATCCATTATTTAATGAATATTCATATTCAGATTTCATTATTCTGATTGGTTCAGAAGCAGATGATGCTCTTGCAACTTGAGTATAACCAGTTCTTAATGACTTAATCGTTGAACCAGTCATTTCTTTTTCATAGCTATATTCTTGAATACGAAAGTTTGTTGATGCTGTCGGAGTATTCCAGTAAATAAGTCTTCTCTCGTTTCTTTCACCGTTTGAATGAATATCCTCACTCATCCCGGCCCTATTATTACAGTCGATTTTTAAAACTTTTTGAGGATAGAAGATATTATTGCTAAGAAAACTTAGGACAATTTTTTTATCAAAGGAATCAGAGCATTCGCCTGCAGATGAAGGAGCACTATTGCAAAGTTGGCGAGGAATGGCCTCGTTGATACCTGCAATAGCAATTCTAACTCTTCTGAATTGCCCCTCATCAAAAACATCTATCTCACGAGTTCCAGATAAAGCTGAACAGTTTGCGATTTCTTTAAAGGCACCACCGATAACACTTGATGACATCATTTCTTGTACATCAGAAAGTATCCCTCCTGATTTTTTTAGTTGATCTAAATTTCCGAGAGAGAAAACAAGTGGGGCGGCATAGTTCAAATTATTTATTCCCAACGTCTTCAGGATTAACTCTTGTTGTCAAAGCTGATCCATAGGTTCAGCTCCTGCTGAAACAATTGTCTTCGTTTGAGTATTTCCGTTTACCTTAAATGTAAAAGTACAGGGAGATACACTTAAGCAAACTGAATCAGAAATCGGTGTCACTCGTACTCTTGATCCTGCACGATCACTTCTGTCCTCACAGCTCTCAAAGTTCAGGTCTGAACCTGAAGTAAGATCTGTAATAGATGAACAATTATAAAGTGGATCTAGAATAATCTGAGAAGATGAGTTACCAGAGATATAATAGTCATAAACAGTACTAGGGGCGACGGGTAATGGATTAATAAATGAGCAGTCACCTGATGAGCATGAAATACTAGGAATTAAAGTATCAAGGGCACTTCCCATCTTTTTAGTTTTTGAAGATAGTAAGAATATATGAGGAGACTCAGCATTTGTTGTTGAATACACAAACAATTTATCAAAGCCATAGGTCGCCTCTAGGCCTTGTTCGAAAATATATAAATTACTAGGTACTTGGCAGTTCTTGTCTTTGAACGCAATAATATTGATCGGGAAATTTTTAGTCACAATTCTATAAGGGCCTGCTCCAAGGTCAAAATTTCCTAAATTACCTGTAGTAATACAAGCTGATTGTACTGGTGCAGAAGGCGATGTTCCAGGGAGAGCTTTTGATGGTAATTGTAATTTAATAGACCAAATATCATCTCCTAAGCTTTCATCAAGGTTTTGATCCTTACAGAAAGTAATGGCAGATCCAAGGATACCTGTAGAGATTTTTGGGCAAAGATTTAATATTAAAGATTCCCAACTACCATTTCCTAGTGCAACTTTTCTTCATCATAACTTCATAAGGT